>CANAZG010000001.1 GCA_947365965.1 uncultured Clostridia bacterium
TCAGCCGCCCCCACCGATCCCGCTCCGCCTTGGACACCTTGGCGTAGCCGTAGCCCGGCAGGTCCACCAGATAGGCCGCGCCGTCCAGGCGGAAGTAGTTGATCTGGCTGGTCTTCCCCGGCGAGGCGCCCACCCGGGCGAAGTTCTTCCGGTTCACCAGCCGGTTAATTACCGAGCTCTTGCCCACGTTGGACCGGCCCGCAAAGGCCAGCTGGGGCAGCCCATCCCGCAGAAATCCCTCCCGGGACGCGGCGGAGAGCACAAATTCAACCTTGTTAAAATTCACAGATGCCCTCCTACTGGCGCAGAGACCCGTCCTGCACCTTCTGCTCCACGGGGACAAAGGCCGTGATGATCTCCTCCCGCTGGCGCTCCGGCTCCTCCCGCCGCTCCGATGGACAGAGGGCCTGGGGCAGAACGTCGTCTATGGTCTCCGCTGTGATGAAGCGCAGGCTCTCCCGGACCACGGGATCGATCTCTGTCAGATCCCGCTGGTTTTCCCGGGGAATGATGACCGTGTGGATACCGCTGCGCTTGGCGGCCATGGTCTTCTCCTTCAGCCCGCCGATAGCCAGCACCCGGCCCCGGAGGGTCACCTCCCCGGTCATGGCAATATCGGAACGGACCTTCCTCCCCGTCAGGGCGGACACCACGGCCGTTGTAATGGCGATACCGGCGGAGGGGCCGTCCTTGGGTACCGCGCCCTCGGGGAAGTGGATGTGGATGTCCCGGTTCTTGTAGAACTCCGGGTCCACCTCCAGCTGGGCGGACCGGCTGCGGATGCAGCTGACCGCGGCCTGGGCGGACTCCTTCATCACATCCCCCAGGTTGCCGGTGAGCTCCAGCTTGCCGGTGCCCTCCATCACGTTGACCTCTACCTCCAAAAGCTCGCCGCCCACCTCGGTCCAGGCCAGGCCGTTGACCACGCCCACCTGCTCCTTTGCGGCGGCCGGAGGCAGATAGCGGCGCACCCCCAGGTGCTCCTCCAGGTTTTCCTCTGTAATGGAAATGCGCTTTACATCACCTGTTACCAGACGCATGGCCGCCTTGCGGCACAGCTTTCCCATCATCCGCTCCAGGGAGCGGACGCCGGATTCCTTGGTGTAGCCGGTGATGATATCCCGGAGGGCCTCGTCACTGACCCGGAGGGCGGTCTTGGTCAGGCCGTGCTCCTTCATCTGCTTGGGCAGCAGGTAGCGCCGTGCAATTTGCAGCTTCTCCTCATCGGTATAGCTGGTCAGCTCGATGATCTCCATCCGGTCCAGCAGGGGCCGTGGAATGGTGGAGGTGGTGTTGGCGGTAGTGATGAACAGCACCCGGCTCAGATCCACGGGGATCTCCAGGAAGTGGTCCCGGAAGGCGTAGTTCTGCTCGCTGTCCAGCACCTCCAGCATGGCGGCGGAGGGGTCCCCCCGGTAGTCGCTGCCCATCTTGTCAATCTCATCCAGCAGCAACAGAGGATTCATGCTGCCGCTCTGGGAGATGGCGTTGACGATCCTGCCCGGCATGGCCCCTATGTAGGTCTTCCGGTGGCCGCGGATGTCCGCCTCGTCCCGTACGCCTCCCAGGCTCAGCCGGGCCAGCTTCCGGTTGAGGGCCTTGGCCACGGAGATGGCCACGGAGGTCTTGCCCACGCCCGGCGGGCCCACCAGACAGATGATCTGCCCCTTGGCCTCCGGGTTCATCTGCCGCACGGCGATGAACTCCAAGATCCGCTCCTTCACCTTCTCCAGGCCGAAGTGGTCCCGGTCCAGGATCTTTCTGGCTGCGGACACGCTGGCCCGCTCCTTGGTCTCCTCCCCCCAGGGCATCTCCAGGCACACGTCCAGGTAGTTGCGGATCACGGAGGCCTCGGCGCTGGAGTAGGACTGCTTGGCCAGCCGGTCCACCTCCCTGAGCAGCTTCTGCTCCACCTCCTCGGCGAGCTGCCGGGTCATGATCTTGGCCCGGTAGTCGTTCAGCTCGGTGTCCTCATCCTCCCCCAGCTCCTGCTGGAGCAGTCGGATCTGCTCCCGGATGATGTGGTCCCGCTGGACCTCCCCCATTTCCCGGCGGATCTTGCCCTCCAGCTCGTGCTCGCAGGAGAGGACCTCCGTCTCCCGGGCCAGCAGCTCGTTGACCTTCCGCAGACGGGGCACGGGCCGGAGCTCCTCCAGCACCGCCTGCTTGTCCTGGTACCGGAGCATGATGTTCTGGGTGATGAAGTCCGCCAGATGGCCAGGCTCCCGGTCATCCATGACCGCGGCCATGACCTCCCCGCCCAGCCGGGGGGCCAGAGAGGCATATCCGGCGAAATTGGTGTAGGTCTGGCGCAGCAGAGCCTCCAGCTGGGAGTTGGACAGGCGGGCCTTCCCCTCCGCCATGGGCTCCACGTTGCCCTGGAGGTAGGGCTCCGTCTGCCACAGCCGGCGCAGCTTTGCCCGGCTCCGGCCCTCCATCATCACCCGCACGGTGGAATCGCCGATGCGGAGGATCTGACGAATCATAGAAACGGTGCCCACGCCGTACAGATCCCGCTCCCCAGGCTGGGGCTCCCCCAGCTCCCGCTGGGCCACCAGGAAGATAAGCTGCTCCTGCTCCATGGCCCGCTCCAGGGCGCGGATCGAGATGTCCCGCTCCACGTCAAAGCTGATGATGCAGCCTGGGAAGATGGTCAGTCCTCGCAAGGCTAGAACTGGTATATTCATGGTTGTATTTTCGATCATATCCATTCCGTTGGATCTCCTTAAAAAACAAGTATACATTCTTTTTCTTGAGAGGAAATGAATCAAAGAGCGCACGGAATCCCCCAGACTGCCGGCGGTCCAGCATCAGACCGCAGACAGCCCGGGAGGTTCAAAGCGTTCTTCTGATTCTGTCCTCTGTTCACAAAGAAAAGAATGTATACTCCTCTATGACGCCGTGCTTGCGGAGTGCTTTTCCAGCACCTGCTCCCGGCCGCTGGCCCGGACCAGGGTAGGACCGCACTCGCCCCGGACGCAGGCGGGGGTGATGACCACCTTCTCCACCGTGGGATCGGAGGGGATGTCGTACATGATATCTGTCAGCAGGCCCTCCATCACCGCCCGAAGCCCTCTGGCGCCGATGTTGCGCTCAATGGCCTTGTCGGCCACGGCATCCAGAGCTCCCTCATCAAAGGCCAGCTCCACCTTGTCGTACTCCAGCAGCTTCTGGTACTGCTTGACCAGAGCGTTTTTCGGCTCGGTGAGGATGCGCACCAGATCCTCGCGGTGCAGAGAGTCCAGAGGCGCGATGATGGGCAGGCGGCCCACCAGCTCCGGGATGATGCCGAACTTGAGCAGATCGTGGGGCTGGACCTCCTTGAGGATGGCCCCCACGTCCCGGTCCTTCTTGCTCTGGAGGGGGGAGTCAAAGCCCATGCTCCGCCGATCCGTGCGCCGCTCGATGATCTTGTCCAGGCCGTCGAAGGCGCCGCCGCAGATGAAAAGGATGTTTCTGGTGTTGATCTGGATGAACTCCTGGTGGGGGTGCTTGCGCCCGCCCTGGGGCGGAACATTGGCCACCGTGCCCTCCAGGATCTTCAGCAGGGCCTGCTGCACTCCCTCGCCGGACACGTCCCGGGTGATGGAGGTGTTCTCGCTCTTGCGGGCGATCTTGTCGATCTCATCCACATAGATGATCCCGTGCTCCGCCAGATCCACGTCATAGTCCGCCGCCTGGAGCAGACGCAGGAGGATGTTCTCCACATCGTCGCCCACGTAGCCGGCCTCGGTGAGGGTGGTGGCGTCGGCAATGGCGAAGGGCACCTGAAGGGTCCGGGCCAGGGTCTGGGCGATATGGGTCTTGCCGGATCCGGTGGGGCCGATCATAAGGATGTTGCTCTTCTGGAGCTCCACATCCTCTCCGCCGCCGAACTGGATGCGCTTGTAGTGGTTATACACCGCCACCGCCAGAGCCACCTTGGCGCTGTCCTGGCCGATGACATACTGATCCAGAGTTTCCCGGATCTCACGGGGGACGGGCAGCTTATCCGGCAAATCAACCGGAGGAAAGCTGTCTTGTCCGCCCAGCTCCTCATCCAGTACGCTCATGCACAGATTCACGCACTGGTCGCAGATGCGGGCCCCGGGGCCCTGGATCATCCGCCGCACCTCCTCCTCCCGCTTGCCGCAGAAGGAGCAGCGCAGAGACTTTTTCGTCTCGTCATTCATGGACTAATTCCCTTCCTACCACTGATAGATACTTCTGATATGGCGCTATCTGGAATAGATGACCTTGTCGATGATGCCGTACTCCTTGGCCTCCTCGGCGGTCATGAAGTTGTCCCGCTCACAGTCGGCGGTGACGGTCTCAATGCTCTGGCCGGTGTTGTCCGCCAGAATGCTGTTCATCCGCCGCTTGATGATCTCCAGCCGCCGCAGGTGGATGGCCATGTCGGTGATCTGGCCCTTGGTGCCGGCGGAGGGCTGGTGGATCATGATCTCCGCGTTGGGCAGAGCCAGACGCTTGCCCTTGGCGCCGGAGGAGAGCAGGAAAGCCGCCATGCTGGCCCCCATGCCCATGCAAATGGTGGACACGTCGCACTTGACGTACTGCATGGTGTCGTAGATGGCCATGCCGTCGGTGATGGAGCCGCCGGGGCTGTTGATATAGAGCTGGATATCCTTGTCAGGGTCCTGGGCCTCCAGATACAGGAGCTGGGCCACCACCAGCCCGGCGGTGGTGGCGTTGACCTCCTCGCCCAGGAAGATGATGCGGTCATTGAGCAGACGGGAAAAGATGTCGTAGGACCGCTCCCCCCGGTTGGTCTGCTCCACTACGTATGGGACTAAACTCATGATAGAATTACCTCCTGAATGAATGGGGTCTCCCTCCCCTGCCCGGCAGGCGGACCCGCCGCCACACTATTCTAACCTCTTGGGGAAAATTTTAGTACACCCACAGCGGCCCCGCCGCTTTTGGGGTTACTCCGCGCTCTCCTCCGCGGGGGCCTCCTCATCCTTCTTGGACTTCCGCTTGGGCTTCTCCTCCTCGGCGGGCTTGACGGCCACAGCGCTGTCCGCCACCACGGCCACGGCCTTGCCCCGCAACACCTGCTCGCGGACCACCTCGACGTCCATGTACTTCTTCATGTTCTCCACGTCGATGCCGTACTGGCCGGCCATCTTGGCCAGCTCAGCCTCCACTTCCTCATCGGAGGCCTCCAGATTCTCTGCCTCCACGATGGCGGCGATGGTCAGATCCATGCGCACCTGACCCATGGCGGGGGTGCGGGCCTCCTCCAGAAGCTTCTCCTCGTCCATGTTGGTCATCTTCATGTACTGGTCAAAGGGGATGCCCTGGGCCTGAACCTGACGGCGCAGGTTCTCCATATACCGGCGGGCCTGCTCCTCCACCATGGCGTCGGGCACATCCGCCTCCATGTTCTCGGCGGCCTTGCCCATGACGATGTCCTCAAAGGCCCGCTTGCCGGCCTCCTCGCGCTCCTGGACCAGCTTCGCCTTCACGTCCTTCTTCAGCTCCGCCAGGGTGTCGAACTCAGAGACGTCCTTGGCGAACTCGTCGTCCAGGGCGGGCACCTCCTTGACCTTGATGGCGTTGAGCTTGACGTGGAACACCACGCTCTTGCCCGCCAGATCGGCGTGATAGTCCTCGGGGAAGGTGATGTTCAGATCCTTCTCCTGGCCGATCTCCATACCGATGACCTGATCCTCAAAGCCGGGGACAAAGCTGCCGGAGCCGATCTCCAGATCGTGGCTGTCGCTCTTGCCTCCGTCAAAGGGCACGCCCTCCAGGAAGCCCTCGAAGTCGATGTTGGCGATGTCGCCCTTCTTCACAGCCCGGTCCTCCACGCTGACCATGCGGCTGTTGCGCTCGGCCATCTCCTTCAGGCGGGCATTGACGTCGGCGGCGACAACCTTCACCTCCGCCTTGGGGGCCTCCAGGCCCTTGTACTGGCCCAGCTTCACCTCGGGGTACACTGCCACCGTGGCCTTGAAGGAGAAGCCCTCCTTGCCCACGCTGATCAGCTCCACCTCGGGGTAGCCCACCACCTTCAGCTCCTGCTCCTTCACAGCGGTCCCATAGGCGTCGGGCAGGGCGATATTCACGGCCTCCTCGTAGAACACGCTGGCGCCGTACATACTCTCGATCATCTTGCGGGGGGCCTTCCCGGGACGGAAGCCGGGCATACGGATGCTGCCGCGCTGCTTTTTATAGGCCTTTTCAACAGCAGCCTCAAAATCGGCCGCGCCCACCTCCACGGTCAGCGCAACCATGCTTTTTTCTAACTTTTCACAGCTTTTCACACTCATTTTACTTTCCTCCGTTTACTGTCGGCCTCTCACAGTCAGCCAGCATTATATTGTATCACAGCAGGTTCGATATTTCCAGTAGTTTTTTCGTTTTTCTGATAAAAATTAACAATTTAGGGGAGGATCCCGCCGTCAGACCGCCGGACAGACGCCTCCTGTCCGCCGCCGCGGCGGGAGGCGGTCTATTTTTCCTCCTTCATCGCCGCGGCCAGGGCCTTGGAGAGCTGGTCCGGACAGCTGGTGGGCTTCCAGCCGCACCGGATGCCCTGGAGCTTCTCAATGGCGTCCTGAGCGCCCATGCCCTCCACCAGACGGGAGATGCCCTGAAGGTTGCCGTTGCATCCGCCGGTGAAGCGCACGGACTGGATGATCCCGTCCTCCAGCTCCAGATCAATCATGGTGGAGCAGACGCCGCTGGGCCGATAAGAAAATGTCATGCTGATGTCTCCTTTACATGTATTCTGCCCTCTTCGGGCTAAAATCCGTTATAGGCATACGAGAGACAGTATAGCAGATATCTTTCCAGGCCGCAAGTCTATTTCCGTCAGAAAATCCTCCAGAGACCGAAAAAAGCCGCTCCGCCCTGCGGGCGAAGACGGCTTTCCATAGAAAATCAGACTTTTCTTTCCAGGATTTGGTAGATGAGGTCCATGTCCAGGCTCCCCCTCACCCCGTCGGCCAGCAAATCGTACTGCCGCTCCTTATAGGCGGACGCGTCGAAGGCCCCCAGGGCGGCAAAGTCCACGCCCCTGCGCAGGCACAGGGCCCGCAGCACTCCGTCCGCCACCTCCGGTGTGTCGAAGATGCCGTGGATATAGGTGCCATACACGTTCCCGCCCCCCGCCAGCGCCGGCAGGGCCCCGGTCTCCCCGGACACGCTGCGGCCCATGTGGATCTCATAGCCCTCATAGGCGAGGCCGCCGAGGGGGGCCAGCGCCCCCTCCACCCTGCCCAGGGTCCCTCTGGTCTGGGTCTGCCGCTTGTCACTGGAGAACACGGTGTCCATCTCCAGCAATCCCAGTCCGGCCACCTCCCGCACGCCGGCGGCCTCCACCCCCTCCGGGTCCGCAATGGACCGGCCCAGCATCTGGTAGCCGCCGCACACGCCCAGGATCACCGTCCCCTTGGCCGCCGCCTTCTGCACCGATGCCTCCAGTCCGCTCTGCCGCAGCCAGAGGAGGTCTCCGATGGTGCTCTTGGTACCCGGAAGAAGGATGAGGTCCGGCTCCCCCAGGTCCCGCACCCGGTCCACGTACCGCAAGGATACGCCGTCATACCGCTCAAAAGGGCTGAAATCAGTGAAGTTGGAGATCCGGGGCAGGCGGATGACCGCGATGTCGATGAGCCCCCGGGCCCGGCCGCCGTCAAAGCGGGAGGAGAGGCTGTCCTCGTCGTCGACATCCACGTGGAGGTAGGGCACCACCCCCGCCACCGGCACGCCGCACAGCCTCTCCAGGGTCTCCAGCCCCGGCTCCAGAATGGCCCGGTCCCCCCGGAACTTGTTGACCACGATCCCCTTGATCCGCGCCCGCTCATCCTCCTCCAGCAGGGCCACGGTGCCGTAGAGCTGGGCGAACACGCCCCCCCGGTCGATGTCCCCCACCAGCAGCACCGGCGCGTCCACCAGCCGGGCCAGACCCATGTTCACAAAGTCCTCCCGCTTGAGATTGATCTCCGCCGGACTCCCAGCCCCCTCGATGACAATGACATCAAAGTCCCGCGCCAGACTGCGGTAGGCCTCCAGCACTGCCGGAAGGAATTCCGCCTTCCGCCGGTAGTACTCCATGGCCCCCATGTTCCCCAGGGCCCGGCCGCCCACAATTACCTGACTGCCCATATCCGTAGTGGGCTTGAGGAGGATTGGGTTCATCCGCACGTCCGGCGCGATTCCCGCCGCCTCCGCCTGAACCACCTGGGCCCGGCCCATCTCCCCGCCCTCCCGGGTGATGAAGGAGTTGAGGGCCATGTTCTGGCTCTTAAAGGGCGCCACGCGGTATCCGTCCTGACGCAGCACCCGGCACAGCCCCGCCGCCAGCAGGCTCTTTCCCGCGTTGGACATAGTACCCTGGATCATGATGTTCTTTGCCATGTGAGGCCGCTCCTTTTGTTTTGACGTTTAATGATTGTGTAGTCATTCTTTTTCTGTGAACAGACACGCCCTCAGCTGCCCACGAGAAAAGAACCGAAAAATTATGCACCTATAAAATAGACGCCAGCGCCATCAGCAGCTCCTCGTTCTCCTCCGGCCCCCTCACCGCCGCCCGGTACCACCCGGGCCCCAGGCCGTGATAGTTCGCGCAGGAGCGGATGAGGATCCCCTGCTCCAGCAGGGGCCCGGCCAGCTCCACCGGGCTCTTCAGCAGCAGATAGTTGGCCTGGGAGGGACATACGGTGAGCCCCAGCGCTGTCAGGCCCGCCGCCAGCAGGGGCCGCTCCCGGCCGATGAGGGTCCGGGCCCGGGCCAGATACGCCCCCTCCTCCAGGGCCGCCAGACCGGCCGCCTGGGCGGGCACGGACACGTTCCAGGGCTGGGTCAGCCGCCCCATGGCCTCCAGCAGCGCCCCGTCTCCGCACAGGCAGTACCCCAGCCGCAGCCCCGCCATGGCGTAGCTCTTGGTGAAGGCCTTGAGCAGGAAAAGCCCCGGGAACCGCTCCAGCTGGTCCGCCAGGGAGGCGCTCCGTCCGCCGTCGCTCAGCTCCAGAAAGCACTCGTCCACAAAGAGCCGCAGCCCCCGCCGGAGGCAGATTTCGCAGGCCTCCGCCAGCAGTCCCGGGTCTGTCAGCCGCCCTGTGGGGTTGTTTGGGCTGCAAAGGAAAACCACTTCACATTCCGTCTGCTCCAAGGTGTCCAAGAATTTCTCCGTCAAGGCGAACCCGATTTCCTCCTCCAGGGCGTACCGCTCCACCTGACAGCCAAAGGCCTCCAGGGCGGCGGCGTACTCGGAGAAGGTAGGGGCCAGCTCCAGGGCCTTTCCAGGCCGCAGGGCCCCGCAGTAGGAGAAGATCAGCTCCGCCGCGCCGCACCCGCACAGGATGAACCGCTCCGGCACCCCCTCGTAGGCGGCCAGGGCCCCCACCAGATCCCGGCAGCAGGGGTCCGGATATCGGTCCAGCAGTTGGGCGCTGGACTCCACTGCCCGGATCACGCCAGGGGGCGGACCCAGGGGGTTGGTGTTGACGGAAAAATCCAGCCGGACCGGCTGGCGGTAGATGTCCCCGCCGTGGGGGTTCTCTCTCTCATACAGCATCGCCTCTCACCCCCAAAGGCCCACTGCCAGCCATCTGGCCACCGCACACACAGCCAGCGCCAGAACCGCCGTCACCGCCATCAGCCGGCAGGCCCGGGGGATGTCCCCGGGACGGATGTCCTGGTCCGGGTCGCCGATGGTGGGCTTTTCGTGGAGCACACCGTGGTACCACGCGTCTCCAGCCAGGCGCAGGCCCAGAAGGCCTGCGCAGACGGACTCGGTCTGGGCGGAGTTGGGGCTGGCGTGGTTCCGGCGGTCCCGGCAAAAAATCCGGAAGCCCCGCCCCACGTTCATGCCCAGGAGCCCCCCTGCCCCCAGCATCAGCAGGGCCGAAAGCCGGGCAGGGAGAAAGTTCATCACATCGTCCGCCTTGGCCGGGAAGAAGCCGAAGTCCCGATAGGGCGGCTCCACATAGCCCAGCATGGAATCCATGGTGTTCACAGCCTTATAGAAGAACCCCAGGGGCGCGCCCCCCAGGGCCAGGAACACCAGGGGGGCCACCACACCGTCGGAGGTGTTCTCCGCCACGGTCTCTACCGCCGCCCGGGTCACCCCGTCCCGGTCCAGCCGGGCGGTATCCCGGCCCACGATCATGCTCACCGCCCGGCGGGAGGCCTCAAGGTCCCCGGTCTCCAGGGCGGCGTACACCTTCATGCTCTCCGTGGCCAGGGACTTCACCGCCAGAATCTGCCAGCACATCGCACTCTCCACCCCCAGCCGCAGCCATGGGCTGATCCGGGCACATACCCAGAGGATGAGGGCCGGCAGGGCCGTGGACACAGCCGCCGTCAGCAGCCACAGCACGGCTCCCGCCCTGCGCTCCCCCTGGGGGGTGCGGGGAAAGATGGCGCGGAGGTAAGGCTCCAGGGCGGAGATCAGCCGCCCGATCCAGATGACCGGGTGGGGGATGCACTGGGGGTCCCCCAGAAGGAGGTCCATCCCAAAGCCGATGAGCATGGCGTAAAGTGAGATCATAGCATCATCCCTTCTGCATGGTGAAAAGATACACCGGGTTCTGCCCGGTCATCAGGTGGTAGTTCCCTGCCGCCCGGCTTCGGGCCGCTGTCAGGCACAGCGCCTCGTGCTCCGCAAACTGGAAGTCCCGGACAATCCCTGTCAGTTCCGCCACCGACTCCAGGGTCACCGCCGCAGCCACGATCCGCACCGCCGGGTTCTTCTCCAGCAGCAGGGACACGATCTCCCGCAGATTGCCCGAACTCCCCCCGATAAAGGCGTGGGTGGGAGCCGGCAGATCCTGGCAGACCTGGGGTGCGGCGCCGGAAACCAGCTCCAGATTCCGCAGGTGAAACCTCTCCCGGTTCTCCCGGAGGAGCTCCAGAGCATCCTCCCGCTTCTCTATGGCATAAACCTTCCCCTGACGCGCCTGTAAAGCAATTTCGATTGACACTGATCCCGTGCCCGCGCCCACGTCCCAACACAGGGAATCCTCCCCCAGCCGCAGCCGGGAGATGGCCAGGGCCCGGATCTCGCTCTTGGTCATAGGCACCACCGGCCCCTCCCCTCCCCGCTGAAACAGGTCATCCGGCAGGCCGGGGGCGCAGGGGCGGGCCTGGGGGTTCTCGATGAGCACCGCGCTGAGGGGATCGAAGCTCTGCCCGGCCAGCTCCGCCGCCGTGCCGGTGGTGACGCGCTCCTGGGGATACCCCAGCCGTTCCCCCACGCTGACCTGGACCTGTCCCAGGCCTGCCTGGGTCAGGCTCCCGCACAGCCCGGACGCGTCGGTGCCGCCCCCCACCAGCACGAACAGACGGCGGAATCGGTTCGCATCGGGGATAATGTCCCCCTCCCTGCCGTGGAGACTGACGCAGGTCACGTCCTCGTAGGAGGTCCCCAGCCGGGCGCACAGCACTTGCAGGGAGCTCAGCCCCGGCAGGATGTCCACCTGACAGTCCGCCAGAGCCGGCAGGAGCCGCTTCGCGCCGCTGAAAAAGCCCGTATCCCCGCTCAGCAGCACCGTAAACCGGCGGCAGTCCGGCCTCTCCCGGACGCACCGGGCAATATCCTGGGGGGACACCGCCTCCTGTCCGGGCTTCTGGGCCCAGGCGGCAGCCTCCAGCATCCGCCGGGCCCCGATGAGGCAGTCCGCCTTCCGGATCGCCCGCCGGACCTGGCCGGTCATAGCCTCACAGCTGCCCGGGCCGATGCCCGCCAGGGTCACCCTGGGCCTCCAGCGGAGATGGAAGCGTCGGCGGAGCTCCTCCGCCGCACCGGCGAAGTTCACGCCCTGCCGCTGAGGCGGCCGGCCGATCACCACAAGGCCCGCTCCGGCCTCGGCGGCGGCCTCCGCCTTCTCCTGAAAGCCCCCGGCCGCGCCCCCCTCCTTGGTTACCAGCCAGGCGGCGGAGACGGCGCGGAGCATCGCCAGATTCATTTCCCTGGAAAAGGGCCCCTGCATGGCCAGGATGTGGGCGGGGCTGAGCCCCGCAGCCTCGCAGGCTCGCAGGGAGGCCTCCATAGGCAGCACCCGGGCGTAGGTCCTCTGGGCGAAGCCGGGGATGGAGGCAAAGTGGCCCAGCTCCTTGCTGCCCGTGGTCAGCAGGATGTTCCCCGGCCTGTCCGCCAAAAGGGCGGCCGCCCCCGCCGCATCCGGGGCCCACACCGAACCCGCCGGCAGGCCCTGCTCCTCCCGCAGAAGGCGCAGATAGTCTGTCCCCGCCGCCTGACAGGCCCCGGCGATGTGCTCCGTCACCTCCTTGGCGTAGGGGTGGGTGGCGTCCACCACCAGATCAAACCCCTCCCGGCGCAGCAGGGCCTCCATCTCCTCACGGCGCAATCGGCCGGCGGAGATGGTGAGGTTCTCCCGGGCCGCCAGCAGGGTCTCGCCGTACTCCGTGGCCACGCAGGCGGTGACTGCCACCGGCTGGTCCTCCAGCAGCTCCACCAGTTCCCGTCCCTCGGTGGTCCCGGCGAAGACGCACAATTTATACATCCCGGTACCCCCTGGGGGTCACCAGCCTTCCGCCGATCACCCGGGTCTGGCTGTTGCCCACAAAGACGGTGCAGAACATGTCTGCGTCAAAGCGCTCCAGGGCCGACAGGTCCATGAGAGTGTACCCCTCCCCGGTCCGGCCGATGTTCCGGGCCACGCCGCAGGGCCGGTCCTTGGGCAGGACCCGCAGCAGGATGCCGCAGGCCCTTTTCAGGTAGTCCGGCCGGGCGCGGCTGGCGGGGTTGTAGAGCACCAGAGAGAGATCCGCCTCCGCCGCCGCAGTCAGCCGCCTCTCGATGGTCTCCCAGTCCGTCAGCCGGTCGCTGAGGCTGACCACGGCGAAGTCGTGGGTCAGGGGCGCTCCCAGCAGGGCCGCCCCGCTGCATGCGGCGGTGAGGCCGGGAACCACCTCGATCTCCGGATCCTCCGCCTCCCCCCGCAGCTGGTAGAGGAGGCCCGCCATGCCGTAGATCCCGCTGTCCCCGGAGCAGACCATGGCCACGGACGCGCCCTCCCGGGCCCGCTCCAGGGCCATGCGGCACCGATCCGTCTCCTTGGTCATGGGCGTGGTGAAAAACTCTTTGTCCCGATATCGCTCCCGCACCAGATCCACGTACACGCTGTACCCCACAATTACCTGACACGCCCGCAGGGCCTCGTCCGCCCGGACGGTCATATTTTCGTAGTTCCCGGGGCCGATGCCCACCACTGTCAGTTTACCCAAAGCGCACCTCCCAATGCTCCACCGCCGCAGCCACAGTCACTCCGTCCCGGGCGGTTTTTCTCACAATCAGCTTTTCGGCCCCCAGCAGGGCCGCCCTTTCACACACGTTGTCCACCCCTGTGACGGCGCGGACAAAGTCCGAGTGGGTAAAGTCCCCCTCCACCGCCGCCAGCTCTCCGGCGGCGTAAAATTCGGCGGGCCAGCCCCGCTCACGACAGAAGTCCAGCAGGCCGGGCTCGTCCCGTTTGAGGTCGATGGAGCATACGCACTTCACCGCCTGCGGGCAGATGTCCCAGTCCTCCAGCACGCTGGAGACCGCCGCCTCGATGGCCTCCCGCCCGGTCCCCCGCCGGCACCCGATCCCCAGGCGCACCACTTTAGGCGACAGCGCCAGAGACACATCGAAGGGACCGCCCTGCCGCCAGGAGACGCAGATGCCCACCGGCCCTCTCTCCCCCGATATCACGCCCGGGGGCAGGTCCCCCACAATGGGGAAGTCGCTCCGCAGAGGCACCGGCCCCTCCAGGATGGCGGCGGAGACGGCCTTGGCGGCAACGCGGCTGCCCAGGTGGAGCCCCTGCTCCGCAGCCCAGGCATCCACGGCGAATCTGCCGTTCACATCTGTGGCCGTGGTGACCACCGGCAACGCCTCCAGGTGTGCCGCCAGCTCCGACGCCCAGCGGTTGGCCCCGCCGATGTGGCCTGAGAGCAGGGATACCACGAATCGGGCGGTCTCGTCGATTGCCACCACAGCAGGGTCTGCGGTCTTGTCACGGACGTGGGGGGCAATGGCCCGGACGGCGATGCCGCAGGAGCTGACAAAGATCATCACCTCCGTCCACCGGAAGACAGGGCCCACAAAATCCGCCAGGGGCGGATGAATCGGCGCAAACTCCCCCTCCGCCATCCGGGTCGGGGCAAAGGCCCGCCACTGGGCCGGGGTCTCCATCACCTGCCGGGCCACGTCCATGCCCCGGCGGCTGAAGGCGAAGACCGCCGCCCGCACCGGCCTGCCATCCCCGGTCAGGGGCAGGGGCCCCGTCACTCTCCGCCCCTCCGAAATTCGGTGGTAAAGCCCGGGTCGTAGAGCTTGGACCGCTCATAGTCCGCCCCCAGGCAGTTCCCCACGATGATGAGGGCGGTCTTGGTCAGCCCCGCCCCCTCCACGGTCTCCGCCAGGGTCCCCACGGTGCACCGGAAGACTCTCTCCTCCGGCCACGTGGCCTTGTACACCACCGCCGCCGGGGTCTCCGGGGGGTAACCGCCGGAGAGAAGCTCCTCCTGGAGCTTTTGGGAGAGGCCTGTGCTGAGGAAGAGGACCATGGTGGCCCGGTGGACGGCCAGTGAGCGGATGGACTCCCGGTCCGGCACGGGGGTGCGGCCGGCGGCCCGGGTGATGATGACCGTCTGGCTCACCTCCGGCAGGGTGTACTCCGCCCGCAGGGCGGCGGCGGCTCCGCAGAAGGAGCTGACGCCGGGACACACGTCGTAGGCAATTCCCAGCGCCTCCAGCTGGTCAAACTGCTCCCGCACCGCGCCGTAGATGCTGGAGTCCCCGGTGTGGAGCCGGACCGTGGTTTTACCCGCCGCCTCGGCGGACCGGACCACGTCCAGCACCTGCTCCAGGGTCATCTGCGCACTGTTGTGGATCTCACAGCCCTCTCGGACATATTGCAGCAGCTCCGGGTTCACCAGACTGCCGGCGTAGATCACCACATCCGCCTCGCCCAGCAGCCGGGCTCCCCGGACGGTGATAAGGTCCGCCGCCCCGCTGCCCGCTCCTACAAAGTGAACCATACGATAGCGCCTCCTTTGATTTTTCGTGGACATTCTTTTCTTTTATAAAAGAAAAGAATCAAAAGAAAATTTTATAGATGTTCACAGAGCTGCTGGTCGCTCAGTTGGCAGCCCTGAAAAAGGCCTCTCAAGAACGTCTGATTTGTGCAAGCAGACTGTCGGCGTTGGGCGTACTGCCCAGGACGCCCCGAGTTTTGGAGAAGAGGACCATCCCTGTCTCCAGGTCCTCCCCGGCCCGCCCGGCCAGGTGGAGGGCCGCCCGGGCTGTCACCCGCTCCAGGGTTCTCTCCGCCAGACCCGCTTCCTCCAGCACGTCCAGCGCCCCGTCGCAGGAGACGCAGGAGAGCGCCCGCTCCACCTCCTCCGGCCGCAGGCCGCAGGCCGCGGCGTGGGCGGCCAGGATCTCCATGCGGCAGTCCCCGTACTTGGAGTGGGTGTTCAGCATTCCCCCGGCCAGCTTCACCAGCTTGCCCACATGGCCAACCAGCAGTGCGCCGCGAAACCCCAGCTGGCGGCACAGATCCACGCCGTCGCCGATGAAGTTGGACACCTGCACCGCCCGGTCCGGATCCAGACCCAGGCCATCCCGGATAAAGTCCGCGCCGTAGTTCCCCGGGGTCAGCAGGGCGTAAGCCGCCCCCCGCTCCCGCCGCTGGCGCAGCTCCACCGCGATAGTATCCACCAGGGCCTTCTCACTCATGGGCTCCACGATGCCCGTGGTGCCCAGAATGGAGATGCCCCCCTGGATACCCAATCGGGGGTTGAAGGTCCGCCTGGCCAGGGTCTCCCCCTCCGGCGCGGAGATGACCACCCGCAGTCCACCCCGGTGGTCCGCCAGGGCCTGGACCTCCTCCACGCACGCCCGGATCATCTGCCGGGGTACGCTGTTGATGGCCGCCGCGCCCACCGGCTGGTCCAGGCCTGGGGCCGTCACCCGGCCCACCCCCCGGCCGCCGTCGATGTCCACGCCGCTGCCGTCCCAATGGGAGACCCGGGCAATGATGGGGGTCCCGTTGGTCACATCCGGATCATCCCCCGCGTCCTTCCTCACGGCGCACTCGGCCCAGTCCTTCCCGGCCCGGGCCTCCGCCACCGCCAGATCCAGAAGAACGCCGCCGGGGGTGCGCAGGGCTATTGTGTCCGGAGCGCGGCCTGTCAGCAGCAGGACTGCCGCCGCCTTGGCCGCCGCCGCCGCGCAGGAGCCGGTGGTGTACCCAAGGCGCAGCCGCTTCCCTTCCTTTATTACGTACTTCTCCATCAGCCTCTCCTCTCCCGCCGCCGGCTGAGACAGGCCTCGTAGAACCGCCGGGCGCAGTTCAGGTTGGCGTAGAAGTGGAGGTGGGGAAAGCCGGCGTAGAGCCGGTCCGTGGCCACAACACAGTCCCAGCTCCGGCCGCTGGGCTTAATGGCGGTAAAACCCTCCCCCGGCTGCCGGGCATCCCAGTGGTGGAACTCATGGGCCCGGATCTCCTCCCCTGCCCGGCAGAGGAGGTTATCCCCCTTCGAGCGCAGGGTCACGTAGCCAAACCGGGTGAGCCGCCCCCTGTCAAAGCAGTCCCCGGGCAGAGCGCCCACCATGGGTTCCCCCCCAATGGCCTCGGTGAGGTACATGAACCCGCCGCACTCGGCCACGCAGGGTATGCCCTCCTCCAGGGCCCGCCGGACGGACCGGCGCATGGGCTCGTTCTCCGCCAGCTGCCGGGCGTACAGCTCCGGGTAACCGCCCCCCAGGTAGAGGCCGTCGATCCCCTCCGGCAGGGCCCCGTCCTCCAGGGGACTGAAGCGAACCAGCTCCGCCCCCAGCTCCTCCAGGACCCCCAGGCTGTCCTCGTAGTAGAAGCAGAAGGCCCGGTCCTGGGCCACGGCAATGCGCACCGGCTCATCGTACCGGCGCAGGTCCGCCGGCTGAACGTCCAGGGGCGGCGCGGTCCCTGCCAGCTCCAGCAGGCCCTCCAGGTCCACGGTCTCCTGGGCCTGCCGGGAGAGGACAGCCAGCTTCTCCCGCAGATCCGCCACCTCTCCGGCGGTGACAAGGCCCAGGTGCCGGCTCTCCAGGCGGCAGGACGGCAGCTCCGGCAGATATCCCAGGGGCTTGACCCTGCCGCCGAACCGGGCCTCCACTGCTGCGGCCAGGGCCGGGTAGGCCCCGCCGGAGCAGCGGTTGAAGAGGACAGCGCGGATGCGGCTGTCCTCCTGAAAATCCAGAAATCCCTGGATCACCGCCAGGGCGGACAGGGCCGCCCCCTTGGCGTCCACCACCAGCGCCGCCGGCGCGTCCACAGCCCGGGCCGTCTCCCAGGAGCTGGCGGCGGTGGAGGTGAGCCCGGCGCCGTCGTAGTAGCCCATGACGCCCTCGATGACGGAGATGTCCCGGTCCGCGCCGTTCTTGGCCAGCAGCAGGCGCAGGGTGTTCTCTGAGAAGAAGAAGCCGTCCAGGTTGGCGCTTCGGGCCCCGATGATCCGGCTGTGGAACATGGGGTCTATATAGTCCGGACCGCACTTGAAGGCCCCCACCCGCAGCCCCCGGTCCACCAGGGCCTGCAGCAGGGCGCAGGTCACGGTGGTCTTGCCGCAGCCGCTGCTGGTTCCGGCCAGCAGCACCCGGCGGACTGTTTGCTCCAAATCCGCTCCCCCTCTCCTGTTTCTTTCTTACAAAATCCACCTGCTATTCTAACGTCTGAGGCCCCCCTTGTCAACAAAACACTGACAGATTTTTCACAAATAATCTTTTGACAAGGGCAGGCCCCCGTGGTAAGATGAATGGGACTATTTTCGGGAAGAGAGGGCGATTCTATGGAGCGTCTCCTGCTGCACACCTGCTGCGCCCCATGCAGCGTCTACTGCGTGGAAAGCCTGCGGACCGAGGGTCTGGAGCCCGTCAGCTTCTGGTTCAATCCCAACATCCACCCCTATCAGGAGTACAAGGCCCGGCGGGATACCCTCATCGGCTACGCGGAGTCCATCGGCATGGCTCTGGTGGTCCGGGAGGACTACGGCCTGCGGGAGTTCGTCCGGGCGGTGGCCGGGGACATCGACGGCCGCTGCGCCCACTGCTACGCCTGCCGGCTGGAGGAGACCGCCCGGCACACCGCCCAGAACGGCTTCACACACTTCACCACCACCCTGCTGGTGAGCCCCCACCAGGACCACGAGGCCATCTGCCGCACCGCCCAGACCATGGCGGACCGCTATGGCGTAACCTTCCTCTATCGGGACTTCCGGCCCGGGTTCCGCCAGGGGCAGAGCAGGGCCCGGGAGCTGGGGCTCTACATGCAGAAGTACTGCGGCTGTGTCTTCTCCGAGGAGGAACGCTACGAAAAGCAGATCCGCCGGGACCGGGAGCGGTTCCCCCTGTAATGGACCTATCCATGCCGCCCCGTGTCCCCGCCCAGGGCGGTTTCCTTCTGATGCCCCGCGCCGCGATTCTCTTGCCCGAAGCCCCCTCTCCCCTGCCTCCGGCTTAAGAGCCTGTTTAGCATCTCCCCGCGCCTGTCTTGGCGGCGTATTTTCCGCCCTGACTTCGTTATGGATTCTGCAACGGCCCCATCGAGGGGCCGTGCAGAATAATCGTGCATGCCCCCTCGATGGGGTCATTGCACGATATGGATGCCTGCGGATTTTTGCCTTGCAGGACAAAAAATCCTCTCGCCAATCCAAACACGTTGAGATGCTAAACAGGCTCTAAAAATTGGCCCGCCTGGACCCGCCCAGGCGGCGTTTGCCTCCCGCAGACTGAAAAAAACAGTCTCTTGATAGGAAAAAGGCTGGATTTCCCCTTGTATTGTCTGAAAAATTGGTATAAAATAGAAACATACCATTTCAAACATAAGGGAAAGGCGGGTGGAATATGTTTCGCATAGGGGACATGGTTGCCCATCCCATGCACGGGGCGGGCGTCATCGACAGCATTGTGACTGAGCGCATTGCAGGCTCTGAGCAGGACTACTATGTATTTCGGATGCCTGTGGGAGGACTTGTGCTGAAAATTCCAACCGCCTCCAGCGGTCTGGTGGGCCTCCGGAACATCCTGGACCCCGGGCGGGCGGCCCGGCTCCTCAGCGACATGGCCGCCCTGGAGGTGGACCGCTTCACCGGCAGCTGGAACCAGCGCTACCGGGAGAATATGCAGAAGCTGAAGAGCGGCGACCTCTACGAGGTGGCCCGGGTTATCAAGGGCCTGCTCCGGCGGGACAATGAGCGTGGCCTGTCCTCTGGGGAGCGGAAGATGCTGCACACGGCCAAGCAGATTCTCATCTCAGAGATGGTCCTCTCCATGGGGCAGGACTATCAGGCCATCGAAGATCTCATCACCACGGCTATGACAGGAGGCATCGCTCTGTAATGAAGCTGTTTTCCAAGCTGTTCGGCAAAAAAGAGATAAAGGCAGACCACCCCTTTTGCAGCGCCATAGTGGCCGCAGCAGGCTCCTCCCGGCGCATGGCGGGGGAGAACAAGCTGATGCTCCCCCTGGACGGCATCCCCGTGCTGGCCCGAACTCTGCTGGCCCTGGACGGGGCCAGATTCATCGACGAAATCGTGGTGGCCGTCCGGGAGGAGGACCTCCTCCCCACCGGAGATCTGTGCAAGCTTTACGGCGTGACCAAGCCGGTGAAGATCGTCCGGGGCGGAGAGAGCCGGCTGGAGTCCGTGCTGGCCGCCTCCCTGGAGTGCCGGGAGGACGCGGCCTTTCTGGCGGTCCACGACGGGGCCCGGCCTCTGGCGGATCCGGCGCTTATTGACCGGGTGGTGGCCCTGGCCCACCGCACCAACGCCGCCGCTCCAGCCGTGCCAGTGAAGGACACCATCAAAATCGTCCGGGACGGTCAGGTGGAGAGCACTCCGGACCGCTCTCTCCTCCGGGCCGTCCAGACCCCCCAGGTCTTTGACGCCCAGCTCCTCCGGGCTGCCCTCCAGTCCGCCCAGACCCTGGGCGCGGAGATCACCGATGACTGCTCCGCCGTGGAGCGGCTGGGCAAGGAGGTCTACCTCACCGAGGGCTCTTACGAGAACATCAAGATCACCACGCCGGAGGACATGCTTCTGGCCTGTGAGCTCCTGCGCCGAAGGGAGGCCCAGCCATGAGCGGGGCGCGGATCGGCCTGGGCTACGACGTACACCGGCTGACGGAGGGCCGCCCCCTGATCCTGGGCGGCGTGACCATCCCCTATGAGAAGGGCCTTCTGGGTCACTCCGATGCGGACGTGCTCCTTCACGCCCTGATGGACGCCCTGCTGGGGGCGGCGGCCCTGGGGGATATCGGCCGCCTCTTCCCGGACAGCGATGAGCGCTACCGTGGGGCGGACAGCCGCGTCCTGCTGCGGGAGGTTGCGGACCTGCTGGAGCGCAGCGGATTCTCTGTTGGAAACGTGGACGTGACTCTAATTGCCCAGCGGCCCAAGATTGCCCCATATGTGCCCCATATGCGTGAGAACATCGCCGCGGACCTGAAGGTGCCCCTGGAGGCGGTCAGCGTCAAGGCCACCACGGAGGAGGGGCTGGGCTTCACCGGCTCCGGCGAGGGCATGGCCGCTCAGGCCATTGCCATGCTCTGGTGAACTAACGAAAAAACGCAAAAAGAAGCAGGCAGCAAGCTGCCTGCTTCTTCTATTCCTCAAAATTACTCCTCGTCCTCGCCGGCGGGGGCGGGAGTGGGGGCCAGCAGGGCCCGGATGGACAGGGAGATCTTCTGCTTCTCCTCGTCCACGGCGGTGATCTTGGCGTCCACCACCTGGCCCTCAGACAGCACGTCGCCGGGCTTCTCGATGCGGTGGTCCGCAATCTGGGAGATGTGGATCAGACCGTCCACGCCGGGAACCACCTCGGCAAAGGCGCCGAAGGTCATCAGCTTCACAACCCGCACAGAGGCCACGTCGCCGGCCTTGTAGGTGTCCATAAACACCTGCCAGGGGTTGGTGCTGCGGTCCTTCACGCCCAGGGAGATCTTCCGCTTCTCCGGATCGTAGGAGATGACGTACACCTCCAGGGTGTCGCCGATGGCCACGATCTCATTGGGGTGCTTGATGCGGCTCCAGCTCAGGTCGGTGATATGTACCATACCGTCCACACCGCCGATGTCCACAAACACGCCGTAGCTGGTCATGCTCTTCACCGTGCCGGTGTAGTGCTTGCCCACCTCAATGCTGCCCCACACCTCAGCGGCGGCGGCGGCACGGGCCTCCTGCTGCACAACCTTGATGGAACCCACCACACGGCGGCGGGCACGGTTCACCTCGGTGACCCGCAGCTTCACGCGCTGCTTGACCAGCTCGGTCATGGCCGTATCACGGGGCAGGCCGGACTGGGAGGCGGGGACAAAGACCCGAACGCCCTTCACGGACACCACGACGCCGCCCTTGTTCTCCTCGGTTACGACGCCCTCCATGATCTCCTTGTTGGCACAGGCCTCCTCGATGTTCTCCCACACCTTGACGGCGTCCACCTTCTTCTTGGACAGGGTGGCGTATCCCTCCACATCGTTGACGCGGATGACGAACAGCTCCACCTGATCGCCCACCTTCACCACGTCCTCCGGCTTCACGGAGGGATCATCCGTCAGCTGGTCCACAGGGATATAGCCGGCCTGCTTGCAGCCCAGATCCACATGGACTTCCGTGGGGGTGATGGCAGTCACCACGCCGGTTACCTTCTCTCCTGTATTTAAAGTATTGGTATACTGCTCTACCAATTCGGCAAAATTTTCCATGCTCTCGCCCTGGATTTTTTCTTCGCTCATCGTCTTTTTGACCTCCTTTATGATGCTCGCAGGCGTGGAGGCCCCCGCCGTCAAACCAACCACGCGGCACCCGCACAGCCCCTCCCAGGGCAGCTCGTCCGCGTTTTCAATCTGGAAAACGCGGGAGCAATATAAGCGGCAGATCTCTGTCAGGTGCTTCGTGTTGGCGCTTTTGGGATCGCCAACCACCACCATAGCGTCCACCCTGGCGGCGAGGAGAGCCGCTTCCGATTGGCGCGTATGCGTAGCATTACATATTGTATCAAATATTTTCAGATTTGTACACTGTTTTTTTAGAATTTTTAAGGAACTTTCCCAAATTTCTCGCCGCAGGGTGGTCTGCGATACCACTGTGAGAGCCATTTCTCCCGTATTTTCAGCGGTTTGCGCCCACTTCTCCACTTCCTCCGGGCCAGAAAATACCATGAGATTTCCGCACCAGCCCCCCACGCCCAGCACCTCCGGATGGCCCGGATCGCCGATCATCACTGGCTGGCGTCCCTCCGCCTCCGCCCCGCTGACCAGCTGCTGGACATAGGCCACCTTGGGACAGGTGGCGTCCACGATCTCGGCCCCCTGCGCCTCAAGGGTCTCATAGACCCCCCGGCCCACGCCGTGGGCCCGGAGCAGCACCGTGTCCCCGGCCCGGGCCTCCTCCGGTTTGCTGATGGCGGTCATCCCCTGCCGGGCCAGATCCTCCGTGACGCGCTGGTTGTGGATGACGCTTCCCAGCATTCTGGGGCTGGCGGCGGAGCTGGCCAGCTCCTGGGCGATTTTCACCGCCCGGGCCACGCCGAAGCAGAATCCGGCGCTTTTGGCCTCGATCACTTCCATCCGTCCACCTCGCTCAGATCATAGATGCGGCGCAGAACCTCCTCCGCAATCTCCCGGTTCTCCTCCGCCGTGGGCCGCCGGCCGGCAATCACAGGCGTGTAGGGCTGGCCGAAGACCACGGTGGTCCGGCGCAGGAACTTCTTCCGTTTCCCGCAGTAGATGGGAACCATGGGGGTTCCGGTGCGGGTGGCCATGACGGCCACGCCGCCCTTGGCCGCGCCGCCCCCCTCTTCCTCCACCCGGGTCCCCTCGGGGAACACCAGCAGCCGTCCCCCCTCGTTGAGGGCGCGGATGGCGGTCTTCATGGCGGTGAGATCGCTGCCTCCCCGCTTGACAGGGAACACCCCCGCGCTGCGTAGGAGCCACCCCACCACGGGGATATGGAATAACTGGTCTTTGGCCATCACCGTCAGCCGGGAGTCGATGGGCAGGGACACCGCGATGAGAAAAGGGTCCCACCCGCTGACGTGGTTGGCGCACAGCAGCGCCCCGCCCTCCGGCAGGTTCTCCAGCCCCACCACCCGGTGGGGAAAGAAGAGACGGATAAAGGGCGCGATCATGGAATAGATAACGCGGTAAAAACGATTCATAGCCCGACCCGTCCTCTGATGATATCCAGGAGCTGCTGCCGGCTCTGCTGGAAGGTGTTGCCGGTGGTGTCCAGCACCACTGCGTCCTCCGCCGGCCGCAGCGGCGCAGCGGCGCGGTGGGTGTCGTTGTAGTCCCGCTCCTTGATCTCCCGCAGAAGCTGCTCAAAGTCCTTGGCCGTGCCCCGCTGGCAAAGCTCCTGGTAGCGCCGCCGGGCCCGATCCTCCACGCTGGCAGTGAGGAAGATCTTCACATCCGCATGGGGCAGCACCACGGTGCCGATGTCCCGGCCGTCCATGATGACGTTGTTTTTCTCCGCCAGGGACCGCTGCATGTCCAGCAGAAAGGAGCGCACCTCCGGCAGGGCGGAGATCCGGGAGGCGGCCATGGATACCTCCGGCAGACGGATCTTCTCGCTCACGTCCTCCCCATTCAGGTACATCCGCTGCTCCCCGTCCTCCCCATAGTCCATGGTGATCCGTATCTCGGGGAGCAGGGCCGCCACGGCGGCGGCGTCCTCCGCGCTGCGGCGCAGAGCCGCCCAGCCCACGGTGCGGTAGATGGCCCCGGTATCCACGTACACGAACCCGATCTCTCGGGCCACGCTGCGGGCCAGGGAGCTCTTTCCGGCCCCGCTGGGACCGTCGATGGCAATAGCGTATGGCTTTCTGTCCATGATGTTCCTCTACTTATATATTAGTTGTATGAATCCCAAAAGGCAGGATAGAACACGCTCGAAGAGCCTCTAAAATTCTTTTTGCTTCTTTTTCTTTCAAGAAAAAGAAGAGAAAAACTATGTATCTCGTTTGCAAATCCCCATATGTCAATAAGCAATTGTAAAATCCTTCTTGCATTCGCCAGGTACGCAAAATCGAATTGGGATAAAACGAGTGGGCCTCAATTGCCTGCGCAGGCCAGACCCGCAGCCCGGCCCGTGGACCATGCGATCTGCAAATTGAACCCGCCTGTATAGGCGTCCACGTCCAGCACCTCACCCGCGAAATAGAGCCCCGGCAGCAGCTTCGAGCCCATGGTGGAGGGGTCCACCTCCTTCACCGACACGCCTCCGGCGGTGACGATGGCCTCCGCCACAGGCCGGGGCCCGGTGATCTCCACCGGCAGGGCCTTCATCAGCTCCAGCACTCGCCGCCTCTGCTCCCGGGTGAGATCGTGGACCTTCTGCCGCAGGGGCACCCCTGTCAGTTCCGCGAAGGGCTCCGCCAACTTCCGGGGCAGCAGGTCCTCAAAGGCGTTGACAAAGTCGCTGTTGGCGTGCTTGGCAAAGTCTGACACCAGCCGCTTGTCCAGGGCCTGCTGGTCCAAGGCCGGCTTCAGGTCGATCTCCAGCCGGTAGCTCTTCTTCTCAAAGTGCCGTATGTGGGCGGAGGCGGAGAGAACCATAGGCCCGCTGACCCCGAAGTGGGTGAAGAGCATCTCCCCGAAGTCGCTGTAGATCATCTTCTTGTTCTCATAGACCCGCAGGGCCGCGTTGCGCAGGCTCAGGCCCTGGAGCCGGGGGCACAAATCCCCGGCGGCGCACAGGGGGACCAGAGACCCCCGGGGCTCCACCACCGTGTGGCCGGCCTGCCGGGCCAGCCGGTAGCCGTCCCCGGTACTGCCGGTCAGGGGATAGCTCACCCCGCCGGTGGCTACCACCACGCTGCCGGTCAGGTAGTCCTCCCGCTGGCCCCGCACCCCCTCCAGCCTGCCCTCCCGGAGGAGCAGGGCCTCCGCCCTGTCCCGGATCACGCGGACATTCAGCTGCCGCAGCCGCCGCTCCAGGGCGGCGCTCACATCAAAGGCCCGGTCCGACACCGGGAATACCCGGTTCCCACGCTCTGTCTTCAGCGGAACGCCCAGGTCCTCCAAAAAGGCCATCATGGCGGCGCTGTCAAACTGGGCGTAGGCGCTGTAAAGGAATTTTCCGTTACGTGGAATGCTGCGCAGAAATTGGTCCCTGTCGCAGTTGTTGGTCAGGTTGCACCGGCCCTTTCCGGTGATATTCAGCTTCTTCCCAAGCCGCTCATTGGGCTCCAGCAGGCACACCGTGACCCCCTGCTCCCCGGCGGCAATGGCGGCCATCATCCCTGCGGGGCCGCCCCCCACTACCACCGCGTCAGCTCTCATCGCTGTCACCAAACACGCCGTACTCGTCCCAGATGCCCTCCAGGCGGTTGAAGATCTGAGCGATGTCCGCATCCTTCCGGTGTCCGGCGGACACGATAATGGCGTTGAGCAGGCTGAAGGGGGCCACCAGGGAGTCCACGAAGGAGATCATGTCGCTGCGGGCCAGCAGGGCCGAGGAGGCCAGGGAGTACAGGGGGGACATGGGGCTGTCGGTAATGGCGATCACCTCCGCCCCCCTGTCATGGGCGAACCGGACCCCCTTCACCGTGGACTGGGAGTACCGGGGGAAGCTGATGCCCACCAGCACGTCCCCGGGGGCGATGCGCAGGATGCTCTCCAGGATGTCCCCGGCGCTGTTGCTGGTCACCAGAGTGACGTTGTCAAAGATCAGGTGGAGGTAGAAGTGGAGGTATCCCGCCAGAAAGGAGCTGGACCGGACGCCCAATATGTAGATGTGCTTTGCCGCCATCAGCTTGTCCACCACGGCGGTAAAAGCGGTTCGGTCCACCTCCTCGATGGCGATGCGGATTTTTTCCATGTCCATTTGCAGCACCGAGGACACCACGTCGGAGCTGAAAAGCCGGTCGTTGGAGGTCTGTATGCGCTGGATGGAGGTGAGCTTGCTGCGCACAAGCTCCTGGAGGGCCCGCTGCATGGCGGGGTAGCCGTCGTAGCCCAGCATGGCGGCAAAGCGCACCACCGTGGACTCGCTGACTCCCACCAGCTTGCCCAGCTTGCTGGCAGTCATGAATGCGGCCTTGTCGTAGTCGGAGAGGATGTAGGCGGCAATCCGCTTCTGTCCCTTGGAAAAATGGGTCGTATTCTCCCGTATTGTATGCAGTACGTCCTTTTTCATTGTGACCTCCTCATGAGAACAGGCGAAGGCGCTCCGCCTCCGTCAGGGGCCTCCAGCGGCCCCGGGGCAGATCCCCCAGCCGCAGGGACCCCTCCCGCACCCGCACCAGCCGGACCACCTCCAGCCCCGCCAGTGCGCACATCCGGCGGACCTGCCGGTTGAGGCCCTGACAGATGGTTACCGACAACACCCACCGGCTCCCCCGCCGCTCCAGCAGCGCCACCCGGGCGGGGACAATGGGGCTGCCGTCCTCCAGAGTCGTGAGCCCCGCCAGCCGCTCCAGACACCCCACCAGCCGGCCGGAGACCGTCACCCGGTACTCCTTCTCCATGCCGTGGCTGGGGTGGGCCAGACGCTGGGCGAAGCCGCCGTCGTTGGTTAACAGCAGCAGGCCCTCGGAGTCCATGTCCAGCCGCCCCACCGGGTAGACCCGGCTCCCGCAGTCCGCCGTCAGCTCCGCCACCGTAGGCCGTCCCCGCTCGTCGGAGAGGGTGGTCACGTACCCTCGGGGCTTGTGGAGCATGAGGTACAGCCGCTCCCCCGCCGAGGCCACCGGACTGCCGTCCAGGCGGATGTCGTCCGTCAGCGGATCCGCCCGGTCCCCCAGGCCCGCCGGGCGGCCATTGACGCTCACCCGGCCCGCCCGCATCAGCTCCTCCGCCTGCCTGCGGGAGCACAATCCGGCGGAGGAGAGAATTTTCTGGATTCGTTCCATGTCGTCCTTTCTTCCCGCCCCCGTTGACTGCGGGGCAGCGCCATCTAGTACGTCCGCTGGTCCGCCGCCGTGGACGGCGAGAACAGACGCTCCCACCACCGGCTGCCGCCGCTCTCCTCCGCCTCCCGACGGGCGGAGGGCGCGGCCGCCGCCATGTCCACGCTGGCCACCAGCTCCCCGTCCAGGTAGGCGCACACCTCCCCGATCACCTGCCCCGGCACCACCGGCGCGGCCACGGACACCGGACAGCGGGCCACCACCTTCAGCTGCTCCCCTGGCGCCAGGGGATAGCGCAGATCCTCCGCCGCCATCAGGGGTACCGAGGCGGCTGTGCCGCCCCGCACCAGCACGGAGGAGAGGACCTGCCCCCCGGCTGCGGCGGTCTCCATATGGTAGCCGGCAAAGCCGTAGTCCAGCAGGGCCATGTGGTCGTTCCAGTCGTCGCCGTCCCGGAGGGTGACGCACACCAGGGTCATCCCATCCCGCTGAGCTGCGGACACCAGGGTCCTGCCCGCCGCCTTGGTGAACCCGGTCTTAACCCCGATGCACCCCTCGCACAGCCGCAGCAGCTTGTTGTGGTTGGCCAGATATCGATCCCCGATGGTGATGGAGGCCGTAGAGACAATGCGGCGGAAGTCCTGGTTCTCCAGGGCGTGGGCCGTCAGCGCCGCCATATCCCGGGCGCTGGCGTAATGTCCCTCCGCGTCCAGACCGTTGGGGTTGGCGAAGTGGGAGTGGGTCATCCCCAGCTCCTCCGCCTTCTGGTTCATCAGCGCCACAAAGGCCTCCGTCTCCCCGGCGACGCAGTGCGCCACCGCCAGGGCTGCGTCGTTGCCGCTGACCAGCATGAGTCCGTAGAGCAGCTCCTCCAGCCGCAGCACATCCCCGGGCTTGAGGTACATGGAGGAACCCTCCGCCATGTCCTGCGCTGTGACCGTATACTCCTGCTGCATCCGGCCGTACTCCAGGGCCACCACGGCGGTCATGATCTTCGTGATGCTGGCAATGAGGCGCTCCTCGTCCCCGTTCTGCTCATACAGCACCCGCCCGCTCCTCTGCTCCATCAGCACGGCGGATGCGGCAGACGTACTGACAGCATTAGCCTGACAAGTAAAAAGGCTTGCCGTCGCCAGAAGGCATATGGCCCTCCTCCAAAAACTACGTCCGGACATACAGGTCCACCTCCAAGATCAGTCGATGGACCTAGTATGTCTCTTGGAGGCGGTCTGAAACCACGAAAAAATCTTCCAAACCGAAGCTTTTTCTTCACGAGAAGGGCGCGGCGTCCTACAGCGGACCTAGAACCTGTATTCACAATCGGGGGATACAGATTCTAAAAATCCTCCGCTGTCTCGGCTCCCTCTTCCTTTTTCTTCTGCCGGTCATTGATGAAGTTGGTCACCCGGTCCATGACCTCGGGCACCATCTCCACCACCCGGTCCACCGTGTTCATGGCGGGCACAGCCACGGGCATAACCCGGGTAATGCCGTCCTTGATGATGAGGAAGGCCACCGGGTCCACCCGGACTCCTGCGGCAACGCCGGCCCCCAGGTTGGCGGGGTCCTCAACCGCCTTCTGCTTGCCGCCGAAAGCCGCGCCGCCGCCGCCAAAGCCGAAGCTCACCCGGGAAATGGGGATCAAGGTCACGCCGTCCGGGGTCTGGATGGGCTGGCCAACGATGGTGTTGGTGTCCGCCATCTCCCGCACCTTTGCCATGCTCTCCTGCATCATTTCGCTGAGAGGATTCTTCTTCTCCATGTCCATATGCTCCTTTCATGGCCACTCAGGCGGCCTCACTCTCTCCTTCCGCCGGAGCGGTCTCCGCTGCCGGCGGCGGCGAGGCCAGCCTCCGGAAGCCCAAAAACCACTTCAGCCCGCTCCCACCGGCCCGCAGGACCGCCCATACCGGAATCCAGGGCCGCAGGGACACGCCCACGTCGGCAATGCAGTCCATCCGTTCCCCCATAAAATCCGGGAACAGCCGGATGTCCTGGTCCTTGATCCGCACCGCCCGCTCCAAAAGGGGCAGTCCCGCAGACAGGGCGGCGCAGAGCCGTCCGTACAGCTGGGCTGTGTCCGCCGGGTCAGCGCAGGCGATGAGCAGGTGGACCTTCAGGGGCTCCACTCGGACGCCCCGCCCCGTCCGGCCCAGCAGACGCGCCAGAATGGGCGGCAGCGTCTCCAGGCTGTAGAGGATCTGGTCCAGGTTGATCTTTGCCCTGGGTTTGGGAGGTTTTTTCTCCCTTTTTTGCTTTTTCCTCTTTTTCTGTTTTTTGGGGGACGGATCCGCCGATTCCTCCTGGGAGGGCTTCTCCTTTGGCGGGAATATCTGGAGCCGGATCGGACCGTACCGAACCCACACCGCCAGCGCCCCCTGGTCATAGGAGAGCCGGACCCGGGCCGGTATGGTCAGCGCGATGACCAGCGCCGCAAGAAGCGCCAACAGGATACCCAGTATCACTCTGCCAACCAAGTCCCTCGCCCCCTCCTCGCATCTTCTCTGTTTATGTGGCGGCCCCGCCGGTCTCTTCGTCCGCCTCCTCTCCAGTCATCCGCATCTGTCCCTCCTCATCGTCCACCCCCGGCAGGGGCGGCAGATCCTCCAGGGACCGCAGGTGGAAGGAGCGGAGAAAGGTCTGGGTGGTGCGATAGAGCCGGGGCCGGCCGGGCACCTGCAAGCGCCCGCACTCCTCGATCAGCTTCCGCTCAAGCAGCAGCCCCACGGTGTAGGCGCTGTCCACGCCCCGGATCTGGTCCACATAGGCCCGGGTGGTGGGCTGGTAGTAGGCGATGACGGCCAGCACCTCCAGGGCAGGCTGACTGAGTCTGGCCGGCCGCCGGATCTCAAAGGCCCTGCGGATGATGTCCGCGTACTCCGGCGCGGAGCACAGCTGCCAGCTGTCCTCCATGCACACCAGCCGCATCCCCCGGCGCTCAAAGGCGTAGTAGTCCATCAGCCGCTGGAGCGCCTCCTCCGCCCGGGGCCGGTCCGTGCCCAGGGCCAGACAGATGCGGTCGATATGTACAGGTTCCCCCGCGGCAAAGAGCACCCCCTCCGCCGCGGTCTCCAATTCCTTGATTTCCAATCCAGTTACCGCCTTTTTGATAAGTTATTCCCTCACAGAGGCAGCGCGTCCGCCGTCTCCCCGGTGGGGGTGACGGTGCACTCGCTCTCGCCGCCGGCTAAATGGATCACCCGGGCCCTGCACAGCTCCAGCACCGCCAGAAAGGTGGCCACCACCTCGCTGCGGCTGCGGCTGCCCCGGAAGAGGAGCCGGAAGCTGGTGATGCCCCGGCGCAGCCGGTCCATGATCTCCGCCGCCTTGCCCGCCACAGGGTAGGGCTCCTGGCGGACAATCTCGTCGAAATTGCTCAGGGGCGGCGGCAGCCGACGCTCCTCCCGGTCCGCGATCTCCCCCAGGGCCGCCAGGAGATCCGCCGGCCGGTGGCTGTACTCGTAGATCTTTCCCTGCTCCAGGGGCTCCGGGTCCCGGCACAGGATGTCCCGGCCGAACTCCCCCATAGGACCCAGGATGGCGGAGACCCACTTGATCCGCTCGTAGTTCTCGCTGCTGCGCCGCTCCTCCAGGGAGCGAATCAGCTCCTCCATCTCGCTTTTGGCCTCCTCGTCCTCCAGGGACAGGAGCATTCTGGTCTTGATGAACATCAGCTGAGCGGCCATGGTGATAAACTCGCTGGCCACCTCCAGATCCATCTGCTGGCGCAGCTCCAGGTAGGCCAGATACTGCTCCAGAATGAGGGCGATGGGGATATCCTGTATCTCGATCTTGTTCTTGCCCAGCAGATAGAGGATCAGATCCAGCGGGCCCTCAAAGTCCTCCATGCCCTCCCTGCTGTGCACCACGCTCTCCAATTTATAGACAGGTATATCCATCCAGTCACCTCAATGGGGGAAAAATAGGATCATCATCCAGTCAAAGACAGCGGCAATGGCGCCGGAGAGGAAGCTCCCTCCCAGATCCAGCCAGATCAGCGCCAGCAAAACCACCATGCCATACCGCTCATAGCGCATAAGGACGTAGTAGGCCCGCTCCGGCAGCAGGGCGAAGAGCACCTTTGAACCGTCCAAGGGCGGGATGGGGATCAGGTTGAAGAGCCCCAGACCCACGCTCAGCATAGCCGTGGTCAGCAGGAAATAGAAAAGCCACGCCAGCGCCGGCCCCACCGCAGCCATCCGGAAGATCAGCGACGCCAGAAACAGCGACGCCAGGGCCAGCAGGAAGTTGGATGCCGGCCCAGCCAGGGCGGTGACGGCCATGCCAGCCTTGGGATTTCGAAAATAGCGCATGTCCACAGGCACCGGCTTGGCCCAGCCGAAGCCGCACAGGAGCATGGAGGCCAACCCCAGCCAGTCGATGTGGTGGAGGGGGTTGATGCTCAGACGGCGCATCCGCTTGGCAGTGGGATCCCCCATGGCGTAGGCCGCCAGACCATGGCATGTCTCGTGGACGCTCAGGCACAGCAGCACTCCCAGCACCCTTTGAAGCGCTGCCAGAAGACCCTGCCAGTCAAATTGCGCCCATATGTTCTGTAGATATCCCTGCATGTTGTCTCCTTGCGGCCAAGTTTTCGCATTTTTGTTAGTATAGCAGATTTTCCCGCCGATTACAAGCGTCTGCGCGCCTCTTCCCGGAAATCTATTTACCCAAAGGTCCCGTCCGGTCCAACCGCAGCCCCCCTCCAGCGGCCCGGCGGCCGGTCTCCGCGCCTTACGCCCCAGCGACGAGAAGGGGCGCCGCTTCCAATATACGGGATATCCTGTCCGCAGCGTGTGTACAGCCGCCCGCGTCTCAACGCAGCGGCTCCATCCTTTTCCGGGCCCGCCGGACCCCCAGAAAGTATGCCAGCAGCTGCGCGGAAAGGGCAATAAGCGACACCGTCACCATAAAGCCAAGGGCGGAAAAGGGCTTGAAGTACCACATCCACTGCTCCGTTTCAAGCTGCGCCATCAGCAGACAGGAGGACAGAAAGCTCCACGCGTTTCCTATCAGCAGCGCCGCCGGCCGGCGATATCGCACAGCAGCCAGGCACAGCAGCGTCATGCCGGCCAGCAGCGGGAGGTACAGCCACATGGTGCGCAGCTGGGCGTCCCCGTACATGGCCAGAAAGGCGTAGGGAACGGAGTACCCCAGCAGCATGAGAATGGCGGCAGCCCGCTTTTTCACTGGTTTGCCTCCGCCCTATCCTCTGCCCGTCCCGGGGAGAAGGGGCACCGCTTCCCGATGCACTGGTTGTTCTGCCCGCAGCGGGTGCATACCGGCGTCCGCCGGGTCATCTCCACGCCCCAGGTCTCCCGGGCAAAGTCGATGGCCTCCAGGATGGAGAGATAGGAGTCCCGCTTGCAGCACCGGGGCCCCCCGATCTCGCCGATCCGCGCCAGGGACCGGGCGGTCATCCGGTGGGAGACGCCCCAGGCCTCCCCGGCCAGGGGTGTGGACCCGGACACAATGGACGCGAACATGCCCGCGCTGAGCCCTGCGCCGCAGGCACCCCAGAATCCGCAGGCCCCGCCGGGCACGTTCCTGCCCCGGCTGAGCATCTCCGGCAGCGCCGTCTCCAGCTCCACCGTTCCCCCGGCATTGCGGAAGGCGGTGAGCAGGGCCGCGCCCACCATGACGTGGTGCTCCGGACCGTGCATGTGGCAGAAGGGCTGGCTCATCAGCTTCTCCATGATCTCCAGGGGGGCCGCGCTCCTCTCCGCCAGACAGATGGACACGATCTGGTCCATGCCCTGGGTGTGGCAGTCGCTGCATACATAGTGGCCCGCCTCGCACCGGGTCCGGCTGTTCTCCGTCCGGCCGCACAGCCGGCACGTCATGGGCTCCTCTCGCTCCAGATAGGCCAGCTTGGCCCCGCAGATCAGACATTCCTCGTTCATTTTCTTCTCTCTCCCTTTCTCTCATTTTTCCGCCGCCCCGTCAGGCCGCCCAGCAGCCGGCGGAACCCCTCCGGCCGGGCCGTCTGAGGCTCCGGGCGGTGGATGGAGGTCTCCATAAAGACCTCCTGGCTGTTGCAGGGGGCCAGGGTGTTCACCTTCCGGCAGTAGGAGCCGTCAGGCAGCAGGGAGCTGGCCTTTACGTTGTCCTCCAGCTGGGTGTGGAGGATCCACAGCAGCTGCTCCCGCACCTGCCGGTCATAGACGGGACAGGCGATCTCCACCCGGTGATTCAGGTTGCGGGTCATGAGGTCCGCCGAGGCGATGTACACCACCGCGTCCCTCCCCCGGCCGAAGCAGTAGATCCGCCCGTGCTCCAGAAACCGGCCCACGATGCTGGTGACGTGGATGTTCTCCGTGCGGGCGGCGATGCCCGGGCGCAGGCAGCAGATGCCCCGGAGGATCAGCTGCACCTGCACCCCCGCCTGGGAGGCCTCCGCCAGCTTGTCCATCACCTCCCGCTCGGTCATGGAGTTGGCCTTGATGCGGATGCGCCCCTCCGGCCCCTTGGCGATCTCCCGGTCAATGAGCTCCAGGAGCCGGGGCTTGATGCCCGCAGGGGCCACCAGCAGGTGGCGGTAGGTCCCCTCCAGGTTCCCCACCAGCATGTTCTGGAAGAAGGCCGTGCCGTCCAGGCCGATCTGCTCGTCGGCGGTCATGAGGCTCAGGTCCGTGTACTGCTCGTTGGTGTGCTCGTTGTAGTTGCCCGTGCCGATCTGGGTGACATAGCTGAGCCTGTCCCCCCTGCGCAGGGTGATAAGACAGATCTTGCTGTGGCACTTGTACTCCTCCACCCCGTAGATCACCTTGCACCCCGACTCCTCCAGCAGCCGGGACCAGGAAATGTTGTTGGCCTCGTCAAACCGGGCCCGCAGCTCCATGAGCACCGTCACCTCCTTGCCGTTCTCCGCAGCCTTGCAGAGGATGTGGGCCACCCGGGAGGAGGAGGCCAGCCGGTAGATGGTGATCCGGATGGCCAGCACGTCCGGCCGCTCCGCGGCCTCGTCCAGCATCCGCAGGAAGGGGTCCACCCCGTCGAAGGGGAAGAAGAGCAGCCGGTCCCGGCGGCGGACCTGATCGATGACGCTGGCCTTGGGGTCCAGATCCGCAGGCCAGCGGGGACGGTAGGGCGGAAAGCTGAGGGCCGCCGCCCGCTCCGCCGGCAGGGTGCGGATGAGCTCAAAGACGTGCTTCATCCCAAGGGGGCTCCGGTCCACGTAGATCTGGCGGCTCTCCACCCGGATGCGGCTCTTGAGCAGCTTCATGAACTCCCCGCCCATCTTCCTCGAGAGCTCCAGCCGCACCACCGACTGGCTGGCCCGCTTCTTGAGCAGCTTGCTCATGCGGCTGCGGATATCCTCACCCTCCAGCAGCTCCGCGTCCAGGCTCAGCTCCGCGCTGCGGGTGACGCACAGGACGCAGGCGCTCTCCACCTTGAACTCCCCGAACAGGGTGGGCGCGTAGTGGTGGAGCACCGTCTCCATGCGGATGGACCGCCCCGAATCCCCGGGCATGGAGAGAAAGGCGGGCAGACGCTCCGGCACCGGCAGAAGGCCCAGGGACGCGGCCCCCTTCTTCCCCCGCAGCAGGGCCGCCACGTACAGCGCTTTATTGGCCAAATGGGGAAAGGGGTGGTGGGCGTCCACGATCTGGGGCGAGAGCACGGGGAGGATCTTGGTCTTGTAGCAGGCGGAGACGAACTTCCGCTCCTCCCCTGTCAGCTCGTCCATGGTGAGATCGCAGATCCCCTCCCGCCGCAGAAGGGCCGACACATCGTCGTACAGACGGTTCTTGATCTCAATGAGGCCCGGGATCACGCTGTAGATCTGCTCCAGCTGTCCCGACGGGGTCAGACCGGTTTTGTTGTCGATCTCCCTCGGCGACACCAGGGACAGGTCAAACAGGTTCCCCACCCGGACCATAAAAAATTCGTCCAGATTGCTGGTAAAGATGGCGATGAACTTCAGCCGCTCCAGCAGAGGCACTGTCTCGTCCCCCGCCTCCTCCAGCACCCGGCGGTTAAACCGCAGCCAGCTCAGCTCACGGTTCTGGGTATAGCTGTACCGTTCCGTTCCCGGCTCCTGACTTGTCATCATCCTGCGCTCCCCCCACGGCCCGGCTCCCCCGCAGGGGCCGGGCCTTCCTTATTATATATAGTATATCGTATGGTCCGGCCGGGCTCTACTCCTCCGCCCAGCGGAAGGACCGCTCCACGGCCCTGCGCCAGCCCCTGAGCTTCTCCTCCCGCTCCTCGGGCGCGATGGCGGGGGTGAAGGTCCGGTCCACAGCCCAGTTGCGCTCCACGTCCTCCAGCCCGGACCAGAAGCCCACGGCCAGACCCGCCAGATAGGCGGCCCCCAGGGCCGTGGTCTCCACGCACACCGGGCGGTTGACGGCGGTTTGCAGGATGTCCGCCTGGAGCTGCATGAGCACGTTGTTGGCGCTGGCTCCGCCGTCCACCTTCAGGGAGGCGAGGGCGATGCCGGAGTCCGCCCGCATGGCGTCCAGAACGTCGCTGACCTGATAGGCGATGGACTCCAGGGTGGCCCGGATGATGTGGTCCTTGTTCACCCCCCGAGTCAGACCCACAATGGCCCCCCGGGCGTACTGGTCCCAGTGGGGCGCGCCCAGGCCGGTGAAAGCGGGGACCACGTAGCAGCCGGCGGTGTCCTTGACCTTGCCGGCGTGGTACTCACTGTCCGCGGCGGAGTCGATGAGCCGCATCTCGTCCCGCAGCCACTGGATAGCCGCCCCGGCCACAAAGATGGACCCCTCCAGGGCGTACTGGACCGTTCCGTCCAGGCCCCAGGCTATGGTGGTCACCAGACCGTTGCGGGAGAACACCGGCTTCTCCCCGGTGTTCATCAGCAGGAAGCAGCCTGTGCCGTAGGTATTTTTTGCCTGCCCCGGCCGGAAGCAGGTCTGGCCGAAGAGAGCGGCCTGCTGGTCCCCCGCCGCCCCGGCAATGGGGATGGGGGCGCCAAAGAAGGAGGGGTCCGTCTCGCCGTAGACGCAGCTGGAGGGTTTTGCCTGGGGCAGCATGGACCGTGGGATATCCATGCGGTCCAGAATTTCCTGGTCCCAGTCCAGAGTGTTGATGTTAAAGAGCATGGTCCGGGAGGCGTTGGAGTAGTCCGTCACGTGGACCCGCCCCCCGGTGAGCTTCCAGATCAGCCACGTCTCCACGGTGCCGAAGAGGAGCTCCCCCGCCCGCGCCCGGGCCCCGGGCACGTTGTCCAGAATCCACTTGATCTTTGGCCCGGAGAAATAGGCGTCCGCCACCAGTCCGGTTCGCTGGCGCAGGTCCTCGGCGCTCTCCTTGAGCGTGTCGCAGTAGGCGCTGGTGCGCCGGCACTGCCACACAATGGCGTTGCACACCGGCTCCCCGGTGGCCCTGTCCCAGACGATGGTGGTCTCCCGCTGGTTGGTGATGCCGATGGCGGCCACGTCGGCGGCCGTGGCCCCGATCTTGCCCATGGCCTCCGCCGCCACCCCCAGCTGGGTGGCCCAGATCTCCCGGGCGTCGTGCTCCACCCAGCCCGGCCGGGGGAAAATCTGGGTGAACTCCTTCTGGGCCGAGGAGCAGATATTGCCCTGCCGGTCAAAGAGGATGCAGCGGTTGCTGGTGGTGCCTGCGTCAAAGGCCATGATGTACTTTGCCATAGTCCCGTTCCTCCCGTCTTATTTCTTGAAGCGATTGCCGGTATTACAGTAGATCACCACGAAAATCACAGAAATGACCACATAGAGCGTATATCCGATAGAGAGCCAGCTGAGCTTGAGGATTCCCCCGATGGCGATGGCCGGCGTCAGCAGGGCCACGCTCAGCAGATATCTGCCCATGAATTTACACAGGGCCTCCGCGTCGTACTTCTCCCGCTCCCTTTTGTCCATGGTGTTGAACCCGGCGATGAGCCACGCCCCCCTGCCCCGCAGCAGGGGGATGGACATGAGCAACATCAGCAGGGTGATGATCCCCACGATCACGCACGCCGCAACGTCATTTCCTGTCAGATGCACGCCGCGCCTCCCTACTGCTCCAGGTACAGGGGCAGGAACCGCGCCAGCCCCTCCGTCACATAGGCGATATTGTCCTCGTCCAGCGCCGTGTCCCGCCTGGTGCGCAGGTGGGGGATGTAGTACCCCAGACCCGCCAGATGGCGGCAGGCGCACACCACCACGTGGAACTTGAATTTCCGGTTGTCGGAGGGGTAGTAGTGGAGACCCTTTGTCCGCAGATGGGGCTCCATGGTCCCCCCCTGGGGGAAGGCCTCCTCCAGGGCCTCCAGCAGCCGGCTGTCCCAGCGGCTGTGCTTGGAGGGCAGCAGCAGCAGGTGCTCCCCGTCCCCCACGCAGTCTATGTCAATGAACAGGTTCCCCGCCGCCTTGTCAATGTGCCGCTTCCTGAAGGCCGAGGCCCCCAGCAGGTTCCGCTCATTGTTGTCCAGGAACACCAGACACACCCGCTTGTCGTATCCCACTGCCCGGGCGGCGGCCAGCAGGGCCACCACCCCGGAGGACCCGCCGTTGGCGTTGGACTGATTGGCGGGTCCGTAGGCGGCCAGCCACAGCCCCGCCACCGCCAGGATCAGAAATAGGGGCAGCATCAGCTCCGGCTTGTTCAGCGGAAAGCTGACCGCCAGAGCCAGGGCGAAGGCTGCGGCCGCCAGCAGCAGGGCCGCCGTAAAATGGTAGGCCACGTGGGCCGCCACATTGGTGGGCGAGACGAAGTCCGGCAGCAGCATCCGGGAGGCGGTGTCGTAGTGGGTGCAGAGGAATACGTTGGCCCGGTCCGGATCCCCGGCCACGATGTTGACGCTGCCGTTGAACTTGCCGTAGGTCTCCTCCCAGGGCCGCCAGCCGGCCCGCTTCAGCTCCCGCAGGATCCACTGGCGGCACTCCGCCTTCTGTCCGCTGGTCCTGCGCACCGGGTGGACCGTCAGCAGGTATTTCTTGATGTCCTGAATATCCTTCATACTTTCATTCCTTATTTTTCTCTATACCTTTTTCTTGAAAGAAAAAGGTACCCAAAAAGAACTTTTAGACGCCCTGCGGGCACGCTCTGTTGCGCAATTCTGTGTTTCAGCACTGCGCTTCTCCATCCGGCAGGTCATAGCCTCTCGCGTTTTTTCTTCCTTTTCTTTTGTACACAAAAGAATACACGTCTACAGTCCCCGCTTGTACTCCTCCGCGCCGGAGATCAGCTCCTCCGCCCCGGCCAGCATGGCGGGGGTGATCTTCTCCCCGCCGGTGAGCCGGGCCAGCTCCATTTTCCGCTGTTCCCGGTCCAGGCGGGCCACCCGGGTGTAGGTCCTACCGTCCCGCTCCCTCTTCTCCACGGAGAAGTGGGTGTCCGCCATGGCCGCCAGCTGGGGCAGATGGGTGACGCACAGCACCTGCTTGCGCCGGCTCACCTGGGCCAGCTTGGCCGCCACCTTCTGGGCCGCCCGGCCGCTGACCCCGGTGTCCACCTCGTCAAAGACCAGGGTGCCGATGAGCTCGTTTTCCGCCAGCACGTTTTTCAGCGCCAGCATGATCCGGGCCAGCTCGCCGCCGGAGGCCACCTTGTTGATGGGCCGCAGCTCCTCCCCCACGTTGGCGGACATGAGAAAACGCACCACATCCATGCCCGTGGGATCCGGCTCCTTCTCCGCAAAGCAGATGGCGAAGCGCACCTTGGGCATGTCCAGCTGCCGCAGCTCGTCCTGAATCCGCTCCTCCAGCTCCCGGGCCGCCGCCTTCCGGGCTTCGGAGAGCTGCCCGGCGGCCTTCACCGCCTGGGCCCGCTCCTTGGCCAGCTCCTTCTCCAGCCGGGCGGCGGTGTCGGCGGCAAAGGCGATCTGGTCCAGCTCCTGCCGGCACTGCTCCAGATAGTCCAGCATGTCCTCCACCGTGGGGCCGTACTTCTTTTTCAGCCGGTAGATCAGATCAGCCCGGCCCTCCAGCTCGTCCAGCTCCTGGGGGCTGAAATCAAAGCCGGACTCCAGATCCCGCAGCGTCTCCGCCACGTCGTAGCACTCCGAGTACAGCGCCTCCAGCCGCTGGTGGAGCTGGGCGAACTGCTCGTCCAGGCCCTTGGCCCCAGCCAGGGCGTTCCCCGCGTCTCGCAGCAGGGCCGCCGCGCCGCCCCCCTCGTCCCCGCCGCTGAGGCTCCACATGGCCCCCTGGACTGCGGACATGAATTTTTCGCTGTTGCGCAGGAGATTGCGCCGCTGGAGAAGGGCCTCCTCCTCCCCGGGCTTCAGATCCGCCCGCTCCAGCTCCCCAATCTGAAAGCGGAGGCTGTCCATCCGCCGCTCCTTCTCCGCCTCGTCCATCTGGAGGGCCTTCAGCTTCCGGCGGGTGGCCTCCATGGCCTCGTAGCGGGCAAGGTAGGCCGCCAGCTGGTCCCCCACCCGGCCGTAGCTGTCCAGATACGCGCCATGCTGCTCCTCGTCCAGCAGCTGCTGGCCGTCGTGCTGGCCGTGGATGTTCAGCAGCGCGCCGCCGATGCGCCGCAGCTGGGCCACGGTCACCGGCCGGCCGCACACCCGGCAGGCGTTCTTGCCGTCGGCGTAGATCTCCCGCTGGAGCAGCACCTCCCCCTCCCCGTCGGAGAGGCCGCACTCCTCCAGCGCCTCCAGGGGCGGCAGACCGGTGAAGATGGCGCTGACAAATGCCTTGACGGCCCCGGTCCGGATCAGATCCCGGCTGGTCCGCTGGCCCAGCACCGCACCCATGGCGTCAATGACGATGCTCTTGCCCGCGCCCGTCTCGCCGGTGAGGGCGTTGAACCCGCTGTCAAAGGCGATGTCCGCCTCCTCGATGACGGCGATATTCTCAATGTGCAGAAGCTGCAGCATAGTCTGTCCCTCCTATCTCAGCATCTCGTGGATCTCCTCGCAGAAGGTCCTGGCGGACTCGGTGTCCCGCATCAGCAGGAACGCCGTGTCGTCCCCGGCCAGCGTCCCCACCATGTAGGGAACGTTCATTCCGTCCAGGGCGGCGGCCGCCGCGTTGGCCAGCCCGGCCATGGTCTTCACCACCACGATGTTCTGGGCGAAATCCACGCTGATGATGCTCTCCCGGAAGATGGTGCGCAGCTTGTCCGCCACATTCAGCCGGTTGCGCTGGCTGGAGACCGTGTAGCGGTACCGCCCCTGGCCCACGGGCTCCTTGATGAGGTGGAGCTGCTTGATGTCCCGGGAAATGGTGGCCTGGGTGCAGCGCACCCCCTGCTCCTGGAGGCGCTGCTGGAGCTGCTCCTGGGTGTCCACGTCCTCTTTTTCAATGATCTCCAGGATCATGCTCTGCCGGTCAGTTTTCATGCCCGATTCCTCCTGTCATTTTTGTTCGTAATATCTCATAAATGCTCTTGTCCGTCAGCCGCAGCAGCGCCGTCTCGTACCGGGACCGGCAGATGCGCACCTTGTCCCCCTGCCGCAGGGCGAAGGCCTTGCCCCCGTCCACAGAGAGATAGACCTGCTTGCGGTTGAGCTCCGCCGGAGCCACGCTCACCGTCCCCGCCGCCGAGAGCACAAAGGACTTTGAAAACACCGTGTGGGCACAGATGGGGCTGATGACGAAATTCTGGGCCGTGGGCTCCACAATGGGTCCCCCGGCGGACAGGGAGTAGCCCGTGCTGCCGGTAGGCGTGGCCACCACCACGCCGTCCCCGGAAAAGACCCCCAGCCGGTCCTCCCCGGCCGTGACCTGAAGGCGCACCACGCGAGCCATGGCCCCCTTGGTGATGACCGCGTCGTTGAGGGCGCCGCCGGCGTACACCGTCCGGCCCTCCCGCAGCACCGCCACGTCCAGCATCATCCGCTTCTCTGTCCGGTACCGGCCTGTGGCCAGATTTTTCAGCAGCTCCAGCTCCCCCACCTCCAGATCGGACATGAACCCCAGGCTCCCCAGATTCACCCCCAGCACAGGGATGCCCCGCATGGAGGCCGTCCGGGCCAGATGCAGGATGGTGCCGTCCCCGCCAAAGGCCACGATGAGATCGCTCAGCCGCAGCTCCTGGTGCAGCGGACGGCAGGGGACGCCGTACTGTCCCTCCCCGCCCTCCGGCTTGAAGGGCAGGCAGAAAACCGTGCTCAGCCCAGCCCCCTCCAGGATCTCCGCGGCCCGCTTGGCCACAGTCAGGCCCTTGTCCCGGTACGGATTGGGGCACAATATCACCCGTTTCATGCCATTTCCTCCCTTACAGGATACCTTTAGTATACATTCTTTTTCTCTGTGAACAAGCATCGCATTCGGCGAGCCTGGGCCGCAAGCGGCCTGCGGAAAAAGAATCAAATAGAAAAACTTTTGGGCGCAAAACTGCGCTTTGCTTCACGCCAGCTCCCCGTGGGACGCCTCCACCAGCCCGGCCAGATCGAAGGTCTTCTCCTCCCAGGCCCCCTTCTCCAGCCAGCCCAGGTACTCAATGTTCCCCTCCGGGCCCCGGATGGGCGAAAAGCTCAGCTCCAGAACCTTGAAGCCACTCAGGTGCGCGTGGTCCAGGAAATGCTCCAGCACCTCCCGGTGGACCGCCGGGTCCCGGACCACCCCCTTCTTGCCCACCTTCTCCCGTCCGGCCTCAAACTGGGGCTTGACCAGGCACACCGCCTGTCCCCCCTCCCGCAGCAGGCCGGCCACGGCGGGCAGGATCAGCCGCAGGGAGATGAAGCTCACGTCCACGCTGGCGAACGCCGGCTCCTCCGGCACCTGCTCGTGGGTGAGATACCGGGCGTTGGTCCGCTCCAGGCTCACCACCCGCTCATCGCTGCGCAGGCTCCAGGCCAGCTGGCCGTAGCCCACGTCCACCGCGTAGACCTTCGCGGCCCCGTTTTGCAGCATACAGTCCGTGAATCCGCCGGTGGAGGCCCCGATGTCCATGCAGACCTTCCCCTCCAGGGTGATGGGCCACAGGCCCATGGCCTTCTCCAGCTTCAATCCCCCCCGGCTGACGTAGCGCAGGGCGCTGCCCCGGACCTCCACGGCCGCCCCCTCCGCCACCGGCGCGCCGGGCTTGTCCACCCGCCGGCCGTCCACGTACACCTGCCCGCTCATGACCACTGCCTGGGCCTTCTGGCGGCTGTCCAGGTAGCCGTGCTCCACCAGATAGACGTCCAGCCGCGTCCTCATAGCGCCGCCGCCTCCGCCACAAACTGGTCCAAAGCCTCGTAGAACGCGGCGATGTGGGACCCGTCCACCAGAGCGTGGTTGCACAGCACGGACACCGGCAGCAGGATCTTCCCCTCCTGGACAAAGTACTTGCCCCAAGTGAGCCGGGGGTTGCTGTCCGCCGGGTGGGGCACCGGCTGGATCAGTGACGTGTAGGAGAACCAGGGGAGGGTGGAGATGAAAAATTTGTCCAGGGCCTCTGCCGGATCCTCCTCGATGCTCCTCCGCTCCTTCGCCTGGGCCTGCTCCGCTACGGTCAGATACACCCGCAGGGGCAGATCGTGCTCCAGGGTGCAGTAGCAGAAGGTCCCGTCCTCCAGGGCCACGGTGTGGGAGGTCCGGCACCGGTCAAACTCCACGATGCCATCGTCCACGATCCGCTGCCGGAACTCCGGTATGCTGTTGGCCGCCCGGGCCACACAGTGGCAGACCGTGAAGAAGAAGGGCAGGGACGTTCTCTTGATCCGGCCCACCAGGGCCGTGATGTCCACGTTAACCGTGGTCCCCACGTAGGGGTAGGCCAGGGACCGGAAGTAGTCAAAGTGGGCCCTTCTGGGATAGGCCGGCATGTCAATGGTCTTGTAGCTCATACAGTTTCTCTCCTCCTCAATTTACGCAATCTCCGCCGCCAGCTCCAGGGCCAGCTGGGCAATCTTATCCTTCTCCGTCAGGTCAAATTCGCTGCCCAGGCCCCGCCGGTCCCAGCGCTCTCCGTCCAGATTGTCCGCGCCGTGGAAGAACTGGAACACCTCTTTCCCCCGGAATTGGGCCAGGGCCGCCACGGCGGAGCACTCCATGTCCACGCACACGCACCCCGCCGCCCGGCGGCGGGACGCCTTCTCCGCCGTCTCCCGGTAGAAGGCGTCCGTGGTCCACACCTTCCCCTCCGCCCAGGCGCAGCCGTGGCGGTCCAGAACTGCGGCAAATTTGTCACGGTACCTGGGGTTCACCTCGATCTCATCCCCCGCCGGGGCGTAGTGATAGCTGGTCCCCTCGTCCCGGAGGGCGGCGGTGGGGACGATGATCCCGCAGTTGGCCAGGGAGCTGTTCAGCACCCCGCAGGATCCGAACAGCACCAACTTCTCCACCCCCAGGGCAAACAGGCACTCTATCACACCCACGCACCCCGCCGCGCCCACATAGGCGTTGAAAAGGGCGATCTCCTTCCCCTGGTACCGCGCCCGATAGTACAAAACCTCCAGGTTTGCCATGCCGTTCGAGGCGAAGGGCTCCGCCCCCAGCCGCTCCGCCATCCGAGCAAAGGTGTGTCGCTCAAAGCAGGATACTGCCACCCTGGGACAGGCGAAAACACGGCTGTGGTTATCTGAGGGGTTGATGACCGCCCTGGGATTGGGGTCAAACTCGTGAAGCAGCATAGGGCACTCGCCTCCTTTTATGCATATATACATAGTATACATCTTTTCCTGATTTTTCAACTGCTTTCCGCAGAAGTCTGTTTCCGCTGCTGGATTCTGTCATTGACGGAGTCCTGTAACAAAAATTGCTTTCCCTGCTCAATACCAGAACAAACCGTCCCCGGACGCCTGGATCACCGCGCCCCGGGGCGTCTGCCGCAGCACGAGCGCAATGTCCATATAGTCCGGCGCGGGCGAGAGCAGGCCCATGAAGGCCGGGACCACGCACACCGTCATCAGCGGTCTCCACGCGGCCGGGCAGGCCAGGAACAGGGACAGAGACGCCAGCCCGGGGACTGCCGGGGCCAGGCTCATGGCGATAAACCGTGCCCTGGACAGGGGACAGGCGGAGACCGCGTAGGCCCGCAGCCGTCTCAGGCACACGCCAATATACACCTCTGCGCCGTCAGGATAGCACAGGCCGTGGAGCAGCTCATGGAGGGGCAGGGCCACGATGAATCCCACAAGAAATGCCAGCGGCGCGAAGCGCAGGTCAAAGGGGAACGCCCCCACTGCCCTGCTCTTCACAAACACGGCCAGAAAGCAGGCCGCACAGGGCAATATCATATAGGACAGAGACGCATTGACAATATCGTCCGGCCGGTCCAGCCTTTTCGCGTTCTCCGGGACCGGCGCGTCCGGCGTATCCCGGTCCCCATCCCGGTTTCCCTCCCAGATGATGCGCGGCATATTCCACAGCTCCCTTCCCTCTGATCTCATCCTCTAACGTTTATCTTTTTGATACTTTTTCCGCAGGCCGCTTGCGGCCCAGGCTCGCCGAAGGCGATGCCTGTTCACAAAGAAAACGCATGAACAACCGCCTCCGCGTCGATCCCCATGAGCCGCCGCAGCTGAGCCACCGTGCCTTGGGGGGCGAAGGACTGCTTCAGGTTCAGCAGCAGCGTCTGCTCCGCCTTGACCCCGGCCTGGGCCAGGGCCGCCGCCAGCTGCTGTCCAATGGAGCCGTTCTCGTTGCAGTCCTCCAGCACCAGCAGCCGCCCCGTGCGCCGCACCGAATCCAGCACCGGCTCCGGGTCCAGAGGGGCGATGCGGTGGAGCTTGATGACCTCCGCCTCAAAGTCCCTCTCCGCCAGGGTCTCGGCGGCGGAGAGCAGCTCGTCGGTCATCACGCCGTAGGACACCAGGGTGGCGTCCCTCCCCTGCCGGAGGACGGACGCGCTCTCCCCGCGCCAGTCCGGATACTGCCGGCCCTCGGTCCCCCGGGGATACCGGACCGCCACCGGCCCGTCCATGGACAGGGCCGTGCGCAGCATCTCCCGCAGCTCCCCGTAGCAGGCCGGACACAGCACGGTCATGCCCGGGATCTGGGTCAGATAGCCCACGTCCTGACAGCCGTGGTGGGTGGGGCCGTCGGCCCCCACCAGTCCCGCCCGGTCCACCGCCAGCACCACATGGAGCCCCTGGAGGGCCACGTCGTGGAGGAGCATGTCAAAGCCCCGCTGCAAGAAGGTGGAGTACACCGCGAACACCGGGGTCATCCCCTGCTTGGCCATGCCGGCGGCCATGGTCACCGCATGGCCCTCCGCGATGCCCACGTCAAAAAACCGCTTGGGCCACGCGGCGGAGAACTCCTGGAGGCCCGTGCCCTCCCCCATGGCGGCAGTGACGGCGCAGATGCGCCTGTCCCGCCCAGCCAGCTCCACCAGTTCGTGGCCGAAAACATAGGAGAAGTCCACCTTCTGGGCGCTGACGAACCCCTTTTTCGGGTCAAAGGGCCCCACGCCGTGGCTCCGCTCCGGCTGACGCTCCGCCGGGGCGTAGCCCTTGCCCTTCTTGGTCTGCACGTGGAGCAGCACCGGGCATCCCAGCTCCCGGGCCCAGGCCAGTGTGGTGCACAGCTGCTCCACGTTGTGGCCGTCGATGGGGCCCAGGTAGGTGAAGCCCATGTCCTCAAACATGGAGCAGGGGTAGATGGACCGCTTGATGCTGCTCTTGACCCGGTGGTTGAACTGGTAGAGGGTTCGCCCGCCGGGCAGGCGGTTCATGACCGCGTGGTACCCCTTTTTAAACTGGTAGTACCCCGGCCGCAGGCGCAGCCGGCTGAGGTGGTCCGCCACGCCACCCACGTTGGGGTCAATGGACATGCCGTTGTCGTTGAGGATCACCACCATGGGCTCCCCGGACGCCCCCGCGTCGCTGAGGCCCTCATAGGCCAGTCCGCCGGTGAGGGCCCCGTCCCCGATGAGGGCGGCCACGCTGTAGTCCTGCCCGGAGAGGGTCCGGGCCCGGGCCATGCCCAGGGCCACGGACACGGAGTTGGAAGCGTGGCCGGCCACGAAGGCGTCGTGGACGCTCTCCTCCGGCTTGGGAAAGCCGGAAAGCCCTCCCAGCTGCCGCAGGGCGTCAAACATGCCCTGGCGGCCGGTCAGGGCCTTGTGGACATAGCACTGGTGCCCCACGTCGAATACCAGCCGGTCCCGGCTGGTGTCATAGGTCCGGTGGAGGGCCACGGTCAGCTCCACGGCCCCCAGGTTGGAGGCCAGATGGCCGCCGGTGCGGGCCACGCTCTCCACCAAAAACCGCCGCAGCTCCCTGCACAGCTCCTTGAGCTGGGGAACTGTCAGCTCCTTTACGTCCGCTGGGGACGCGATATGCTCCAAAATCAAGGGAGTTTCACCTCTTTTTATGGCTGGAAAACACGTGCAGAATCCGGCCCACCGTCTGGAGAACCGCCGTGCTCTTGTTGATGGCGAACATCTTTCCCACGGCCTTCCCGCCGATGGTCAGCCCGGAGACCAGGGCTGTCACGGCCAGGGAGATGACCACGGACCGGATGGACAGGGCCTGCTGCAAGCGGGTGACGATAATGGCCGCGGTGGAACCGGAGATAATGCCGCAGATATCCCCCACCACATCGTTGCAGAAGCTGGAGACCTTGTTGGCCTTCCGGATGAGGCCCAGGGCCTCCCGGGCTCCGGGTGTGCGGTGGGCGGCCATGGAGTGGAAGGGCCGCTCGTCCGCCGCCGTCACTGCCACGCCGATGATGTCAAATACGATGCCCAGCAGGATAAAGCAGGCCAGCACCACAAAGGCCAGCGCCATGCCCGCCCCGTCCAGGGCCTCCTCTGAGGCGAGGCTCAGCACCGCCGAGAGGACCACGGACAGGAAAAACACCTGTATGGCCCAGCGGAACCGCCCCTCCCCTTTTCCTTTTTTCTCCTGCTTCTTTTTACTGTCGCCTGTGTCCAAGCTCTCTTCTCCTGCCTTTCTTTTATGTTCTCTTAGTGTATGCGGATGAACTCCGCCTACTGCTGTTCTCCTACGTAGATGGCCGCCCGGCTCTGGATCAGGGCCGCCGCCTCGTCCAGGCTCTTGTCCCCGGCGAAGTATGCCTCCGCCGGCTCCCGGATGATCTGATAGAGGTCCCACGTGCTGTCGGTATATACATGGTCAATGGCGTTGTAGAGCTTCCAGAAGTTCTCCATCTGTGGCTCCGTGGGGGCCAGCGCAATGACCACCATGGCGGCTTTCATCTGCTCAGCAGGCCCCCCGTCCAAGGGATCGCGTACAATCTGTCCCTCCACAGGCAGGGAAAACACGTCCTTGGGCTCCTGGATCCGCTGGCCGTCCTTGTCCAGAACGTACTCCCCGCTCTTGTTCACCAGCCACTGGGGGGCCATGTCCTGCTCAAAGTCCGCCCGGTTCACCGGGAAGCCCGGCGAGTAGGAGTGGTCTGTCACGCCCACGCCATCTCTGCGCAGGGAGCCTCCGGGCAGAAGGGACTGGCGGATATAGGCCCAGGCCCCCTCCTTATGCCGGCAGGCTGCGGACATGGACAGCGTGTCACAGAGGGTAAAGGAGCTGCCCGCGCCTCCTTGGGTAGGAAAGCCTACATAGGCGGCGTAACCGCCCCCCTCCAGGGTCCCTGTTGGCGCGCCGGCCCAATTATTACTCGGGCTCTGGCCGCTCCTGAAATACTCCAGCCACGACAGCGCATCACAGGTGACTGCATCCTTCTCCCGCCAGTTCCCGTTCTCGTCAATCAGGGTGCCATAGACATGGTTCTCGCTGAGATACGCCTCGTAGTCCGTCAGCGCCTCCGGCCCCGCGCACCTGGCCTCACAGGAGAGGAAGCTGTTCATATAAACCATTGTGGTATCCCACAGCAGCATCCGCCGCTCCCGGAGGGACGCGCCGTCGCTGGTGGCAAAATCCGCCTCCTGGGGCAGACGGGCGCACAGCTCCAGCAGAGCCTTGAACGCCTCCGTATCAAAGGCGCAGGTCCCGGCCTCCCAGTCCACATACCGGTCCAGGTCCTCGGCTATGAGCTTCTGGAGCAGGTCCCCGGAGGCCACGTAGCCGTTGAAAAGGCTGGCCCCCGGCTCCAGAGTCTCATAGGCCGCCAGCAGCTCCTCCAGGGTCCAGCTGTTCCTGTCCCCCACCACGCTGGAGAGACCGTAGGCCGTATTGATGACAAAGGACCCGCAGACTGTGTACAGCGTGCCGTCTGTGGAGGCGCAGTCCAGCACGTGCTCCATCACCGCCTCCCGGCCCAGCGCCGGGTCCCCCTCAATCCAGGGCCACAGGTCCTCAAAGGCCCCCTCCCGGGCGTACTGGTCCAGGGGCAGGCTCTGGTCCCAGATATCCGGACCGTTTCCCGCGGCCACGTCCGCATAGAGCCGCTTTCTGGCGGCGGCCTCCTGCTCCTCGCTCAGCTGCCAGGGCAAAACGCCCTCGCAGTAGTCCCGGAGCTCAATATGGTACTCCTCGCTGCGCTGGTTGAACTGATTGATTCGGAACACCACGCCATCTCCGAGGCCCATTGCGCCGTAGACCAGCTGGATCTTGTCCGGCAGCTTGTCCGTGGGGGACAGGAGCCGCAGCCGGAGGCGGCCCTCGTCGATATACGCTGTGCTGCTGTCCTCATAGGACATGGTCAAAGCGGCCAGCCGCCCCGCCTCCAGGGGGGCGAAGCACATGATGCCGCTGTCCAGCCTGCCGGCGGACAGCTCCAGCAGCTCCCGGCCCTCCAGCCCCTCCGGCTCCCAGGCCCACAGCGTATCACGGTCCTTGTAGTAGAACAGGAACCCTCCGCTGCCGGGGTAGATCTGCGTTACCCTGCCGGGCATCTCCCAGCGCTCCTTACCCCAGCCCTTGGCGGCGGGGTCCAGGGTCCGCACCTCACGCTTTCCGCCGGACTGGACGGTGAGAGCCGCCACGGTTCCGTCCGGCAGAAGAGCCAGGGACGTCCCGGCGGAGCCCATGACGCCGGCATAGGGCAGGGTGGCCTCCTGGGTGAAGAGGACCTGTCCCCTGCTGTCCAGGACGGTAACGCCGCTGTTGTCGGCCAGATAGATCCGCCCCTTCCCGTCCACCGCAAAGGCGGTGGACACATAGGGCTGCTGCTTCTCCAGCTCCTGGACAGCGGCGGAAAAGTCCACCACAGCCAGCTCCCTGCCGGTGGCGCTGTCCAGCTGCCGGACCTGGTAGAAGAGGTCCTGTCCTGTAAAGTATTTTCCCTTTGCTTCCCGCTCCTCGTCAAAGTCCTCCGGCAGATCGAAGTGGGATATGCTCCAGGCCTCCCACAGCCACAGCGTCCCGTCCGAGCCCAGCACCGGGCCCAGGAAAGTATATCCGGAGCCCTCCGGCATGGCCGGGGACTGGTACTGCTCCAGGGGCTCCGCCGTCCCCTCCGACAGGGAAGCGCGGCACAGCTGGAAGTCCCGCGCCCCCTCTGCCCGCGTCTCGGTCAGGTAGTAGATGCTCTCCCCGTCGGTGCAGGAGCCGTTGAGGGCGCAGGTCTCCACAGGCAGGGCCACGTCCTCAGACAGATAGGCCGGGGCCGTCTGCCAGTTGATCTTGTGGACGGTTTTCTTTTCCCCGCAGGCTGCCAGACAGAGGCAAGCCAGCAGAGTGAGAAGCGTCAGCTTTCCCCATTTCTTCATCCCAATACCTTCCTTTCCGCCGATGCTTGTTGACGCGACGTATATATATAGGGCGCAGAGCCCGCGCTCCCTCCTTCTACCTCTGCTCGTTGACGTATATCTCCCCGCGGCGCTGGATCAGCTCCGCCGCCTCGTCCAGGCTCTTGTCCCCGGCGAAGTAGGCTCCCGCCGCCGAGATCACGATCCCATTCAGGTCCCGATTCTCTCGGTAGGACAGATCAACGGCGTTGTAAAGGGCCATGATCTGATCGTACTCCGCCTGGGTGACTGCATAGCGCTTATAGCCCAGCTCCACGCCGTCCACCTCACCGAAGCTCTCGCCGCGGGTGGAGATCTCCCTGCCGCTGCTGTCCACCCGCTCCGGCGTCATGGCCGCCTCCGCTGTGCGCTGGAAGTCCGCCCTGTTGGTGGGGAAATAGGGGACAGATGGGGACACGTCCCCATCCCTCCGGGGCAGCAGCAGCTCCCGCAGGAAGGCCCAGGCCCCGTCCTTGTGGGCGCAGCCGCTGGACATGGCCAGACTGTTTGTCAAAAACAGGGCGCTGCCCACCTCCCCCCAGGGGTTTGGACAGCCCACAAAGGTCACTGGCCCGCCCAGAAGGTAGGACTTCTCCTGCACGTCGTAGAAATCGGTGATCTGCCACTCGCAGAGCATCTGACGGCCGCTGACCAGGGCCGCCGCGTCGCCGCCCTCCGGGCTCTGGTCCGGCAGGCCGGCGCAGAAGGCCAGCAGGTCCTTGAATTCCTGGCTCTCAAAGGCGCAGGTCCCGGCCTCCCAGTCCACAAAGCGCTCCCCGTACAGGCTGAGGAGCAGTCTGAGCATATTTTCCTTGGAGCCGTAGATGGACAGGGGCACACAGCCCTCGGGCATGGACTCCAGGGCGGCCCACAGCTCCTCCCCGGTCCAGGTCATCTCTCCCCCCACCACCTCCGCAGCCCCGGTGAAGGTCATGATGCGAAACTCGCTGCCGATCTGATAGAGCTTTCCGTCCCGCTCATAGGCCTGAAACACTCGCTCCATCAGATCTCCCCGGTTGATCTCCGGGTCCGCGTCAATATAGGGCCACAGGTCCTCCAGCAGCCCGGCGGTCTCCCAGTAGTCCGCCCCCAGCTGGCCTATGTTGACAATGTCCGGCCCCTTGCCCGCCAGCACCTCCGTCACCAGCCGGGTCCGGCCGGCAGCCCGGTCCTGGCCCTGGGCGTAGTCCGTTGCCTCTATATAGTAGTCCGGATTGGTCCGGTTAAACGCCAGAATAGCCGTGCGCTCGGAGCTCACCATGTCCATGGTTCCGTAGGTCAGCTTCTGCCGCTCCGGCAGGGCCCCGGCCTCCACAGGGGTGAGCAGAAAGAAGCCGGCCCCGGTCCCGCTGTGGACGCTCATGACCGCCGCCACGCGCCCGTCCGGCAGAACGGCGAGACTGCGCACCTGGGTGCCGTCCACGCTGGCGGCCATCCAGTCCAGGACCTGCTCCTCCGCCCCCTGCCGATAGGCGTACAGGCTCTCGCCCTTCAGGTAGTAAAACAGCGCCTCCCCGCTCCCGTCGTACACGGAATCGCGGTGCGTGCGCGCAGGCAGGGGATAGGTCTCCCCCCAGTCCTGGGCCGCCTTGTCCACCACCTGCAGGCAGGGCCGGGCACCGCCGGACACGTCCCGGGTCTGGCCCAGGGCCCCCACCCGGCCGTCGCCCAGGCGGATGAGCTTGGTGTCGAACACATCCGTGTCCAGGGGCAGGGTGAAGCGGATCTCCCCCTCCCGGTCCAGCAGGGCAAAGCACCTGTCGGTGACAGCGCAGATATCCCCGTCATCGTCCTGGAGCATGTCATAGACAGAGGAGGCCTCCAGCTTCCTGGCCAGCCCCGGGGCAGAGAAGCGGAACAGCTCCGCCCCCTCCCCGTCCAGCCGGCGGAGCACATACGTGTCGATCACTTCGGGCCCGGTCACATGCTCCACCACCCAGAGAGCGCCGTCCTCGCCGGCCCGGATGCTGCTCAGGAAGGTGGCGGCGGGCTGTTCGCCAGCCTCGGCCGGCGCGTAGGCGGGCAGGGCCTGGGCCTCGCCCCCCTCCAGGGGGAAGCGCAGGATGCTCCTCCCCCAGCTGTCCGCCACATAGACTCCGCCGCCGGACACGCAGGAGTAGAAAAAGCCGTCCGTTTGTCCCGGGAAGGGGGTCCACGCCGCAGTGTAGGCCGCCGCGCCCAGGGGCGCCCCGGAGGGGGGCTCGCTCTCCTTTGGCGCGTTTCCGCAGGCCGCCGGACAAAGGCAGGCCAGCAGGACCAAAAGCGTCAGCATTCCTCGTTTTTTCATGGCAAAGCCCTCCCTGAAATCCCCCAAACATGCAAAATATCCGTCCCAATATTTCAGGGACGGATATTGGTCCGCTGCCGAAAAAGCTAAACGCCGGCAGCAGGCAGGGTAAATCTTACGGCTTAGGTACGGGTTGGATTTCCCCGGAACATACCTCTCGTTGCCGATCAGGCGGTTTCCCTTTCAATGCTCCGGCGCGGCGTTGCCCACCGCGCTACCCGACTGCCACTTAGTCCGCACTGCAATCCCCCGTCTGCCCAATGACGACAGCCTAGGTGTTTTCCACCGCAGTCAAACCGCTTCTTAGCCTCTTTTGCAGGCAGGGTTTCAAGGAGCAATCGCAGTCCTCTCCCTGGCCGGGGAGCAGACTGGGTGTTCTCCTATCCGCCATGCCCACGCAAGGCAGGCTACATCTGCACACAGCGTTCACGGCTCCAGGCCGGGTAGCACCGCAATACAGGTTTCTACCCTGAGTCGTACACAGGTCGAGGTACCACAAAGGGAGTACGCCCATGCACAAAAACAGGTCTCCACGCCCGCAGGGTCGGCTTCCCCATGCCATTGGGGAACGCCCTACGGCCGCAAGCGCAGGGGAGTCCCGCGCTTTCCACCCAGCACCCACCCCAAACTGGGCGTAAGAAGCAGGCACCAGGGGTTTCACAGCTATGCCCTTTGAAGGATTTTTAGGCCCTTCTTCGGAAGCGGCAGATCTGACTAGGATACTGCGCCGTCGTTTAGCGACTACAGTATACCATATCTCTCCCGGATATTCAAGGGAGTATGCAAAATTTTTTGCATATTGTACCTATAGGCGGATTTTTACTCAGAACCTGTCCCCGCCGTCTTCGTGGCCTCAGAAGTGCATCTCATACCAGTACCAGCTCTCCGTCAGCCGCTGGGTATAGGCCCAGTTGTCCCCCTCCGGCTCCTCCCAGCGCCAGCCGCTGCCGGAGGGCGTGTAGCGCATCTCCGCCGTCCCCATCAGGGGCAGGGGCACATCCTCCGGGGAGTAGTAGAATCCCCAGTAGCTGGTGGAGGACCCCAGGCCGGACGCGCCGGTCTCGAACTCCGCCATGCCCAGCTCCGGCCAATAGCTGACGGTCCAGCTGTTGTAGGTCCCGTCCGCCGTCAGCTCCGCCGCGAAGGCCTCCAGCGCCGCCCGGTTTCGCTGGATGTACCGGGCCGTGCGCTCCCTTCGGTCCCCCCGCGCCAGCAGCCCGGCGCACACAAGCAGCGCACACAGGAGCGCCGCCGCCCAGACCAGCTTTTTTCTTCTCATCGCTCCGCTCCTCCCGTGTACTCCGAGACCACCTCCAGGGCCGTACCGCCCCGGACCAGGGGGCCACGGTAGGGGTAGTAGGCCATGCAGTAGTCCATCCACCCCTCGTCCGCCGCCACCACCTGCTGTCCGTCCCGGACCGTCACCAGCTCCGGCCCGGCTGTGACGGCGGTCAGCCACCGGCCCAGGACCAGGGCCCCCAGCAGGACCGCGCAGAAAGCGGCGCAGGCGATTCCCCGCCAGCGCCGCCGGTCCTCCTCCGGCCACGGCAGCTCCGGCAGGGCCCGGACCGCGGAGAACATGGCCCCCGCGCCGCCCAGGAAGAGGAGGCCGTACAGGGCCCGGAGCGTCCGGGACCGCCACGCCAGATCCAGCGCCGCCAGCGCTCCGCTCCCCAGGATGAGCAGGGCCAGGGCCGTCAGGAATAGGGCGGTCCAGGCTCTGAGGGCCCGCCGTCTTCCGCATTGGATCAGGCCCGCCGCCCACAGCCAGGCCATGATCGGCGCGGCCGCCGTCCCCAAAGCCAAGGCGGCCAGGGAGAGAATGGTCCCCGTCACTGCTCCCCCTCCTCCACATATTCCAGGATATCCCCGGGCTGGCAATCCAGGGCCTTGCAGATGGCCTCCAGCGTGGAAAACCGCACCGCCCGGGCCTTGTTTGTCTTCAGCACCGACAGGTTGGCAATGGTCACGTCAACCCGCTCGGAGAGCTGGCTGAGGCTCATCTTCCGCCTGGCCAGCATCACGTCCAGATTCACCACAATGGGCATTGTGCATCACCGCCCTTTCTTCTTTTTGGGTGAGCAGAGGAGCCGCCAAGACGCCTCCACCGGCTGCGAATACAGATGCTAAATCGTCAGATCGTTCTCCGCCTTCATGTCCGCCGCCTTCAGCACCAGATGGCTCAGCAGGAACGAGGCCACGGCAATGGCCACCCCCACCACGCACACAGCCATCCCCAGCACCCACAGGGAGGACCCCGCCAGCAGCTCGATGGTCACCGTGCCAACGGCACAGTACCCTGTGTCCACCATGGCGCAGAGGCCGATGCCCCCAAGCCATCGGGCGTTTTTGTGACAGAAGGAGTTATCCCGCCCGATCTCCGTGCAGATCCGCCAGAACAGCGCCAGGGCGATCACAATCGGCACAGCGCTGAGGCTCACCGCCACAATGCCCGGCGCCACCATCCAGTCCATGCCGTACATTTTTCCCGCCATCCAGATCCTGTTGGGGAAGATCTCCAGGTAGCACACCGCCGCCATGGCCGCCATAAATATAATGGTTCCCTTCAGGGCACGCACCAGTCCAAGCCGCTTCATCTCCCGCGCCTCCTCTCGGTTTCTGAGAGTATCTTATCAGAGAAAAACCTGTTTGTCAATATATTTTTATTGTTTTTCGATAAAATCAAAAGTGAAAGCAGGCGGCCCGCCGGCTGGACGCCGGACAGACCGCCCCGAATGGATCTCCCTATGCTCACAGCGGATACCGCTGTCCCAGCTTTTCGCTGTACTCCTCCCGGAACGCCCCATAGACCCCCTGGTCCAGGGCCTCCCGGATCCGCTCCATGAGCGTATTGTAGAACCAGAGGTTGTGCATCACCGCCAGACGCATGGCCAGCATCTCCTCCGCCTTGAACAGGTGGCGCAGGTAGGCCCGGGAGAAGCTGCGGCACACAGGGCAGCCGCACCCGCTGTCAATAGGCCGGTCGTCCAGCTTATACCGCTCGTTTTTGATGTTCATAGCGCCCTGCCACGTGAACAGCTTGCCGTGGCGGGCATTTCGGGCGGGCATGACGCAGTCGAAGAAGTCCACCCCCCGCCACACCGCCTCGATGATGTTGGAGGGCGTGCCCACCCCCATGAGGTACCGGGGCTTGTCCTCCGGCGCGTGGGGCAGCACTACGTCCAGAATGCGGTACATCACCGCCGTCTCCTCCCCCACCGCCAGTCCGCCGATGCCGTAGCCGTCGCAGTCCACCTTGGCGCTCTCCTCCATGCTCCACACCCGCAGGTCCTCGTAGGTGCCCCCCTGGTTGATGCCGAAGAGCATCTGGCCCGGGTTGAGGCAGTCCGGCTTGGCGCACAGCCGGTCGTGCTCGGCCTTGCACCGCTTCAGCCACCGCAGGGTGCGCTCGCAGGACTGCTTCACGTAGTCGTAGGGGGCCGGGTTCTCCACGCACTCGTCAAAGGCCATGGCGATGTCGCTGCCCAGGTTGGACTGGATCCGCATGGACTCCTCGGGTCCCATGAAGATGCGCCTGCCATCGATGTGGGAGGCGAAGGTCACGCCCTCCTCGGTGATCTTCCGCAGCCCCGCCAGGGAGAACACCTGGAAACCGCCGGAGTCGGTGAGGATGGGGCCCTGCCAGTCCATCATCCTGTGCAGCCCACCCAGGGCCCGCACCACGTCGTCCCCGGGCCGGAGGTGGAGGTGGTAGGTGTTGGACAGCTCGATCTGACATTTGAGATCCTTTAGGTCGTGGGCGCTGACGGCCCCCTTGATGGCTCCCTGGGTGCCCACGTTCATAAAAACCGGGGTCTGCACCGGGCCGCCGTGGGCACAGGAAAAGAGGCCGCGCCGGGCGCGGCCCTCCTGCTTGATTACCTGAAACATAGATGTACTCCTCAGCTCTGTATTAAAACCCGTATTCATAACCGGGGGTGGATATGCCTGCCGTCTCCAGATCTCCGGCCACCTTGGGGCCGATGTTGGGCAGGTCAGTCAGCTTTGTCATGGCTCTCCTCTCCGGCGCTAGACTGCCGGGGATCCTCCTCCAGCATACCGTCAAAGTATCCCTTGTTCTTGTCCTCACGCTGGTCCAGCCACTTGGCCAGCCGGGGCGTTACCCACAGCGCCCCGCCCACGATCACCAGGAACATCACCAGAAAAATCACCGGCGCGGCAGCATCGCTGACGCGGCCCTCCAGCATCGAGAGCATTGACAGGCCTCCTTTGTATATGGGGAATGGGGGTATTATAGCCCGGCGGGGACATAATTGCAAGGGTTCCGGGAAATTTTGCGGAAAAATCGGGCACAGATGCAGCAGTCCCCCGGAGTGGATCAAACCGCTCCAGGGGATATTTTATTCACCAGCTTTCGCGGTTCCGTCCACCCCGCCTGCGATGAACATCGCGTCCCCGTTCCTCACGCTAGGCGTGAAACAGCCGGTTTTTGCATATTCATTCATCCTTATTCATCCGCATTCTACACGAAAAAGGCGTGGCAGTCAAGGCTACCACGCCTATATCCTCTTACTCAGACTCGGACTCGATTGCGCCGATCAGGTGCAGAATTTGCGCTGGTGTTCTGACCTGCACGGGGCTGTCTGCTTTTAGGAGTCCCTGGTCTCCAGTGGCGATGTAGTCCGCATCTTCCCTCGCTGCGCAGACGGCAAGTACGGCATCCTCATAGTCGCTCATGGGGGTATTCAAGGCCATCGAGCAGGCATCTCCATCTACCGGCGCCACATCAAACATAGACAGGACATCGAAAATGGCTTCTCTTGCAGCCTGGTTGCCAATACCCTTTCTGGCCAAGTAGTACAGGTCCGTGATGCTGTTCGCTGAAACAACTCCCGTTATCTTCTCTTCGGACACCGCCAGCATAAGCCTGAGAGCATCCTCCCGGCCCGGCCGGTTTAGGATCGTGTCCAGCAGAACGTTCGTGTCAAAAGCAACCTTCATCTCAGCCGCTCCTCTCTGACTTGCTCGGGGTCAAGGTCAAGCCCCTTCTCCGGGAACAGGCCGAGAAAGTGCTTGAACGCCTCCTTCTTTGCTTCCTTAGCTGTCACCAGTTTGGCAACCGCCTTACCGTTCTCGGTAATTATGATGTCTTGGCCATCCGCCATCGCGACATATTTATCCAAATCCGTTTTCAGTTCGGACATCGAAATGCGGGTCATACTAATCACTCCTTTTTTCACTTGGACTCTCGTGTCATTTGTACAGCAGGGCGAATCCCAACAGTGTCGAAGATCACCGCTTTGAGCAATTCAGCCCATTACCGAACATCCTTCCGGGGTGCAGCGGCCAAGCCGCCGCACCTCAAAGTTTTGGTCAAAACAAGTCGCTGTGGGTTCCCGTTCGTATCAGTTTCAGAATGAGGGTGTCTCGGTACACCTTGTAGACCAGCAGCCAGTCTGGCTCAATATGGCACTCGCGCATATCCTTGTAATTCCTGGAGTTAGTCAGATCGTGGTCGCGATACTTCTCAGGCAGGGGCTTCTCAGCTTGCAGGATTCCTACTACCTCCTCCAGCTTTCGGGGATCACACCCCCGCTTGACCGCCAGCTTGTAGTCCCGCTTAAACTGGCTCGTATACTCAAGTTTAAGCATTGAGGGTCTCCATCATCTCTGCCACACTGTCAAATGGTCCGTGCATATGCTCCTCGTTTTCAGCGTTATCCATGGCCTTTAGTGTTGTTTCGTTTGGGAGTTCCCGCCGGATGGTGAACGGGATACTGCGCTCGTAGATAGACTGCTTCAAGAAAATATTGATGGCTGTAGATAGGTCCATCCCGAAATCTGCAAATAACTCTTGTGCTTTCGCCTTCACTTCGGAATCAATAGAAATGCTTGTCGAAACTTTTGCCATATAGCTCACTCCTTCTTGTTGTTTATATAATTATAACACATTTTGCCTCAATGTCAATATAATATACACATATTATAACAAAATAGAGCCGGGTTTCCCCGGCTCCACTTGCTCAGTCTTCGGTTTTCAAGGTGCGCCGCCGCACATCGTTCACGGCGTAGATGGCATCCACAACGCGGCAGTCGCCGTCCAGCAGATCCAAGTGATTCGCCGCCCGGTCAACAGCCTCCTGGATGGCGTAGAAGGTGCTGACGGCCATGTCTGCCTGCTCCCGGCTCTCCGGCTCCACGTTCAGGTCCAGGAACGCCTTCTCGTAGGCAAACAGGAGGGACTTCGCCCTCTCAATGCTGGTCATCGCTTCAATCAGATTCTGGTTCATAGCTCTTGCTCCTCTTCATGTATTTGCGCCCATCCACCGGATGTAAGAGCTTCAAAATCTGACCGATATTGTGTGGGGAGCTTTACGGCCCAGTGTGAACGTCTGGGCATTCGCCCTTTAGCTTCCCGTCTTATTCTTCTGTTTGGGCCTCCATGAAGCGGGCCAGCGTCTCATCTGCCTCCTCAATCGTTCCCTCCAAGCAGTCCTCAAAGACATACGGGCTGTCCTTCGTTATCGAAAAAGGGCGCCCTGCATCCGATGCGCCCCTTTTCGTTATTGTATCACGTCATTCTGTTGTTGTGAAGTCCAGATATGCGCTAGAATCGCCGTACAGCGTTCAGAGCGTGTTCTCTTCACTTCCGGGTGTAGTTGGGTGGTCTTTGTGTTGACGGCCGTACACGGGCTCTATGGCGGCCGTACAGGGCCCGTCAAGTATAGCTTGTTCTGCCGGGGTAAAACGCAGGGTGGCCGAGAGATTTCCTTTCAGCCCGACAGATAGCTTGCCAACGCCCGGCCACTGGAATTTGAGCTGCTCATCCATTGCCAGCCTCCAGCAACTGTCCCAGGCTGCAAAAATCATCTGGCTGGACCGATGGCCAGTCCCCTTTATGGATTGAGCAAAACAGCCCCTTTCCGTTTGACCCGATGCAATCTTTGCTGTGGGCGCATTCCTTGCAGTAACAGGCGCCGGCGGCATGAACCGGGTCGGCACTCGGCCACTCTTCTCGCAATGCTTTGGCAAGCCATTCCGTTCCACGCAAAAATTGTGTTATGTCCTCCCCAGGCTTAAATAGGTCTTCCGGCAGTCTGATTTCGTCTACCTCGTCAATATCAATCAGCTTCATTTTCCGTACCCACATCTTCCGGCTTGGGGAACATCAGATCGCCGAGCGAGACACTCGGCGATTTGCGGGAAATCATATTGGGAAGCTATCTCAAGGGGAGTTCGATCCGGGACATCCAGAAGGCGATTCAGGAGACCTACAACACATCGAAGCGAAAAGCCCAGCTCCTGGCCCGCGACCAGGTGGCCACGCTGAACGCCCAGCTTACGAAGGCTCAGCAGACGGACGCCGGTTGCAAGAAATACAGGTGGTCGGATTCGCGTGACGGTCGCGTCAGGGATTGCCACAAGGCACTCGACGGGAAGGTTTTCAGTTGGGATGACCCGCCGGAGATGTGGTACGAGACAAAGCGAGGCCGAGTATACACTGGCCGCAGGTGCCACCCCGGAGAAGACTATTGCTGCCGGTGTGTGGCGATCCCGGTATTTGACCTCGAAAGCATCGACGTTCCGATGAAGTAGGAGGTCGAGACCTGTGAAGAACAAGGAGCGAATCAAGGTTTTTGCCAAAATTGAGAACGGGCGAACGGTCTGCATCTGCAAGAGTGATAGGAAATGCTGCGGAAGGCAGGACTGTTCGCCCGAAATCGTTGAGAGAGACCGGTTCGCTGGATGGGAGGATACCTTCCGCCGTGACCGGTACGGAAAAAGCAGATAGGCGGTGAGCACTATGGATAGATGTGCATTCGCAAGGAGCCGAGATGCCCCGGACATTATACAACCGGCACCGATTTTCGAGGAAAGGGAGGATGAACCGTGAAGAACGCCTACGCGATCAGCAGCATTGCGAGACAGCTTGGCAAGGTGGCTGAGAAGATCGACAGCCTTGCGATGGGGGTGCAGGACACAGAGCGGGGCGCATCGGACGTGTCCGAGGTGTACCAAGGTCTTCTGCTCGATGAGGTCGAACACGCCCAGATCTTGACGCTGGAGCTCACGAGGCTGACCACCGAAAGTACCGGCGAGGACGGATCGAGCAATGCTGACGGTGACGGCAGCGCCTTCGGCCCCGGTGAGCTGACCGCCGAAAAGACCGGCGAGAACGGTGACGGCGGCGACAACGGGCAGCCCGAGGAAGACAAGTGACCCCGGAAGCCTGGAATACTCCGAGAAGGGGGGCGGGTCTATGGAGAAGGCCCCAAAATTAACCCGTGTGATTCGCCTGGACAGCCTGCCGCTTGGCCAGGCGTATTTCACGCCCGAAGGCTACCTGAAGGACAGGCCCATCCTGACCAGTACGGGTATCTTCGAGTATAAAAAGCGTAACGATGGTGTCCTGTCTCCCGAGGAGCTCGCCAAGGCCATTGAGGAGTACAAGGCCCGCCGTGCCCAGCGCCTCTCCGCCAAGGCCGACGAGGGTGCGGCCGCCGCTGATCCCGCTCCTGCGGCCGATCCCGTTGAGCCTGCCGCTCAGGACGGGGAAGATCCCGTCATCGCTCCCGCCGGCCAGGAGCCCGCTACCGTTGAGGAGAAGGTGGCTATGGTCAAGGACCGCCGCGACCGCCGCGATGAGGAGGGCGACCCCGCCAACCTTGAGGGGGCGAACGGCGTGATCGCAAAGCAGGATGGCGACATGGACATCCTGTTCGACATCATCGACACCCTGCTCGCACAGAAGGCATTCGATGAGTGCGGCGGGGATCCTGCCGCAAAGGGCGATGGCGTTTGCCCCGAGTGCGGCCAGGACCCCTGCACCTGCCACAAGGGTGACGGCGACGGCGAGGGCGACCCCACTGAGCCCAAGACGGACGGCGACGACGATCCCATCCCGACTGCGACCCCGGCGGACGTTGTGCCCGGTGCGGTCATGAACGCTGACAGCGTTGATGCCATCGTGCGTCAGCGCGTCCAGGTCGGCGTGGTCGGCTCCATGCTGCACTTGGACGGTATTGAGGGCATGAACCTGCCCGCCGCCAAGGTAGCCATTATCAAGGCGGTTCGGCCTGGGATTCGTCTTGACGGCAAGAGTGCCGCATATGTGAACGCCATGTTCGATTGTGCGGTTGCTGATGTCCAGACCCGGTCCCGTAAGGATACCGGCTACCAGAAGCAGCAGATGTTCAATCGCGATTCCGCCCGGGACACCGGCGATGGGGCGTCAGCCAGCGCTCGGCGGCAGGCCATGATTGAGCGCCGCCAGAACAGAACGAAGGAGGATAAGTAAGATGAGTGCTCAGACCAGATACGGCTACTCTACCCCGATTGGTGTCGCCGGCGGTATCGTTGACTTGGCACCTCACGCCATCGACACGTTCCTGAACGAGGAAGATCCCGGTGTCCTCCGGTTCGGTGTGGGTGTTGTTCGGGGCAGCAAGCCCGGCATCAACATCGCCCTGCCCGCCGAGGGTGCCACCCCCACCACGTTTGAGGGCATCACCACCAATAACCGCACCACCGAATACGACCTGGATGGTAAGCTGCACGTCCGCAATGGCGCTGCTGTCGGTGTCATGCGCTATGGCAAGATCTATGGCCGTGTCGCTGAGGGCATTGAGCCCTCCTATGGCGATGTTGTCCATCTGGTTACTTCCGGCGATGAAGCTGGCTGCTTCACCACCGAGGCTGATGGTAACGTCGCCATCAAGGCCCGCTTCATCGGCGGCGTGGACAAGAGTGCCCAGATTGCGGCCATTGAGCTGTTCAACCAGGCGCAGCAGTAAGAGAAGGAGGGATTGAAAATGGCTAGAATCAAGCACCTGCACTATGATAGCGCCGAGATGCGAACGCTGAAGCAGTCCTCCATCCCCGCCGCCATCATGGCATCCGAGGGCACCCACTTTGACAGTGCCGAGGATGCCTCTGTGTTTTTTGCCAGGGAACTCGACCATGTCAAGGCTCAGTCCTACGATGTCGAGTACCCTGAGCTCACCGCCCTGCACCTGTTCCCGCAGACCTCCGAGGCTGACCCTGGCGCGGAGACCATCACCTACTACACCTATGACAAGGAAGTTACGATGGCCCTCGGGTCCCACATCGTTTCTGGCTATGGTGACGACACGTTCGTCGTGATCGACCCAAACGGTGACGGCATCACCAAGAGGGTCGGATGTGACGGCGAGATCGTCAGAAGCGTCAGCCCTGACGATACCTATGTCATCAAGATCACGGTCTTGCAGACCTCCGACAGCAACAGCTTCCTTCAGAACAAGTTCAATCAGGACCAGAAGACCGGGGATGGTATGTTCCCGGTGCTCATCAAGGATCTGCGGGGTGGCATGGTATTCAGCTCCGACGCCGGGTGGGCCGTCAAACCTTCGTCCCGGCAGTTCAGCAAGGAGTCCCAGAACCGCGAGTGGGAGATCCACACCGGCTCTGGCATTCTGAACGAGTAAACCGGAAATTGAGGGGCCGCCTGTGGTAGGCGGCCCCTCCTGCATACTGCGTAATGAATACGAGGGGGCTATTTCGCATGAAACGCATGGAAACCATAGAGAAGGTCATTGGCGAAAACACGTTCTATATCAGACCATTTGCCGCATTTACGGCATCGAATGTCAGTTGCGAGGCAATCGCAGTTCTCTCCCCGATCATCGGCGGCCTTGCCCCACTGTTCGGGAACATGGAAAAAGAGGAGACCAGCAAGGCGGATAAGGGTGAGGGCTCTGATTCCGTGGACTGGATGGATATGGACATCGAGGCGGCGCTGCCTTCCATTACCGATGCGCTGAGCAACGTATCAGGTGACAAGGTTGAGCACCTGATGAAACGCCTGCTGGTTGATTACGGAAACATCAGCGTAGAAGGCCCGGACACCGACGGCAATGTCAAGAAGCTGGACCGCGATCTGGCTGACGAGGTGTTCTGCGGTGAGATCCAGGACATGGTCATCCTCTGCTATGAGGTTATCAAGCTGAATTTCAGGGGTTTTTTCAAGAAACTCGGAGCCCGATCTGGAAGCCTCACCGAACGGTTTCGGCGGACGGTAGCTCCGACATTAGTAAGTGGGGAGAGCTCGACGTAACCCAGTTCTCAGAGCTGGAAATGAGGATGTACTCGCTCATCAAGTCTGGGTACGCCTCAAAGACGGAGCTCGAAACCGTCTACACTCTTGACGAAGCCCTGAAGCTCTTTGCCCTGTACCAGATGGATCAGGACATTGAACGGGGCCAAGCCGCAGAGATGCGTCAAGAGATGCAGAAAAAATAGAAAACTACAAGTTAAAGCAAAAGAGCCCACCCCTTGTCGCAAACATGGGGCGGGCTCTTTGAAAACGACTATTCGCGTATAGGAGGCTCCAGAAATGTACGAACGCAGAACTGGAACAAAAGCTGTTCACGTCAGTCCTGGAATTTCGGGCAGATCAGATGGTGTGGAAGCTATTACAAGTTGCGTACTCACCAGATTTATGGTTGATCCTTACGGAAAGCCTATAAAACTGAAAGAGTTTCCGGAGCGTCACGAGTGCAAGTTGATGGCATCTCACTCGAACGGGACGGTGTCGCTGTCCATTCACGGGGTAGGGGAAATGGTCACTGTTCAACTCGAAGATCTGAAAAATCTGCTGAGAGCAGCAGATCGTGCGAGCTCCGCTGAATCACTGTGGTAGCGGTTCACCCGCACCGAAAATAGCAGCGCATATTCGGGAAATAGAGTCCCTAAACGTGCTCATGTTTTTTTCGTTATCCAGGAGCTCCAGATCAATGTAAAGCATTTGAGGATGCTCTATAACCGCCCGCTGACCAACCGGAGAAATTTGAGATAGCAAACTTCGCAAATCAGACTCGCTCCATTCCGGTTTTAGGTGCGCCATAAGCGCCGGGATCCCGATTTCCACAACAACCCTAAAACCGCTTCTTTGGTTATCCCATGATACCACTTTGAAAACGGTTGTATCGTCTTTTTTTGCGGCGAAAGCCGGATATTTTACACCACGCCCGAAAGAGCAGGAAAGCCCCATTCCAACAGCATAGTCTTGAAGATCGTTTGCAATAGCAAGAGCCCTATCACAGCTGCGGTCATGAAGATATTGAGAAAAGGAGTCTGAACTCCACTCGATATTGCGTGACGTATTTTGTAAACGCACTGTATTGCTTCCGATAATTGAAGAGGAAAGTATGGTCAAACCATCTGTAGCAAATTGGCGGATTTCTGCCCCGTAAACCTCGATGCCCGGCATATTCCTGTCCAAGAAGTCAATCAGCTTTTTCAGCGTGCTGGGTATTCTGTCCGCCGCGAACACTAAACGAAGGGTTTCGGATTGAAGATTGTTTGAAACCTGTGCCCAAAAATCGGCTGTGTCGTATCTTGATTTGGTGTCTTCCGTGTTGCTGGAGCGGAAGTATTCTCGAAGCACATCTACGTTCCACTCTGAGGCCCTTGAAGCATAATCAAGCATTTGGGCGATGACTTCTCGGCGTATCCGCGTGTCGGAGCTGCGTTTTACCTCGACGAGTACAGGGACTCCAGCTTGATCTACCAAGAGAACATCAAGGGAATAAGAGTTGCTACTATCTGTACTCTCAGAGATGTTTAGCTCCCGCTTAACTAAAAAGAGACTATTGCCGTCCATGTCAGCAGATCTCAGCAAAAGATCCGGATTGTTGGCGATTATTGCCTGTAAATCGCCCTCTTGATCGTAGCTGTGCTCAGCAATCATGACGGCTTTTTTGTTAGACAGTAAGTATAAATTGCTATCCACAGTATCACCCTTTCTTGATTTTGTACGCTGACAGAGTACAAATTGATTTTATCAGAGGGTGAGCTGCTTTTCAATATCTTTTAGGCGAAGGAAAAGGTCCGCAAAGAGGCATATGAAGCGAGGTGATGGCGGTGACGATTTCCGAGTTTATCAACAAAGTCGGTTTCGGGATGCTCTTAATCAGCAGAACATTCTCGGCTATCCACCGCCGGATTATCGCTCCCCCCTTCTAACGCCATCTCACCGATGGTCTTCAGCTCACTCACTGTTTTTGCCAGCCCATCGAGATAGTCCAGAACCTCTTTCAGCGCCGGTTTCTCATCGTCCGTGATTTTTCCGTCTGCCGCGATATCCAAAAGCGTGTCCTTGACTTCGCCGAGCTTGTCAATCTTCAGGGCCTTCAAAAGCTTCACCGTCACCCGGTCGATACCCAGCACCTCATCGGACAGAGAGTGACGGCATCCGATCGGGCACTCATGCAGGCAGTAGTGATTGAGCAAGTGCGGCGCCCGGTATAGGTCAGCCATGAGGACCGCCTTGTCAACCGGCATACACTTGGAGAGTCCAAGTTCTGCATCCGCCACAGCTGAAACGGACATTCCAAGTCGTTCTGCGGCTCCTTCTCTGCTACATAGCCTGTCATCGTACTCTGCGGCCTTTTTTCTGGCTTCGTACCACAGATTTCCCGATGCTTTTGTTGCTTCACGCCCCATTTTTTTCACACCTCGAATCGCCTATAATAGCCATATCAGCAATAGAAGTTAGCCAATCGGAAACTCACGAACAAAAAGAAACAGTTCTCCTCCGGATTTCGCTTGTTAGCCGATTGGCAACATTCCGTCAAAGAAAAAATCGTTCACCTGTGCTGCCGTAAACCCAAGCACTCTTGTAACGATTACTTTCTCCGGGTCAGTAAACCTAACATCACCCCTCTCCTTCTTTCCGTAGGATGTTTCTGTGATGTTAAGCTGCTCCGCCATATACTTCTGCGACAATCCAAGCCTTGTGCGGGCTCCTTTGATTTCGAGCGGTTTCATGATAAGCTCACCTCCCATCTCTTTGGTTTTGCGGAATTGTTAGCCGCTAAGTTTATTATATATAGCCAACCGGCTATTGTCAAGAGGTTTTTCGTATTTTTCCGAAAATTAGTTGCGAAACCACCGAAAAAGTTATACAATGGCTACGTCATCAAAACCAACCGGCTAAAGGAGACTGCACTTATGGAAATGCAATACGACTATACCGTGTTCCGCAAAAACCTCCGGAACTTAATCGGGAGCAGCGGGAAATCTCTCAGGGATACCGCCGCAGATCTGAACATCTCTTTTACAACTCTGTCGAGATATATAAACGCTCACCGCGATCCAGACTTGAAGTATGTTGTGCTTCTGGCCCAATATTTCCGTGTGTCCGTAGACTGGCTGCTCGGCTTCAACGAGGATCGGTACGAAACCCTGGCCCCCGAGATTCAGGAGCTCATCGCACTCTACAATATTGCTTCCCCCGATGACCGCCGGGTCGTCGACGCTGTACTCAACAAATACCGAGAGGAGAAATGACCATGTGCTTCGGCGAGAAGACGGGTCGTTCTGCCTTCATCGCCGTCAGAGGCACGGAGGTAGTGCGCCTAAACGAAACCCCACCCATTTATGAGAACCCCATTTGCATCGGAGAATCCGTCCAAATCAGCGCAGGTGAAAGACACATTTGCGATATCGGCCTGTATGTCAGTCCAACGGGAGCTATCACGGTCTGCCTCCCCCTGGCGCTTCACAATGGAGATGTCCCTTCGGACGGCCTCCTTGCAATCCGCCGGGTAGCTGATGTGATGCGCCACTGGACCCATGAACATCTTGACGAGATCGCCGCCGACCACTTTTACCAGCGCGACGGGCAAGCAGCCCTTGTAATCGACGCAATGGCTAGGCGGGGCCTGCTCGGCTATTCCTACAAGCAGACCTTCTACAATTCCATCGACGAGTCGCTTTCGGGCAGCAACCTCCTGTTCGTTCCCACGGAGCCGTCCAACGCCCCCATGTCCCGCCTGGAGTTCATTAAGGCATTCTCGGCCAACCGTGGCATAGCCCCCGACGACCTGACCAGCTTCATTTGTGAACTGGAAACCATCGTCGGCGTGGTTGCCGTTGTCCGGGGCTCCCAGTTGATCGTATCATACTACGGCCCAGACGGTGTCTCCCTCATACCTCTTTTCTACTTCAAAATCCTGCCGAACCGCTCAGATGTGTTTGTCCTGCCGCTCACCGTCCGGCATTGCCTGAAGAAAAACGGGCTCCCCGTGTCGGCAGCTACCGGCCTGCTGGAGTTTTTCATTCGCTTTGCTGACAAAGACCTGCTTAACCCCTCCCCAGTCGATGGGCGGGTGGCTATGCTCTACCTAAAGCCAGATGCACTCTTCTCCGGTGTGGAGGGCCTGGTCTCTCAGATCAAGAGCTTCGCCTGTGCGCTCTCCTCCTGATGGGTCCAAAAGCAAAAAACACATGGGCATCGCTCCTGCGGTGCCCATATGTTTATCTGGTCTGGTTAGGTAAGGTTACGGTTACGGTTTAGGTTACGGTTATAGACGGATTTTCCCCGGATTGTCCCGTGGATGTTCCGATGGACAGTCCAATAAAATATTTATAGGGGTGGATTTTATGGCTACACAAATTCAGGAAAAACTCGCCGCCAAAAAGGCGGCAATCTACATCCGGGTCTCTACGCACTGGCAGATCGACAAGGACTCCCTCAAGGTTCAGCGCCGGGAGCTGACCGCCTATGTCGAGATGATCCTCGGGATCACGGACTACGTCATATTCGAGGACCCTGGCTATTCTGCCAAGAACACGGACCGCCCAGACTATCAAGCCATGATGGACAGGATCCGCACCGGCGAGTTTACGCACTTGGTGGTATGGAAGATCGACCGCATCAGCCGGAATCTGCTGGACTTCGCCTCCATGTACGATGAGCTCAAAAAGCTGGGCGTCACCTTCGTCTCAAAGAATGAGCAATTCGACACCAGCTCCGCTATCGGAGAAGCCATGCTGAAAATCATCCTCGTCTTCGCCGAACTGGAGCGGCAGATGACCTCCGAGCGTGTCACGGCCGTCATGCTGTCCAGAGCCAACAACGGCCAGTGGAACGGCGGCCGTGTCCCGTATGGGTACTTATGGGACAAGGAGAGCGGCACTTTCTCCATCGTTGAGCACGAGGCCAAGACCATCAAAAAGATGGCCGAGCTCTACGAGCAGTACCAGTCTCTGCTCTACGTCGCCAAGTACATGAACGACGCCGGTGTGCTCCCCAGGAGCGGCAAGCCCTGGAATCCCACTACGGTCCGCACAATGCTCACCAACCCGTGGTACATCGGGCAGTACGTCTACAACGTCCATTCCGGCGGTAAAGGGACCGACAAGCGGGCCGAGGATGAGTGGGTCACTGTCGAGAACCATCACGAACCTATTCTGGACGAACGGCTCTTCTCCCGCCTCAAGTTCCTGCTTCAGCGGAACCGCCGTGGCGGGGTAGCAGCCGGCCAAACCTATGTTAGGAAGAATGTCCACACCTTTGGCGGGCTCCTGCGTTGCGCCAAATGCGGCTCCAATATGACCGCCAACCAAGACCGCCGGCGGGCAAATGGGATCAGGCCATCCATCTACGCCTGCGGTAGCCGTCGCCGCAACCAGACCTCTTGTACCAACAAATACATCTCTGACATGACCCTCGGCCCCTTTATCCTGAACTATATCGCCAACATCATCCGGGCGTCAAAAACACACTCCCCCTCCACCTCTACCGAGGCACTGGAACACAAGCTGCTTCGAGGCGATGCCTTCAAGGATGTCGCTGGGATCGCCCCGGAGACCCTTTCTCAGCTCGCCAACGTGCTGAACGAATCGGAGGGCGCCAGTGAGTACCGTCCCCAGCTTGCCCTCTCCAGCCGGGCGGACTCAATCTCTGAAACAGACACCCTCAAATCCAAGCGGCAGAAACTCGAAACCGCCCTTGCCCGCCTGAACACCCTTTACCTCTACGACGATGAGGCCATGCCCGAAAAGGACTTCGTCATGCAGCGGGCCCAGCTCTCCAAGCAGCTCGAAGACGTGAACGCCCGGCTTGAGGCCATCCAGGCTACGGACCCAGACAGCGGCTCCGGCGTCAGCGGCGATTTCATCCGCAAGGCCAGCTACTTCATCATGACCGAGAAGCTGGTGGAGGACCGCTACCTCGACTACGAAAAGTACATCCGCGCCATTGACCCGGCGATCCCCAAGAGCTTCCTGGCCTCGGTCATCGACCACATTGATGCGGATGACGGTCGGGTGGCGGCTATCACCTTCAAGAACGGGATCGAGCACCGCTTCACATACCGCGAATAACATCAAAAGAGCGGCAGATCTCTCCATCGCCCTTTTTCAACAAAAATATCGACAAAATTTTTGCAAAAATAGAAAAAACGCCTTGGCACGGCGCTTTTATGGTCTATGCTTAGTGCGGAAAACGGTGTTGCAAGCGCAGACCAGAAGGGGGTGTATAACCTTGAAACTCAATCCTGATTGCACAAGAGATATTCTGCTCGCATTAGAGGACTTCATCGAAAACGGGAGAGTGCAATTCATATTCGAGAGCTTCGATGATGTCAAAGATGCCCTACAGCTTGGCAAATACTCTGTTGACGAAATTGAATATCACCTGAGACAATGCGACATGAGCGGGTTGCTTGTCGGTTCCAGATTTCCTTGTAGCGGGGGATTTCTCATCACCGACATTTCACCCAAGGCGCATCAATTCTTGGCAAATACCCGGCCTAAAACAATGTGGGAAAAAGTCAAAAGTGTCGGCAAAAAAGCTGGGATAATGGAACTGAACTCGCTTATGGCTGTTGCTCAGGAACTCGCTTCAAAAGTCATCGAAAGTCAGCTCGGCCTCTGAAGAATGTCCCTGACAATATTTCCTACCACTTTTTGCCGGTACGCTTCAATCTCCTCATCATCCGGCTCTCTTGCGCCATGTTCAAGGAAGAACATCGTCAGTGCATAGCAGCCAATTTTGTAACTGAAGCATTTCAAAGCGCAGCAAACCAACGCAACGATTAATAGTACTTGCAACATCGCTTTTCCTCCTCAGGGTGCTTTTGTCTATTGTACGTTTTTACTGGTTCGGTGCATAAGCACTCTCCGGGATTTTCATTGCTACGGGATGATGTCTGCGATGCCCTTAGTGAGCCCGGCCACCTTCCTCATCATTGAGTTTTCCTGCAAATACTCCAGCCCCTCCAGTGTGATCCTGGGGTTGGACATCGAAACTAGAATATCTCCGCCTATGGAGTATTTCACAGATATGCCGGTAACGTAACCCTTGGATGCAAGCATTTCCATGAGTGATGCCCACCGCTTGTCTGTCAAACCGAGGGCAGAGGCGGAAATTTGATCCATGTCAGGCTCGTCATAGTCCATCGCTTTCTCAAGATACCGCAAAATCCGATAGATCGCCTTGAAGTTATCCATATCCACCCCTCCTTTTGGTTGCACCTGTGTGCCTAGATTGTTTCTCTACCAGTGATTATATCAGCATTCATCGAAATATGCAAGGCTCCTGAACGCGAAACGAACCCCCAGCGCGGTTTAAGCCGCGTCTGGGGGCCTTTTATTCATCAATTTCTAATTTTTTATGCAGAAAAAAGTTGTGTATTTTTATAAACATCCCCTCAAAGCTAACGATGCCTGATGCCAAAACGTTAGCCATACGGCTTTTTAGAAGCTTCTCTTTGGCTTACGTTTTAGGCCCTAAAACCATTGATTTTCAAGGTTTTCCTGGCTCTCCGGGGCTTTCGCCTATCCCGCCCGCTATAAACATCGCATCCCCGAAGGAGAAGAACCGATACCGCTCCCGCACCGCCTCCTCATAGGCCGCCAGTACCCGCTCCCGGCCGGCCAGGGCGGACACCAGCATAATCAGCGTGCTCTCCGGCAGATGGAAGTTGGTGATCAGCGCGTCCATCACCTTGAACCGATAGCCGGGATAAATGAAGATCTTCGTCCACCCCGCCCGGGCCTCCATGTGCCCGTCCTCCCCCGCCCAGCTCTCTATCGTGCGGCAGGAGGTGGTGCCCACGCAGATCACCCGTCCGCCCCGGGCTCTGGTGCGGTTGATGAGCTCCGCCGTCTCCTGGGGGATCACGCAGTACTCGCTGTGCATGTCGTGATCCGTGATCTCCTCCTCCTTCACCGGACGGAAGGTGCCCAGACCCACATGGAGGGTCACGTAGCCGATCTCCACCCCCATGGCCTCCACCCGGTCCATCAGTTCCCGGGTGAAGTGGAGCCCCGCCGTGGGGGCGGCGGCGGAGCCGGTGACCCGGGAGTACACGGTCTGATACCGCTCCCGGTCCTGAAGCTCCTCCTTAATATACGGCGGCAGGGGCATCCGGCCCAGCCGGTCCAGCACCTCCAGAAAGATGCCCTGGTAGTGGAAGCGGACCAGCCGGTTGCCCCCCTCCACCTCGCCTATCACCTCCGCTGTCAGCTCCCCCGCCGCCCCGAAGGAGACCCGGGCCCCGGTGCGCAGCTTCTTCCCCGGCCGCACCAGACACTCCCAGACGTTATCCCCCCGGTCAATAAGCAGCAGCACCTCGCAGGCGCCGCCCAGGGTCCCGTCCTGCCGCACTCTGCTGCCCAGCAGCCGGGCGGGCAGCACCCGGGAGTCGTTCATAATCAGGCAGTCCCCCGCCCGCAGAAGCTCAGGCAGCTCAAAAAACCGCCGATGCTCCCACCTGCCGGTGTCCTTATCCAGCGCCAGCAGCCGGGACTCGTCCCGCCGGGCGATGGGGGTCTGGGCGATGAGCTCCTGGGGGAGATCAAAGTAAAAGTCGTGTGTTTTCAATGCAATGCCCCTTCCAATGTAATCCCTGTGAAGTAGAATGTAAGAATCTCCCGGTAGGTCTTCCCCAGCTGGGCCATGGCCTTGGCCCCGTACTGGCTCATCCCCACGCCGTGGCCGTAGCCGGTTCCGGTGATGGTGACGCCCGTACCGGAGGCGGCCGTGCCGGAGGGGACCGCCGGCTGCTGCTGAAGGAGCTCTGTGCCGGCGGGCGTGATGACGTAGGCCTCGCCCCCCTGGAGGACCTCCGTGACGCCGCCGCCGGAGATGGTCCACATGCCCTCCAGACCGGCGCTGCCCCCGCTGCTCCCTCCTCCTCCGGAGATGGTGAAGCGCATACTGCGGGTGGAGAGCAGCCACCGGCAGTCCTCCTTGGCGACGGTCACCGTCTTCCCGGCGCTGTCCCGGAAGGTGAGCTCCGCCACGTTCCCCGTGGGCGTGGTTCTGGAGACATAGGCGCTGGTTACCTTGCCGATGGAGTGGCCCTTCTTCTTCAAAAGGTCCGTGAGCTCCTGATAGGTATAGCGGACGGTGTAGCTGTAGTCCGGGATGTCGATGGTCCTCTCGTATGGGTCCTCCTTCCCCACCAGATAGGGCTGGGGGTAGGACCACACGTTCTCCGAGCTCTCCGACGCGCCGCCGTTGCTGGAGTAGTAGCAGGTCTCCGCCAGCTTCCCGCCGTAGCTGGCCAGCACCCCCGCCGTCTCCTCCACCGCCCGGTCCGTCAGGCCGTTGGCCTGATTGGCCCCCCGGTAGACCTGACAGTCCGTGGTCGTGCACACGTCAAAGCGGTAGCCGGCGTAGTGCTTGCTCTGGAGCAGGGCGTATGTCCGGGCGCACACCGCCTGGGCCTTCAATGCCTCCAGGGGCCAGGAGGGGCTCATCTCGTAGGGCAGCACTCCCTTTACGTAGTCCTCCAGCGGCACCACGTTGATGACATTCAGATCCCCGCCGGTGCTGCGGCGGTACTCAAACCCGCCGTACCACTTGTACCCCTTGAACCATGTCAGCGCCTTGCCCGCCCCGCCGTCGGGCAGAACCCCCAGGCTCTTGGCCCCGGAGCAGTCGAACTGGAAGAGCACGTCGCTGGTGGCGGTGACCGTCACCGTCACCCCGGTGGCGCTGGGGGAGACCACGCTGCCGGAGAACCGCTGGCTGCCCCCATCGGGGCGGCTCCAGGTGTAGGTCTCGCAGGTGGCCGCGGCGGCGGCGGCCTCCGCCTGACTCTCATAGCTCCCCAGGCGGACCCGGTGCCGGTTGTTGATGAAGGCCGGGAAGGCGTCCTGGAACTGGGCGGCCACGTAGGCGGCCTCGTCGAAGGTGGCGAACGCCTCGTCCAGCTCCACGTGGTAGCCCCCCACCGCGTCGTCCACCCGACTGGGCCGGGTCTTGGAGTAGGCCCCGCCGGAGACGTAGAAGGTTCCCCCGGCGGTCATGGAGATCTTCTCCTGGGTCAGCGCGCCGATCTGGACAAACTCACGGGTGTTCTCGTCAAACCACCCCAGGCGGTATCCCGAGCCCTGGAAATTCTGGAGGTTGGCGGAGAAGAGGGCGGTGCTGCCGTAGTAGAGCCCTACCTTCAGTGTGTCCTCCGCCGCGCGGGCATAAACCGTCATTGTGACCGCAGCAAGCATACAAAGAAAAAAAGTGCGCAAAAACTTCCTCATACTTCCTCCTGATGGGGATACAGCAGTTGACAGCGTACCGAAATTGTGGTATGAAATTACGGTGCGCCGTACCTGATGACACTTCGTTATCATACAGTATACATGGGAGCGGATCAGATTTCAAGCCAGGATCCGACAGAATTCCCCATCCCAGGCCAGACAATTTTTGCAGGAGGTACCAATATGAGGAAGGAATACCGCGTTGGAATCATCGGCGGCACCGGAATGGTGGGCCAGCGTTTTGTCACATTGATGGAGGGACACCCCTGGTTCCGTCTCACCGCCATCGCCGCCAGCGGCCGCAGCGCCGGCAAGAGCTACGAGGAGGCGGTCAGGGACCGCTGGGCCATGTCCTCCCCCATCCCCCAGGAGGCCAAGGCTCTGGTGGTTCTGGACGCCCAGGCCGACGCGGAGAAGATTGCCGGCATGGTGGACTTCGTCTTCTGCGCCGTGGACATGAACAAGGAGGAGATCCAGGCCCTGGAGGAGCGGTACGCCCGCCTGGAGTGCCCGGTGGTGTCCAACAACAGCGCCCACCGCTGGACGGAGGACGTGCCCATGGTGGTGCCCGAGATCAACGCCAGCCACATCCGGCTCATCGACGCCCAGCGCGTCCGTTTGGGCACAAAGCGGGGCTTTATCGCCGTGAAGTCCAACTGCTCCCTCCAGTCCTATGTCCCCGCCCTCCATCCCCTGCGCAAGTACGGCCTGGACCGGGCTCTGGTGTGTACCTATCAGGCCATCTCCGGCGCGGGCAAGACCTTTGCGCGCTGGCCGGAGATGGTGGACAACTGCATCCCCTACATCGGCGGCGAGGAGGAGAAGAGCGAGCGGGAGCCCATGAAGCTGTGGGGCACGGTGGAGGACGGCCGGCTGACGCTGGCCCAGGGTCCGGCCATCACGGCCCAGTGCTTCCGGGTGGCCTGTCAGGACGGCCACATGGCGGCCTGCTTCATGAAGTTCAAGGACGGCTGCAAGCCCTCCATGGAGCAGATCAAGGCGGACTGGGCGGGCTTCTCCGGCCGGGCCCAGGAGCTGAACCTCCCCTCCGCCCCCAAGCAGTTCCTCCACTACTTCGAGGAGCCCGACAGACCCCAGACCCGGCTGGACCGGATGCTGGAGAACGGCATGGCCGTGTCTGTTGGCCGCCTGCGTCCGGACAGCCAGTACGACTACAAGTTTGTCTGCCTCAGCCACAACACCCTGCGGGGCGCGGCGGGCGGCGCGGTGCTGCTGGCGGAGCTCCTGTGCGCGGAGGACTATATCTGATCGAAATTTTTTCGATTCCCAAAGGGGGAGGGCGAAAGCCCTCCCCTTTTTATATCCGTAAGACGACGGGCGGCGATGCCTGCGCGGGGTTTTCGATAGCGGAGGGAAAGCGCACACATCCCCTCCCCCGAAAAATTTCGTTATACTTCAACACCCAAAACCCTACAGAAAAGGGCAGATTCCGTGCAAAAGTCCAGTTTACAAAAGTGGAAAAAGTTGTTATACTTTTAACAGCCTGAAAAAGTTTTTGATCCGTTTCTCAGGAAACCGATCTACACCTAAATTTGGAGGTTAAGACTATGAATGTTTTGAAGGGCGCATGTATCATCGGTCAATCCGGCGGTCCCACTTCCGTCATCAACGCCAGCGCCTACGGCGTTATCCGCACCGCGCTGGACAGCGAGGCCATCACCAAGGTATATGGCGCGGAGCACGGCATCAAGGGCGTACTCAATGACCGCCTGTTCGACATGTCCGCCGAGGACGCCGGCGAGCTGGAGAACCTGCTCTACACCCCCTCCTCCGCCCTGGGCTCCTGCCGCTACAAGATCGCGGACCCGGACGTGGACGACACCGATTTCAAGCGCATTCTGGAGATCTTCAAGAAATACGATGTGCGCTACTTCTTCTATAACGGCGGCAACGACTCCATGGACACCTGCAACAAGATCAGCAAGTATATGCAGCGGGTGGGCTACGAGTGCCGGGTCATGGGCGTGCCCAAGACCATTGACAACGACCTCTTCGGCACCGACCACTGCCCTGGCTTCGCCTCTGCGGCCAAGTATATCGCCACCAGCTGCATGGAGGTCTACCACGACGCCCGGGTGTATGATACGGGTATGATCTGCGTGGTGGAGATCATGGGCCGCCACGCCGGCTGGCTCACCGCCGCCGCCAGTCTGGCCTCCGCCATGGGCGCGGGCCCCGACCTCATCTACCTGCCTGAGACGGACTTTGAAATGGACAAGTTCATCGCCGAGGTCAAAAAGGTCTACGCCGAGACCGGCAACTGCATGGTTGCGGTCAGCGAGGGCATCCACTACGCCGACGGCTCCTTTGTCTCCGAGGCCCAGGCCAGCGCCACCGACGGCTTCGGCCACGCCCAGCTGGGCGGTCTGGCCGGTATGCTGGCTGAGGTCATCAAGAAGGAGACCGGCGCCAAGGTCCGGGGCATCGAGCTGAGCCTGCTCCAGCGGTGCGGGGCCCATCTGGCCAGCCAGACCGACATCGACGAGTCCTTCATGGCCGGCAAGGCCGCCGTGGAGAACGCTGTGGCCGGTCTCACGGACAAGATGGTGGGCTTTGAGCGCTCCTATGAGGGCGGTGCTTACGTGTGCAGGACCAAGCTCTTCAACCTCACCGACGTGGCTAACACGGAGAAGAAGGTTCCCCTGGAGTGGATCAACGCCCAGCACAACGGCGTGGAGCAGGCCTTCATCGACTACGCCCTCCCCCTCATCCAGGGCGAGACCAGGATGAAGAAGGAGAATGGTCTGCCCCGGTTCGCCAAGCTGAAGAAGGTTCTGGCAAAGTAAACGGCCCTTCGCTTTCAGGAATCACACGTTTCTCTGTGCGCAAAGACCCCGCAGCCAAAGAAAAAACCGCCGTCCGGTCCCCTGCCGGGAACCGGACGGCGTTCCTTTTATCACTGTTAATTGAACAAAACTTTACCTTTGTTCAATTATATCTAGGACAGACCCGTCAACCACTGGTACAGCGCCTCGTCCGCCAGATATTCGGAGAACTCATAGGGAATGTCCCGGAGGTATGTCCCCTCAGCCGTGGGGTTGACCTCGTATTGCAGCGCCGTGTATGCGCCGGAGATGGTCACCCGGACAAGGTTCTCCTGCTCCCCTGCCTCCAGCATCAGCGTCTGCTCCCCCGGGTCCCCCTCCCTGGTGTAGACTGCCTCCAGCCTGTGGCTGGTCCCCTGGAAGCCGCTCTTGTCGCCCTTCCTTCCCTGGGCCGCGCTGTTGAGGACCTGGGCCAGCTCCTTGGCCCCAGCGCCGTCATGGCCGGTGCTGACGATGTCCTCCGCCGTGATCTCGCTCATGACGGTTTTGACACCGGGCATCGCCTCCATGAACAGGCAGAGGTTGCGGTAGATCTGGAGACTTTCCAGAATAGATATCTCCTCGGCGAAGTCCGCCCGGGCGCTGCCGGAGACGCCCATCCAGCTCAGGCTGTCGTACAGCCGCCCCTCTCGCTGGAAGGTCTGGGCGAGCTTCTTATCTGCATTCAGCAGGCAGGCGCTCTTCTCCAAAAGCCCGTTCACCTCGTCCATGAAGGCGGCAATGGCCCTGGGGTCAAAGCTGTGCTGGTCCGTGCCGTTCCGGTCAAAGTTGAGATCAAACTGTATGGCGTTTTCCTGCACCAGCTTGATCACGTCATTCTGCATATAGAAAAGCTGGTAGCGGTACGCATGGGACCTGTCTGTAGGAGAGCCGGCGCCCCTGCGGGTGTACCGCAGCACGCAGTCCTCCCCGTCCATCTGGACCAGATAGAGGCTGGTTCCGCTTCCGAAGAAGGCCGTCTCCTCCCAGGTCTCCCGGCCATTTTCCGTCTCCATGAGGAACTGGAGGCACTGGTCCGTGCCGTTGGAGCGGAGCCGGATCTGGTCCGGTCTGCCGTCGCGGTTCAGATCCGGGGTTTCGGGCAGGATCTTTGTGTAGTAGGGCTTCCCTATCCGCCCGGTCAGCTCGTGGAGCTCCGCGGAACTGTAGATGGCGTATTGCAGGCCGCTGTCCGTCTCCCAGCCGATCATCACATCCGTCTGGTTCCGGTAGCTGTCGGCCATGTGCAGCTTTCCGCCCGCCTTCAGGGGCAGCACACCCTCCGTCTCGCACCAGATCCAGGCTCCCGTCTGAGAAAAATCGCCCTCGCCGGTGCAGAGCCGGCTCTCCCGGTGGGGCGAGGTCTCCCGCAGAATCCGCGCGATCTCCTCACGGTCCGCGCTGGTTTCCTCCCCGATGTCCTCCACCGTGATCTCCGAGAGCAGAACATCCAGCCCGGCGTTGTCCCAGTGGATCCAAGTGTCTCCATAGTCATCGGAGGTCATGGTCCAGACGGAGGAGCCGTCTCCGAAGAGCTGCATTTGGATACTGCTGCCGGAGACATAGATCGCGTCCACCTCCGCGTCCGTCCAGGGCAGGTTGATGAGCTCCCAGCTGGCTCCCCCGTCCCTGGTCTGGTACACCGGCGCGCCGTTGGCGTATCGCTGGGCCACGATCAGCCGGTCAGGGCTTACGAAGCCCACGTCCGCAATGGCGTGCTCGAGCGCCGGGGCGGAGGTCTGGGTCCAGTTCATGCCGCCGTCTTCGGTCCTGTAAACATAGACCGCCCCGTCGCCCCGGTCATCGCTGGCCACCAGCCAGCCCTCCGTGGGCGACACCAGCTCCGCATGGATTTCCTGGGAAAGCGCCGCCGTCTCCCTCCCCTGGTCCGCCCACTCCCGGGGCGGAGGGAGGGGGTTCCCGGACAGGTCCTTTGCCCCGTCAGAGAGGGCGTAGCGGACATGGGGGATCCCCTCCCCGTCCAGAGTGATCCGGGCGGTCCGCCAATCCCCCTCCCCATCCGTTGGGGCGGGCGCGGCCAGATCGGCCGGACCATCGGGGGCCGGCGCGTCCCGTACCTCTACCCGGCCAAAGGTCAGGAACACCGCCAGGGTGAGCACGAGAGCTGCCGCCGCAATAGCGCTGACAAGTATCTTTGGTTGACAGGCAATGCGGCTGATCCGCTCCCGGAGCCCCCTCTTTTCACCGGACATGGTGGTGGTAAAGCTGAGGAGATCCCAGGGTCTGTCCTTGGCCGTCACCAGGGCCAGCAGGGTCTCGCCGTAGGCGGTCCGCTCACTGTCCCCCAGCGTTTGCAGGGCTCCCTCGTCGCAGGCCAGCTCCCCGTCCCGGCGGCTGAGGCACACCGCCAGCCACACCAGGGGGTTCCACCAGTGGATGGCCAGGGCCGCGCCCCGCAGGACGCTCCACAGGTGGTCCCAGTGCCGGTAGTGGGTCAGCTCGTGGGCCAGCACATGGCGGAGCAGGACCGGGTCCCGGGCCGCCTCCTCTGACACGTATACTGCGGGCCGCAGAAGGCCGAAGAGGCAGGGCGAGGGCAGTCCCCCGGTCACATATACCGGAATGGGCGTATCCGGGGCCTCCAGCCGCCGTCTGGACCGCTTCAGGCGGCGGGCGAAGCGGAGGTTGGCCCCCAGCAGCGCCCCGCCCAGGACCGCTCCCCCGGCGATCCAGGTCCATTTCGCCAGGGTCAGGGGGCTGACCCGGTCCGCGTACCGCCGGACAGTCCCGCCCTCGTCCTCCAGCCGGGCATAGCCAAAGGAGTTGGGGTCCAGAAGAGGTTCCCCGGGTTCAGGCAGATCCCCCCACGCCTCAGCCGGGGTGGACTGGATGGGGAACAGGTAGATGCTCTCCTCCCGGACGCTCTCCGGCGCTGTCCAGTCCGGCAGCTCCGGCAGGGTCACCGTCACGCCCAGGCTGAACCAGGCCGATGGCAGCAGCAGCCGCAGGAGCGCCACAACCCACAGTGCGTAGCGCATGGCAGCGCTGATGTGGCGGCCCAACAGGGCCCGCAGGGCCAGCACCACCAGGATCAGCCCGCTGGCTGACAGGATCCAATGTAACACCGTCATTTTTCTCTCCCCTCCTCCGCTCTCTCCAGAATCTCCCGCAGCTGGGCGATCTCCTCCCGGCTCAGCTCCTGCCGCCGGGCCATGGCGCTCATCATCAGGCCCACGCTGCCCTGGTACACCCGATCCAGAAAGCTCCGCGTCTCAGAAATCACCGCCTGCTCTTGTTCTACAGCAGGTGTATAGGACTTTCCCTTGCCAACAATCTGGCAGTGGACCAGCCCCTTCTCCTCCATGCGGCGCAGGGTGGTGATGGTGGTGCTCTTGGCCCATCCCACCCGCTCCCCCAGCTTGGACACCAGCTGCATCACCGTCTGAGGGCTCTCCGCCCACAGGCAGTCCAGTACGCTCCACTCCCCACCAGTCAGCTTGATCTGTTCCATCTGTATTTCCTCCTTTGGTTTACTTTGTAGACCTATCTTATCACAGTTGGTCTACATTGTCAACCACTTTATGTGAGAAAAAGGGTGCGCCGGCGGCGCACCCTCTGTTGGGTCAGCTTGTCACGGGGACTCAGTCCCCGCAATAGTACTCCCGGATTGCCTCCAGCAGGGCTGCCGCCCGCTGGTCCTGGATCCGGTAGATGACGTTCATCCCCTGCTTCTCCGAGTCCAGAATCCCCGCTGTCCGCAGCTGGTTCAGGTGCTGGGACAGGGCGGAGGCGGAGATATTGGGCGTAAAACGGTGGAGCTCCCCTACGCTCATAGGGCCCTTTCCCAGGGCGCACAGGATCAGCAGCCGGTGCTCATTGGCGAGAAGCCGCAGCAGCTCCGCAATCTTTTTGGCCTTCTCCTCCACAGCCGCCGTCCTCCTTCTTTTGTTTGAGCATACAGACGCCCTGGGTCATGGTCCCCATGGGGCAGTAGACGCACCAGGACCGGGGCCGGAACAGCGCCATCGTCACAAGGCCCAGCACCGTGGAGGTCAGCATAACGCCGTAAAAGCCGAAGGCGAACTGGGCGATCCAGGGGGCCACCATGTCCACCTGTGCCCAGTTCCAGGGCAGCTTGAAGACCCACAGCAGGGTCACCGCCTGCCGCAGGGGCGCTCCGGCGAAGACCATGTAAGTGCTCCGCAGCATCAGGCCGAACATGACCATGAAGAAGGCCAGAAAGCTGTATCGGAACCACCGGGTGCGCAAAAACCGTGGCGGCGGCGCGTTCCGGGACAGCTTCTGGCCCAGAAGGCTCAGGAGCTGGCCCCGGCCGCAGTAGCGGTTGCAGTAGGCCTTGCTGCCGCCGATCAGCGCCACCAGCAGGGGGATGGTGAAAAACAGCATCCCCAGCCAGGCGAAGAGGATATTGCACAGGCCCAGAACCCAGTACAGCAGCTCGCCGATCCAGAGGTAGTCGTACCACTTCTTCTTCACGTTTTTCACGCCTCCTCCCCCCTCTCCACTATGCCGATCACGTCCGCCGGGCAGACCTTGGCGCACCTCCCGCAGCCCACGCACAGCATCCCGTCCACCCGGGCGATCACGCCCGAGACCACGCGGATGGCCGAGCGGGGACAGACCTTCATACAGGTCCCGCAGGCCACGCATTCCCGGCCCACCCGGGCCAGTCTCTTTGACAGTGCCATATTGTCCTCCTTGATAAGTAATTAAGATGTTTCTAATATACTTTATTTTCAAGGCGCTGTCAAGGTGCAGGAGAAAAAACGTCAAATTGCACACTTTGGTATAAGCACACAAAAAATCCTGGACATTAGCGCCCAAGTGTGGTATAGTTAGACAACCGAAGGAGAGGGAGCGCTTCCTTACGGGCAAAAAAGGAGGTATGTTCATGGAACCTAAGTTTTTCAAAATTCCTGTCTGTGTGGGAGATGTGACGCTGCGGGTGGCCCAGGGCCACTTCGCTACCAGACACAGCCACATCAATTACTTCATTGACGTGACCAGACAGCAGTCCAGCCTCCGGGAGGCGGAGGCTGTGGCCCAGCAGCTGGCCCAGCGGCTGCCCTATGCCATGGTGGACACCATCCTGTGCATGGACGGCACCCGTGTCATCGGCACATGCCTTGCCCGGCGGCTGACCCAGGAGGGCTACGGCTCGGTCAACCAGGGGAAAGAGATCTACCTCCTGCGGGAGAACGTCAGCTCCAACGGACAGCTGATCTTCCGTGACAATGCCCGCTTTATGCTGGAGGGCAAGAACGTGCTGGTCCTGCTGGCCTCCATCACCACCGGCAGCACCGTGGAGAAGGCCATGCGGTGCGTGCGCTACTACGGCGGCAGTGTGGCCGGTATAGCCTCCATCTACAGCCACCTGGCGGAGATTGACGGCGCGAAGGTGGTGTCTCTGTTCAACACCGGGGACCTCCCGGGCTATGCCAGCCACTCTCCCCAGGACTGCCCCCTGTGCAAGCAGGGGCTGGAGGTAGACGCGGTGGTGGACAAGTTCGGCTACTCCGCGCTGTAAGTCCCATACATAAAAATTCCCCAGCAGCTTCATCAAGCGTATGCCGCAGGGCTACAGAGGAAAATTATCTTGAATGGACGGCAGCAAGCGCTGCCGTCCATTTTTTAACCGATCAGAGCAGGACCGGCTGGTTTCAGTCTTCAAAGCGGCATACCCAAAAAGCAGCGCCGCCGGCCCCCTCACCCCCCGATCCTGTTCATGTCTCTGGCGGACGATGAGCGGACGGAGGCGGAGAGCTCCCCGTGCCGCGCCGGCTTGCGAAGGATCGCCTGCTCCAGCCGCCGCCGCAGGGCCGGACCGTGGAGCCCACGGACGGAAATCTCCTCCCTGGAGTGGAGGCAGGGCTTGAGCCGCCCGTCCGCAGTCAGGCGGATGCGGTCACACTGCGCACAGAAGCACCGGCTCAGGGGCCGGATGAGCCCCACTGTCCCCGCCGCCCCCGGCAGGCGGAACCGCTCCGCCACGCCGGCCCCCTCCACCGGCTCCAGCCGGGGCAGACGCTCCAGCACCGTCTGGCAGGGCAGATAGGCCTCCGGGCCAAAGCCCGCGGTATCCCCGATGGGCATCAGCTCAATAAAGCGCACCTCCACCGGCTCCCTCTCCGTCAGGGCCGCCAGGGCGGGGATCTCGTCGTCGTTGAACCCGCCGATGAGCACACAGTTGAGCTTCAGCGGCGTCAGGTCTGCGGCCCTGGCCGCCTGAAGCCCCGCCAGCGCCTCCTCCAGACAGCCGCCCCGGGTGATTCGGCGGTACTTCTCCGGGTCCAGGGTGTCCAGGCTGATGTTCACCCGGTCCACCCCCGCGTCCCTCAGCTCCCCCGCCATCCCCGGCAGCAGGAGACCGTTGGTGGTCAGGGTCAGCTCCCGCAGGCCGGGAATCCGCCGCAGCTCCCGGCACAGGGGGAGAACGCCCGGTCTCAAGAGCGGTTCGCCGCCGGTGAGGCGGATCTTTTTGATCCCCAGCCCCACCGCCTCCCGGGCAATCCCGGCAATCTCCTCCAGGGAGAGGATCTGCTCCCGGGGCTTCTTTTTCACCCCCTCCGGCGGCATACAGTAGGCGCACCGCAGGTTGCACAGGTCTGTCAGGGAGATCCGCAGATAGGTGATCTCCCGCTCAAATGTGTCCTTCACGCCCTCTCCCCTCCCCTGGACGCAGATAAAAATTTCAGGAATTATCCTCTCTATTATATCCCCTCCTGTTCCGGAAGACAACAGCAAATTCCCGATCCCTCAATCCGGACCCTTGCATCCGCTGGGAAAATATAGTATAGTTTGGGAAAAACAGACGGAGGACGCTGCAATCATGAAGACGAGATTCTATCTGGCCGCTCTGGCGGCGTGTCTGCTCCTCACCTCCTGCGGCGTTCGCATCCAGAGGACCAACGAGTCCTCCCCCGTTAACACTGTAGTCCTCAAGGAGGAGGACCCCAGCATGGTCAACATCTACACCCTGCTGGCGGTGAACCCCGACGCCCCCTTTGCTGACGCCAGCGGCAATGCTGCCAGCGGCGTGGCCGTCAACACCGCCGGAGCCCGGGCCCTCATCTGCTGGCTCCTCTCCCCGGAGGGCATGGCCCTGGCCGCCCAATACGGTCAGGCGGACTTCGGGGACAGCCTCTTCCGCCCTCTGGACGGCGCGCCCGCCTATACGGGCGAAATCGCCCCGGCCACCGAGGAGACCCGGACCATCCGCATGTCCACCACCACCTCTGTCAACGACTCCGGCCTGCTGGGCAGCCTGCTGCCGGTGTTTGAGGAGAAGTACGGCTACACTGTGGAGGTCCACTCCGCCGGCACCGGCAAGGCCATCGCCGCCGCCAGGTACGGCAACGCGGACCTCATCCTGGTCCACGCCAGGAGCCAGGAGGAGGTCTTTGTGGAGGCGGGATTCTCCTATGTGCTGCCCGGCTTTCAGAGGGAGCGGCTCTCCTTCCTGTACAACTACTTCGTCCTGTGCGGTCCCGCCGGTGATCCCGCCGGGGTGAGGGACTGCGCCAGCGTCCCGGAGGCCTTTGCCGCCATTGCGGACGGGGAATACCCCTTCCTCTCCCGGGGGGACCTCTCCGGCACCCACACCATGGAGCTGTCCCTGTGGCCCGAGGAGCTGGGCATCACCGCCCAGGCGGAGAGCTTTGCCCAATATACCAGCTGGTACACCTCCGCCAACGCCGGCATGGGCGCGTGTCTTGTGATGGCCGAGGAGCTGGGGGGCTACATCCTCACGGACAAGGCCACCTTCTTGACCTTCCAGGCCAATGGTGGTATCATGGGCTAGGGCTTGTTTGATAATTGGCGATATGCCCAACAGCAAGGAATTTTTTTGCCAGACAAGGCAAATTTTCGCAGGCATACTGTCGTATGACAAGAAAATTTAACGCAGTATGGCGGAAAAAGGCCTGCTGTTTGGGCGTGTTGACAATTTTCAAACATGCCCTAAAACAAACCGGGGCGCACGCCCCTTTATGGAGAGGAGGAACGCCCTGTGCAGACGGCTCTGGCAAAGGCGGCGGCCCTGATCCTCAGCGGGGACCGGGAGCTGGGGAATATTCTGCTGGTGACGGCCAGAACCAGCCTCTCCAGCTCCCTCATCGCCCTGCTGCTGGGGGTTCCCCTGGGCATCTGGCTGGGCGCCTGCCGGTTCCGGGGGCGGCAGGCCCTGGTGGTCCTCAACCGCACCCTCATGGGCACGCCTCCGGTGGTGTGCGGACTGGCGCTGTACCTGCTGTTCTCCGGGGTGGGCCCCTTCGGGGGGCTGAAGCTGCTGTTCACAGCGCCCATCATGGTCCTGGCTCAGGTGCTGCTCATCACGCCCCTGGTGGCGGGCAATCTGGAGACCTGCGTCTCCGGCGCGGCTCCGGCGGTCCGGGAGACCGCCCTGGGCCTGGGCCTGGGCGCGGGAAAAACCTTCCTGCTGCTGGTCAACGAGTGCGTCTACCCCATCTTCTCCACCTACCTCCTGGCCTTTGCCCGGGCCATTGCCGAGGTGGGCGCTGTGTCCATGGTGGGCGGAGCCATTGCCTGGAAGACCAACGTGATGACCACCGCCATCATGCAGTACACCAACCAGGGGAACTTCTCCATGGGCATTGCCCTGGGGATCATCCTGATGGCTGTCTCCCTGCTGGTGAACGCCGCAGTATCCCTGCTGCAAGGGAGGCTGAGCCGATGAGAATCCACGCCTGCGCCAAGACCTACGGCGGCCGGACCGTCCTGCGCTTCCCCGGCCTGACCCTTGCGCCCGGGACCATCTGCGCCGTGGTGGGGGCCAACGGCAGCGGCAAGTCCACCCTCGCCCGGCTGACCGCCGGCGCAATCCGGCCCGACGGGGACGGCCCGGCGCTGGAATCGCCCTGTCAGGTGGGGTATATGCCCCAGAAGAGCTTCGCCTTCCGCCTCACGGTCCGGCAGAACCTCCTCCTCCCCGGCGGGGATCCGGCCAGGGCGGAGGCGCTGATGGAGGCCCTGGGACTCACATCCCTGGCCGGCCGTCGGGCGGACAGGCTCTCCGGCGGCGAGACCGCGCGGATGGCCCTGGCCCGTGTGCTCATGCGGCCCTGGGAGCTGCTGGTTCTGGACGAGCCCACCGCCTCCATGGACATGGAATCCGCCATTCTGGCGGAGCGGCTGGTGGAGGCCTACCGGCGGGAGACGGGCTGCGCGGCCCTGCTCGTCACCCACGACCTCCAGCAGGCCCGCCGGATGGCGGAGGAGGCGCTGTTCCTCTACAATGGACAGCTGTGGGAGTCCGGACCCGCCAAACAGGTGCTCTTCGCGCCGGAGCGGCCGGAGACAAGGAAATTTCTGGAATTTTACGGCGGAGAGAGGCCGTCAAGGGACTGACCCCTTGACGGCCTCTCTTTTTATTTCCCCCGATATTCCGGCGGCGGCATATCACCCAAAGAGCTCCTCCTCGCGGACGCACTCCCCCTTGAGCTTCCCCACCAGGAATCGCAGCGCCGCCTCCACCCGGGGGCGGATGTCGCCGCCCACCAGGACGTACATGATGTCCTCGCCGGGCTTCAGCTCCCCCTCGTTGAGCCACGCCCGGACATAGTACACCCCCTCCATCCCCCGGGTCTCCGCCAGAGCCGCCTCCAGCTTCTCCCGGTCACAGGAGAAGCGCATTCCCCTCACCGGCTCCGTCCGGGCCCCCTCCCGGACAGCGGCGCGGGCGGTCTCCCGGACCACGCCGTTGTGGGTGAGGTACATCCCGATCCGCCCCGCCTCCGGACACGCCTTGGCCTCCCGCAGCCACTGGTCCATGGAGGGCGGGGTTCTCCCTGCGGCCGGCGCAGCGCAGTCCGCCGAACCGGCGGAGAGGAGCATTTCAACGCCGTGGCCCAGGGCCCCCAGCACCGCCAGCAGGTTCTCCCGGGCGGCCTTCTCGCTGCCCGGCAGGTTCACCATCAGCGTCCGGCCCCGGATGCCCGCCGCAGAACGGGACAGGCACCCCCGGGGGGTGATGCGCATACTCTCCGCCCGCATGGCCTCCGGGATGCCCCGGGCCTCCCGGTCCGCCGCCGCCAGGGTGGCCTCCGGGGTCACATCCCGGAGGGAGAAGCCGGTGCCGCCGGTGGTCAGGACCAGATTCACCCCCAGCCGGTCCGCGCAGTCCTCCAGGGCCGCACGGATCTCCTCCCTCTCGTCGGGGAGAATGGCGGTATGGACCACCTCCCAGCCCGCCTCCTCCAGGATGGCCCGGACGGCCGGACCGCTTTCGTCCCGCCGCTCCCCGCGAAATCCCCTGTCGCTGACGGTCAGCACCGCCGCCGTATAGCTCATGTCGTCTCCTCCCTCCGAAAATCCCCGTGAACGCCGCCAGTCTTCTCCAGCAGCCGGATGTCCGAGATCACCGCGTCCCGCTGCACGGCCTTGCACATGTCGTAGACCGTGAGGGCCGCTGCGGACACCGCCGTCAGGGCCTCCATCTCCACCCCCGTCTGGCCATCGCAGCGCACCTCCGCCCGGATGTCCACGCAGCAGCGGTCCCCATCCAGGGCCAGGGTCAGCTCGATACCGTCCACCTGCACCGGATGGCACATGGGGATCAGCTCCGCCGTCCGCTTGGCCCCCATGATCCCTGCCACCTGGGCCACCGCCAGCACGTCTCCCTTCTTGATGCCGCCCCCACGGATGAGGGCCAGCGTTTCCCGGCTCACGTACACTCGGCCCCCCGCCAGGGCCCGGCGGCGGGTGGGCCTCTTCTCCCCCACGTCCACCATCCGGGCCCGGCCGGTATCGTCAAAATGGGTAAAATCCTCTCTCATCCGTCACCTCTCCGGGAAAAATCCCCCTCACTGCTCCTCTTTCGCCCCATACATGGCCAGAGCCTCCTCCGCCAGCCTTTGCAGGGCCTCCCGGACTGCGGGCGGCTCCAGAATCCGGGCCTGTCCGCCAAAGCACAGCACCCAGCTGAGGAAGGTGGGGCTCACCTCCACCCGGGCGGTCACCAGCACCGTGTCCCCGGGCCCGTTCCGGTAGTGGGCGTCCCGGCCGAAGCGGTCCATGGCCACGTTGAGCAGGCGGCTGTCCAGCTCCAGGGTCACCAGCTGGGTGTCCCCGCTGTGCATGTCAAAGATGGCCCGGACGTAGCTGGCCGGATCAAAGTCCTCCGGCAGCGGGGGCCGGGGCTGGTCCGTGACCCGCAGGTCCCCGATCCGGTCCGCCCGGAAGTGGATGAACTTCCCCTCCTCCGGCCGGTAGGTCACCAGATAGTAGTTCCTGTCCACGCACAGGGCCGCCGGGCACTCCCGGTACACCTTCCCCCCGTGGCGGTAGATCCGCTCCCCCCGGATGGACCAGTCGAAGTACCGGAAGCTGACGCATCGATTTTGGTTGATGGCCTGATGGATGCCGTCAATGTTGTAGTAGAGCTGCTCGTTCCGGGTCTTCACCCGGTTGAGCACGTGGACCTGCCGCCGCAGGCTCCCGGCCTGGGCCGCGCTGGCCAGCCCCTCCAGCTTGGCGATGAGCTCCATGCTCTTCTTCACCGTCAGAAAGGGGGAGGCCTGGACCACGTCAATGAGCATTTTCAGCTCCGGCAGCTGGAAGGTCCGCTGGCCCAGGTAGTAGTTGTGGGTCTTGGTCCTGGTGCGGACGATGTCCAGGCCAAAGGTCCGCAGCAGCTCCAGGTCGTCGTACACCGTTTTTCGCTCCGCAGAGACGCCCAGGCCCTCCAGGTGCCGGATGATGTCGTTGACCGTGACCGTGTGCTCCTCATCGGTCCGCTCCCAGAAGAGCCGGGCCACGTACAGCAGGCGCAGCTTGTTATTCCCCATAGCCTGTCCCCTCCGCCGGCGCGTAGGTCCCGCCGGGGCAGTAGAGCTGGAGGAAGGCTTGGCCCGGCTCCGTGTCCAGCACCGCCCGGACCAGCAGGGCCTGGAACTCCCCGTCCAGCTCCTCCCTGGCCGCAGTTACCGCCGCCACGCCGCCGCCGGTCTCCTGGGCCAGCACGGCCTGGGCCTTGTCCCCGCAGGCGGAAAAATCCTCCGCCGGCAGCCACGCCGCGTCCACGCCCCCCTCCGCCAGAGCGTCTGCCGTCACGCCGCCGGCGGTGCTGAGGGTGACCCGGACCTCGTCCAGGACGCAGCCCTGCTCCGCCAGGGCTTCCCCCAGCAGGCCGGAGAGCTGGTCCAGACTCTCCAGCAGCCGGTCCGCCTCCTCCCAGGAGGCCACCAGCTCCACCGTCAGGCTCCCCAGCGAGGGAGCCTCCTCCTCCCGCCGCTCCTCCGGCGGGGCGGGCTCCTCCGGCCGGGGCGGGGGCTGACTGGCTTTGCCGCAGGCTGCGAGGAGCAGGCACGCCGCCAGGGCCGCCAAATAGAATCTTCTTTTCATTGGTACAACACCTCTTTGTCTGTTTTCTCAAATATACTATACTTTCCCAGCGGATGCAAGGGGCCGGGTGTAGCGCGACAAGATAAATGAGAAAAAGGGATAAGATAAGTGAGAAAAAATATAATATCTTTAACTGTGATTTACATCTGATAGATTGGGATAGCTGCGGCTGGCGGTAAGAGTCTCTAGCATGGTGTTCTCTCCTTTCCGCTGATTGCAACGCAAGTATACTCGAAAGGCATTGATAAAGCTATTACCATTACCACCAAAGAATCAGAGACAAACGAAGCAAATGTAACAATGGCAGAAAAAGTAAATTCCCCAGGGCTGCCGGCAAAGGCCGACTGCCCTGGGGTTGGTTGATAGCGAGTTTACTCCGTTCGCAAAAGGCGGTTTTTGCATCTCTGGTGCGTAAAATTTTTCAAATGAGAGACCGTTTTGAAAAATCCAACTTTTTCTCGCTTTACTCGTTGCAACTCTGTCTTTTCTTCCGCATTGAAAAATTTTATTTCTGCGTTTTTTGCTTGCATCTTTATCTACACAAGGTTTGTAAACCATCTTACTTCTCTATCCGCGATAGTCCGCCCTGATAAACGGCTCGTTCCTCCCGGAATCCACCAGAAGACCGTATTTCGAGGGGCGGCGGTAGGCGTTGCCCTGAACCTCCTGCCGGCGGTAGGCCCGCAGCTGCTCCAGATCCAGCTCCGCCAGATAGACCCCCTCCTCCCCGCCGGCCTGCAAAATGCAGGTGTCCCGGGAGCCCTCCAGCTGGGGCAGGTAGGCCACGCCGTCAAAGACGCTGGAGCCGCCGTTGCAGTCAGGGACCATGTCCGGGTAGTTGCAGGTGGCAATGGCTGCCATGTTCTCGTAGGCCCGGGCCCGCAGCTCCGAGAGTCGGTTGATCTCCATGGGGCAGGCGTTGGGCACGAGGATCAGCTCCGCCCCCTTCAGCATCAGGATCCTGGCGCTCTCGGGAAACTCCCGGTCATAGCAGATCATGACCCCCACCTTCACCGCCCCCCGGGCCGTGTCCAGCGCGGCGGTATAGAAGTCCTCCCCCGCCGTCAGATACCGCTCCGCCTCAAAGTCGCAGGTGTGGACCTTGGCGTACACCAGCCGCCGCTCCCCGAAGCGGTCAAAGAGCACCAGGGTATTCCTGGGTCCTCCCCCCTCCCAGCGCTCCAGCAGAGTGATCCCGATGGCCATATGGAGCTCCCGGGCCAGATCGCCGAAGGCGCTGACAAACGCCCCGTCCACCGGCACGGCCTCCGCCGTCCACTCCTCCACAGGCCGGCCATAGATGCGGTATCCGCTGCTCCACATCTCCGGAAACAGGGCGATGTCCGCCCCCAGGGCCCCGGCCCGCCGGCAGTACTCCGTCCCTTTTTTCAGGTTCTCCTCCAGGGTGTCCCCGGGCGCGATTTGCAGCAGGGCTATTTTCAGCATGGCAATCCTCCCTCCCCCGGTCCAGCGCTGGACCGGGGGAACTTTTTATTCAATAGATTTCAGGGACTCGGCCATGTCGATCTTCCGCAGGCGGGGGCGCATGGCCGCAGAGATAAGCACCGTAAAGAGCATGGTCATCAGGAAGCTGATGGCGTAGCTCCAGAGCGAGATCCGGCAGGCAAAGAACATGGCGTCGATCCGGATCTGCTCCATCACAAAGGCGTGGAGGGCCTTGCCCATGCCCAGTCCCACCAGACTGCCCAGCACAGAGAGCGTGATGATCTCCCGGAACACGTAGGCCGCCACCTCGTTCTGGTAGAAGCCCAGGACCTTGATGGTGGCGATCTCCCGGATGCGCTCGGTGATGTTGATGTTGGTCAGGTTGTAGAGCACGATGAAGGCCAGGGCCGCCGCGCACAGCACCACCACAATGACGATGTAGTCCAGCCGGGAGAGCATACTGTCCACCTGACTGCGGCTGGCCTCGTTCACCGTCACGCTGCCCACGTCCTCGTCCTCCAGCAGCAGGGCCCCCTCCTCGTAGGGGTCCGCCCCCTCATGGGCCAGGACGTAGAGGGTGTTGAAGTCCGGCCAATCCCAGGTCTGCTGGCGGTAGGTATCCGCGGAGAGATAGGCGTAGTTGAAGACGTAGTTGTCCGAGACAGCGGACACCGTGGCCTCCAGCTCACCCAAGTCGTCGCTCCGCAGCAGGACCGTGTCCCCCTGGGCCACGCCCAGGCTCTCCGCCAGCCCCCGGTTGAGGACCACCTCCCCGTCTCCGGGGTAGGGGATGGCCTCCTCCCCCCTGTGGAGGGAGAGGAACCCGTCCAGGCTGTCCGTAGCGGAGATCACCAGATACACGGACTTGGTGGAGGAGCCCTTGGCCACGTCCACGCTGCCGCTGTGGACCAGCAGGCCCTCCTCCGCGCTCCAGCCGTACTTCTCCAGGTAGGCCGCAACGCTCTTGGGCGTCTGACCCTCCTGGAAGGTGACCGCGTAGTCGTAGAGGGTGATCTCCCCGAACTGGTCGTCCGCCACGGAGGCGATGGAGTCCCGGATGCCGAAGCCGGTGCACAGCAGGGCCGTGCACCCGCCGATGCCCAGAGCCATCATCACCAGGCGGCTCCGGTAGCGCAGCACATTCCGGGCCGACACCTTGTGGAGAAAGCTGAGCCGCCGCCACAGGGGGGTGATGTACTCCAGAAACACCCGCTTGCCCGCCCGGGGGGTCTTGGGCCGGATGAGCTCCGCCGTCTGCCGGCGCAGCTCCACCCGGCAGGCCAGCCAGGTGGCCCCCATGGAGCACAGCAGGGCCGCAGCGAAAGACACCAGGGCCAGCCGGGGCAGGAAGATCTGGTTGAGGGGCGCAAAGCCGTAGATCATGCCGTAGATCTCCCAGATAATCCAGGGCAGGGCGGTGGAGCCCAGGGCATAGCCCACGGCGCTGCCCGCCAGGGCCGCAGAACCGGAATAGAAGAGGTATTTGGACATGATCTGGCCGCCTGAATAGCCCATGGCCTTCAGAACGCCGATCTGTGTGCGCTGCTCGTCCACCATGCGGGTCATGGTGGTCATGCACACCAGGGCCGCCACCAGGAAGAAGAACACCGGGAACACCACCGAGATGGCGGCCACAATGGATGTATCGTTGTCAAAGCAGACGTAGCCCGTGTTCTCCTCCCGGGTGAGGGCGTAGGTGGTGGCCCGCTTGAGGTCCTTGAGGGTCTCGTAGGCGTCCGCCACCTCCAGCTCCGCGTCCGTCAGCTCCCGCTCCGCGTCGGCGAATTTCTCATCCGCCTCCGCCCGGCCGTCGTTGTACTCGCTCCAGCCGTCGTCCAGCTCCTTTCGGGCGTCCTCCAGCTCCCCGGGGGCCCGGTCCAGCTCCGCCTTCGCGTCGGCAAGCTCCTGCTCCGCGTCGGCAAGCTCCGCCTCCGCGTCAGCAAGCTCCTGCTCCGCGTCGGCAAGCTCCCTCTGTCCGTCGGCCACCTTCCGCCGGCCGTCCTCCAGCTCCAGAATGCCCTCCTCCAGCTCCTTCTCCCCGTCGGTGAGCTCCCGGTAGGCCTTGTCCAGCTCCGCCTCAGCCTCCTGCTTGCCGCTGTAGTACTCCGCCCAGCCGTCGTCCAGCTCCTTTCGGGCGTCGGAGAGCTGAATCTTGGCGTCCTCCAGGTCCCGGCGGCCCTGAATCAGCTCTGACCGGCCCTCCTCCAGCTCACGGCGGCCCCGCTCCAGCTCGGCGCGGCCCTCCTCCACCTCCCGGCGGGCGGCGGCAATCTGGGCGGCCCCGCTCTCATACTCCGCCTGACCCGCCTGGTAGTCCCGCAGGCCCTGCTCGTACTGGGCCAAGCCGGACTGGTACTGCTCCCTGCTCTGGTCCAGGGTGGTGCGGAGGCCGGAGAGGGTTCCGGCGGTCAGGGGCGCGCCCAGCTGGCTCTCCGCCGCGGCCCAGCCGGCCAGCAGCTCCGCCGCCCCCGGCACGCCGGCGGCCATGTCCGGATTGGCCCCCAGGGCGGCAATCAGCGCCTCCGCGCTCATGTTGTACTGTCCCGCCGCCGCGCTGGCGGTCTCGTAGAGGGTGTTCAGCTGGCCGTAGGAGGCCTCCCCCTGGTCCAGCTGGGTCTTGGCGCTCTGGAGCTGGGCCTGGGACTCGTCCAGCTGCCGCCGGGCGTCCTGGAGCTGGGCGGCAGCGTCCGCCAGCTGGGCCTCCGCCGCAGCCAGCTCCCGCTCCCCGTCCCGCAGTTCCCGCTCGCCGTCCTGGAGCTCCCGCTCCCCCTCCGCCAGCTGGTCCTCCGCATCCTCCAGTTTCCGCAGGCCGTCCTCGTACTCCTTCAGGCCCTCCTCATATTCCCGCTCGCCGTCGGTGAGCTTCTCATAGGCGTCCGCCAGCTCCTGCTGGACCTCCGCCTGGGCCTTGCGAAACTCCGCCCAGCCCTCGTCCAGCTCCCGCCGGGCGTCGGCCAGCTCCTGTTCCCCATCGGCCAGCTCCCGCTCCGCGTCGGCCAACTCCTGCCTCGCGTCCTCCACCTTTTTCACGCCCTCGGCGTAGTCCAGCCTGCCCTGCTCGTAGTCCCGCTGGCCCTGGGCGTAGTCCCGGCGGCCCTGCTCGTAATCCCGCTGACCCTGGGCATAGTCCTCCTCGCCGTCGGTGAGCTCCTGATAGGCGTCGTCCAGCTCCTCCTCCGCATTGCCCCGCTGGTCGAAGTACTCCCTCCAGCCGTCGGCAATCTCCAGCTCCGCGTCCTGGATCTCACCCATGGCCTCGCTGTAGAGGTCGTCAAAGCGGAGCTCCGCCCGCTCCTCCAGCAGCGCCTCCACCGCTGGCCGGAAGCCGTCCAGCCAGCTGTCATAGGCCGTGGAGTAGGCTGGAGGCGGGTTGTCCATGGTCAGGTAGATCTCATAGCTGACCTCGCTGTCGAACCCCTCCTCCGGGATGAGCACAAAGCCTCCCACGCTGCCTGAGCCGATGGAGCTGGTCCCCCGCTCGTAGTTGAGGTAAATGGGGGACCAGGTCAGTCCCACCACTGTGTAGCTGTCATAGCGCAAAAGCTCCCGGGTGTCCTCGTCGTTGCTGTCCAGCACCGGCAGGACCATGCCCAGCATGTCCTCGGTGAAGTACCTGGCATCCCCCAGGCACTCGTTGGCCGCCTCCGGCATCCGCCCCGCCTTCAGGCTGGGCAGGTTGACGCTGTCGGTGAGGGCGTGGGCCTTGAGGACCGTCTCCCGACCGTCCCCTGTCTCGGTGAGGAAGTCGGCGTACACCGCCCCCCTGGCCGCCGTCACCCCCTCCAGCTCCGCGAACCGCGCCACGTCCTCCCCGGTGAAGCCCAGGGTGGAGAGCAGACGGAAGTCGTAGAGCCGCTGCCGGTCCAGATAGGCCACGCCGGTGTCCATCATGGCAGGCTGGCACATGCGCAGGCCGGCGAAGAAGCCCACTCCCAGCCCCACGATGGCCAGTATGGCCAGATAGCGGCCCAGACTCTGGCGGATCTCCCGCAGGGCGGAGCGCAGGAGTATCCTTACCATTCGATCTCCTCCACCGGGATGGGCCGGTCATTGTACTCCACCGAGGTCACAGTGCCGTTCTTCACCTGGATCACCCGGTCCGCCATGGCGGTGAGGGCGCTGTTGTGGGTGATAATCACCACCGTCATGCCCTCCCGGCGGCTCATGATCTGGAGGAGCTTGAGGATGGCCTTGCCAGTGCTGTAGTCCAAAGCGCCGGTGGGCTCGTCGCACAGCAGCAGCTTCGGATTCTTCGCCAGGGCCCGGGCGATGGCCACCCGCTGCTGCTCCCCGCCGGAGAGCTGGGCGGGGAAGTTGGAGAGGCGGTTCTCCAGACCCACGGAGCGCAGCACCTCCGCCGCGTCCAGGGGTTCCCGGCAGATCTGGGCCGCCAGCTCCACGTTCTCCAGCGCCGTGAGGTTGGGGACCAGATTGTAGAACTGGAAGACAAAACCGATATCGTGGCGGCGGTAGGCGGTCAGCTGCCGGGCGTTGTAGGCGGAGATCTCCTCCTCCCCCAGAAAGACCCGCCCCTCGCTGAGGGTGTCCATGCCCCCCAGGATGTTCAGCAGCGTGGTCTTCCCCGCGCCGCTGGGCCCCACGATGACGCACAGCTCCCCCTTTTCCACGGAGAAGGTGGCGTCCCGCAGGGCCTCTATCTCCACCTCTCCCATGTGGTAGACCTTTTTCACCCGGTCAAACCGGACAAATGCGCTCATACTCTCACCCCATATGTAAATCGTATCAAATCAAACGCCTCTATTATATCACACAATCCGATGGATTGGTGAAGTTTTCGTAAATGGCGGCAAGAAAATTTTTTCTTATTTTTTTGATATTTCCTCTTGCCAACGGAAAAAAACCGTGCTACAATGCCCATAGTTTTTGAAACGAGGTATTTCCCATGACTTCCATGCTCCTCAACGCCGCTTACTTCTACTTTACCTTTATCTGCACAAGTAGATAAGGGTTGTTTTGCTGCGGTCAAGAGGCGGAATAAGGATCCTCCATTCCAGGTCCTACGGTGAAACAACACCGTAGGGCCTTTTTGTTTTCAAAATTCCACATTTTACAAAGTTAGGAGCGAACGTACAATGATTGTTATTCTCAAAAAGACCGCGGAGCGCCAGCAGGTGGAGCTGTTCGAGAGCTGGCTGCGCAGCATGGGCCTGGAGCTCCACAAATCCGTGGGCGAGAACCACACCATCGTGGGCCTGGTGGGGGACACCTCCCGGGTGGACATGGAGAGCATCCTGGCCCTGGACATCGTGGAGACCGTCAAGCGGATCCAGGAACCCTACAAGAATGCCAACCGGAAGTTCCACGAGGAGGACACGGTTATCACCCTGGCCAACGGCGCGAAGATCGGCGGCGGCCACTTCCTGGTCATGGCGGGTCCCTGCTCCGTGGAGACGGAGGAGCAGATCATCTCCGTGGCCCAGTCGGTGAAGGCGGCGGGGGCCCAGGTCCTCCGTGGCGGAGCCTTCAAGCCCCGCACCTCCCCCTACGCCTTCCAGGGTCTCCACGAGGAGGGCATCCGGCTGCTGCTGAAGGCCCGGGAGGCCACGGGCCTGCCCATTGTGACGGAGATCATGGACGCGAAGCACCTGCCCCTGTTCGAGGACATCGACATGATCCAGGTGGGGGCCCGGAACATGCAGAACTTCGAGCTGCTCAAGGAGCTGGGGAAGCTGCGCAAGCCGGTGCTCATCAAGCGGGGCATGGCCAACACCCTCCAGGAGCTGCTCATGAGCGCGGAGTACGTGATGGCCGGGGGCAACGAGCAGGTGATCCTCTGCGAGCGGGGCATCCGGACCTTTGAGACCGCCACCCGCAACACCATGGACCTCTCGGTCATCCCGGTGCTCCACCAGCTCACCCACCTGCCGGTGGTGGTGGACCCCAGCCACGCCACGGGCCGCTGGGAGCTGGTGGCCCCCATGGCCCTGGCCGCCACGGCCAGCGGCGCGGACGGACTGATAATCGAGGTCCACAACGATCCGGAGCATGCCCTGTGCGACGGCCCCCAGAGCCTGCGGCCGGACCGATTCGCGAATATGATGGAGAAGGTCCGGGCCATCCAGCCCTATGCGGATCGCTCCTTCTCCAGCGCCGTCGCTTTTTCCTGATGATGAAAAACAGGATCGATACAGTCGGCGTCGTGGGCCTGGGGCTCATCGGCGGCAGCATGGCCAAGGCCATCCGCCAGTACACGGACTGCACCCTCCTGGGCTATGACGCGGACGGTGCCGCCCTCGGCCGGGCCCTGGATGAGGGGGTTGTCTCCGCCCCCCTGACCCCGGACCGGCTGTCGGAGTGCCAGCTGGTCGTCATCGCCCTGTATCCCCAGGCCACGGTGGCGTACGTGACCGCCCATCGGGACCAGTTCCGCCCCGGCGGCATTGTCATGGACTGCGGCGGCGTGAAGGGGGTGGTGTGTACGCCCCTGGAGGAGGTGACGCGAAACGCCGGCTTCACCTTCGTGGGCGGCCACCCCATGGCGGGGGTGGAGCGGTCCGGCTACGCCAACGCCTTCCCGGAGCTGTTTCAGGGCGCGTCCCTGATCCTCACCCCCTATCCCGGCGGGGACCGGGCGGCGGTGGACCAAATCTGGGAGCTGGCCCAGCGCCTGGGCTTCGCCCGGCTCCAGCTCTCCACCCCCCAGGAGCACGACCACATCATCGCCTACACCTCCCAGCTGGCCCACGTGGTGTCCTGCGCCTACGTGGGCAGCCCCTCGGCCCCCCGGTTCGAGGGCTTCTCCGCCGGGAGCTTCAAGGACATGACCCGGGTGGCCAAGCTCAACGAGGAGATGTGGACGGAGCTGTTTCTGGAGAACCAGGACGCGCTGGTGCGGGAGATCGACACCTTGGTGGAGGAGCTGGCCGCCTTCGCCTACACCATCCGCCGGGGGGACCGGGAGAACCTGAAAAACATGCTCCGGCGGGCCCGGGAGATCAAGGAGGCCATTGACAAGGACTGCCAGTGAAAGGAGAGAGACATGGAGACCAGCTATATCAAGGAGTACTACAACAACTACAACGAGGACCAGCGCACCAAATCCCGCCACGGCAGCGTGGAGTTCATCACCAACATGAAGTATATCCGGGACTTCCTCCCCGCCGGGGCCTCCATCCTGGACGTGGGGGCCGGCACAGGGGTTTATTCCATGGCCCTGGCCATGGACGGCTACCATGTCCGCGCCATCGAGCTGGTAGAGCACAATATTGAGGTGTTCCGCGCCAACCTGAAGGCATGCGGGGCGGAGATCCCGGTGGAGCAGGGCAACGCCATGGACCTGAGCCGGTTCCCGGACGAGAGCTTTGACGGGGTGCTGCTCTTCGGTCCCCTGTACCACCTCTACACCGAGGAGGAGAAGCTGCTGGTCCTGTCGGAGGCCAAGCGGGTGCTGAAGCCGGACGGCCGCCTCTTTGCCGCCTACTGCATGAACGAAGCCACAATCATCCACTACTGCTTCCAGGGCGACGGCAGCAATATGCTGGACTGTCTGACCAAGGGAATGGTGACGGCGGACTACCACTGCATCTCCCAGCCGGCGGACCTCTTTGAGATGGTGCGGCTGGAGGATATTGACCGGCTCAACCGGAAGGCCGGGCTGGAGCGGGTGAAGATCGTGGCCTCCGACCTCTTCTCCATCTACATCCGTGACCAGATCGACAGCTTCTCCGACGCGGCCTATCATGCCTATATCAACTACCACCTGTCGGTCTGCGAGCGGGGCGATCTCATCGGCGCCACCAACCACAGCCTGGATATCCTGAGAAAGAAATGACACCTCATATATAATAGGAAGTGATTTGATGCACACTGTTACGGTAAGCGCCTCCAGGCCCTATGGGGTCCACATCGGCGGCGGACTGCTGGACCGGGCCGGGGAGCTCCTGGCCGGGGCAGCCAAATCCCGCCGGTGCGCGGTGGTGACGGACAGCGCCGTGGGCCCCCTCTACGGGGACCGGGTCCTGGCGGCCCTGGAGGGAGCCGGGTTCGCCCCCCTGCTCTTCACCTTCCCCGCCGGGGAGCGGAGCAAGAATCTGTCCACCTATGGACAAATCCTGGACTTTTTCGCCAAAAACCGGCTCACCCGCTCAGACCTTGTGGTGGCCCTGGGGGGCGGCGTGACCGGGGACATGGCCGGCTTTGCCGCCGCCACCTACCAGCGGGGCGTCGACTATGTCCAGATCCCCACCACCTTCCTGGCCGCCTCCGACTCCTCCGTGGGGGGCAAGACCGCCGTGGATCTGGCGGAGGGGAAGAATCTGGTGGGCGCCTTCTGGCAGCCCCGGCTGGTGATCTGCGACACGGACACCTTCCGCACCCTGCCCGGGGAGGTCTTTGACGACGGCGCGGCGGAGACGGTGAAGCACGGTCTTATCGCGGACCGGGACTTCCTCCGGCTCCTCATGGCCGAGGACCTCCGGGAGCGGATCGACGACGTGGTGCGCCGGAACGTGGAGATCAAGGCCGCCGTGGTGGCGGAGGACGAGTTCGAGGGGGGCAAGCGGAAGATCCTCAACTTTGGCCACACCCTGGGCCACGCCATTGAGCAGCTCAGCGGTTTTGCCATCACCCACGGCCACGCCGTAGCCAGGGGCATGGTCCTGGCGGCCCGGGGGGCGGAGCGGATGGGGTACAGCCCCGCCGGGACCCTGGAGCAGGTGGCCGGGGCGGTGGCGCGGCTGGGTCTGCCCACGGACTGCCCCTATGGGGCGGACCAGCTCTACGACGCCGCCACCGCCGACAAGAAGCGCAGCGGCGGCAGTATTGATGTGGTGGTTCTGGAGGAGATCGGCCGGGCCGGGACCGTCCGGCTGGACATGGCGGGCCTGCGGGCCTTCGTGGAGGCGGCCCTATGAATCTGACCATCACGCCGGCCAAGCTCCAGGGCTCCGTCACGCCGCCCCCCAGCAAGTCCCAGGCCCACCGGCTGCTCATCTGCGCCGCCCTGGCGGAGGGGGAGAGCCGCCTCGCCAATCTGGACGACTCCCAGGATATCCAGGCCACCCGGCGGTGCCTCGCGGCTCTGAAGACGGACAGCCGGGACCTGCCGCAGCTGGACTGCGGGGAGTCCGGCTCCACCCTCCGGTTCCTCCTCCCACTGGCCCTGGTCCTCCGGGGCGGCGGGGTGTTCACCGGCCGGGGGCGGCTGATGGACCGGCCCCAGAGGCCCTACTTTGACCTCTTTGATGAGAAAGGCGTCCGGTATGACCAGAAAAACGGCATCCTCACCGTGGAGGGCCGTCTGACCCCGGGGACCTACCGCCTGCCCGGGAACGTATCCAGCCAGTTTGTCACCGGGTTGCTCTACGCGCTGCCCCTGCTGGAGGGGGACTCGGAGATCCTGCTCACCTCCCCCCTGGAGAGCCGGGGCTACGTGGACATGACCCTGGAGGCCCTGGCCCTGTTCGGCATCCGGGGCGTGGAGCGGGAGGACCGCTTCCTCATCCCCGGCGGCCAGCGGTACCGCCCCTGTGAGGCCGCCGTGGAGGCGGACTGGTCCCAGGCCGCCTTCTGGCTGGCCGCCGTGAGCCTGGGCAGTCCGGTGCGGGTGGAGGGTCTGGACCAAAACTCCGCCCAGGGGGACCGGGTGATCGCTGACCTCTTCTCCCGGCTGAGCTGGCCCGGGGACGTGGAGATCGACGTGTCCGACTGTCCGGATCTGGCCCCGCCCCTGGCGGCGATGGCGGCGGTGCGCACCGGCGTCACCCGCCTGACCGGGGCCGCACGGCTGCGCCTCAAGGAGAGCGACCGGCTGGAGGCCATCGGCTCCGCCCTCCGCCAGCTGGGCGGGGACGCGGAGGAGGGGCCGGACTTTCTCACCATCCGCAGCCGGAGCGGCCTGACCGGCGGCTGCGCCGTGGACTGCCGCAATGACCACCGCATCGCCATGATGGTCGCCGTGGCCGCCACAGCCTGCCGGGAGCCGGTGACGCTCCTGGGGGCGGAGTGCGTGGCCAAGTCCTACCCCCATTTCTGGGAGGACTACCGCATGTTAGGAGGAGTGTTCTGTGAATACACTGGGCAATAGACTGAAGGTGACGGTGTTCGGCCAGTCCCACGCCCCGTCCATCGGCTGCGTGGTGGAGGGCCTGCCCGCCGGGTTCGCGCCGGACATGGAGCGGCTGAGCGCCTTCATGGCCCGCCGGGCCCCGGGCCGGAACGGGTGGTCCACCCCCCGGCAGGAGAGGGACGAGCCGGAGATCCTCTCCGGGCTGGTGGAGGGCAGGACCTGCGGCGCGCCGGTCGCCATGGTCATCCGCAACAGCGACCAGCACAGCCGGGACTACAGCGGTCTCCGGCGCACCCCCCGCCCCTCCCACGCCGACTACACGGCTATGGTGAAATACGGGGACAGCTACGACATCCGGGGCGGCGGCCAATTCTCCGGCCGGCTTACGGCCCCCCTGTGCTTCGCCGGCGGTCTGGCCCTCCAGCTACTGGAGCGGCAACATGTGACCATCGCAGCCCACATTGAACGGATCGCGGATATTTCGGATACGGCCCCGGACTTTGCCCGGGTGAGCCAGCCGGATCTGGCGGCGCTGCTGCAAAAGCCCTTTCCCGTGTTCAGCGAAGAGGCGGGGATCAGAATGCGCCAGGCCATTGAGGCGGCGCGGATGGACTGCGACAGCGTGGGCGGCGTGATCCGCTGCTTTGCCGTGGGCCTTCCGGCGGGGGTGGGCGAGCCCATGTTTGCCGGGGTGGAGAACCGGCTGGCCGGGGCTCTGTTCGGCATTCCCGCCGTGCGGGGGGTGTCCTTTGGCACGGGCTTCGCCGCTGCCGGGATGCGGGGCAGCCAGCACAACGACCCCCTGGTGATGGAGGGCGGACGGATTGCCACCCGCACCAACCACGCCGGCGGCGCGGTGGGCGGGATCACCAACGGAATGCCCCTGGTGGTGAACGTGGCTGTCAAGCCCACCGCCTCCATTGCCAAGGAGCAGGACACGGTGGATCTGGAGACCGGAGAGCCGGCCAAGCTGGTCATCCACGGCCGCCACGACCCCTGCATCGTGCCCCGGGCCGTGCCGGTGGTTGAGGCGGTAGCGGCCCTGACGCTGCTGGATATGCTGTCAGGCGAGTAGCCCCATTTTCCCCCCTCTTTGTTTCACCAGTACGCCTCTCTGACCAACAAATCAGAGCCTCTCAAGTTTTTTCTTTTGCTTCTTTTCTTTTGTACACAAAAGAAAAGAAGAGAAAAAATCTACGTCAAGGAGATCGCCATGGAACTGAAAGATTACCGGGACCAGCTGGATCAGATCGACAACCAGCTGGCGGCGCTGTTCAAGCGGCGCATGGAGACCGTCAAGCAGGTGGCGGACTACAAGAAGGAGCACAATACCCCCGTTCTGGCGGCGGGCCGGGAGCGGGACATCCTCTACCGGGTCACAGGTCTGTGCGGGGAGGAGCTCCAGGAGTACACAAAAATTCTCTACTCCACCCTTCTGGAGCTGAGCCGGGACTACCAGGAGAACCGTCTGTCCACCGGGGACTCCCCTCTGTGCCGGGAGATCCGGGCCGCGGCGCAGGCCGACTTCCCCCACCGGGCCGTGGTGGCCTGCCAGGGCGTGGAGGGGGCCTACTCCCAGCTGGCCTGCGACAAGATGTTCGCCCTGCCCCAGATCATGTATTGCAGCCGCTTTGAGGGCGTATTCCGGGCCGTGGAGACCGGCATGTGCCGCTACGGCATCCTGCCCATCGAGAACTCCTCCGCCGGGTCTGTCACCGAGGTCTACGACCTGATGGAGAAGTACAACTGCAAAATTGTGCGCAGCCTGAAGCTGAAGATCGAGCACTGTCTGCTGGCCCGGCCCGGGGTGAAGCAGGCGGACATCAAGGAGGTCATCGCCCACGAGCAGGCCCTCAACCAGTGCGGCGATTTCCTCAAGAGCAGCGGCGTGAAGGTCACCGTCTTTGACAACAACGCCAAGGCCGCCCAGTACGTGGCCGAGAGCGGCCGCAGTGATCTGGCCGCCATCGCCTCCGCCGCCTGCGCGGACCTCTACGGCCTGACGGTCCTCTCTGACCGGGTCTCCAACAGCGACCACAACTACACCCGCTTTATCTGCATCTCCAAGAATCTGGAGATCTACGAGGGCGCCAACAAGATCACCTTTGTGGCCTCCGCCAGCCACCGGCCCGGCTCCCTCTACAGCCTCATCGCCAAGTTCGCCACCCGGGGCATCAACATCAGCAAGCTGGAGAGCCGCCCCATCCCGGGCAAGGATTTCGAGTTCCGCTTCTACTTTGACGTGGACGCCTCCGTGGCCAGCCACGACGTACAGACCGTCCTCAGCCAGCTGGAGAAGGAGGGCTTCTTCACCTTCCTGGGGGCTTACAGCGAGGTGTTTTAGATGGAGTTCGGACTGCTGGGGGAAAAGCTGGGCCACAGTTTCTCCCCCCAGATTCACAGGGCCCTGGCGGGCTACGACTACCAGCTGCTGCCCACGCCGCCGGAGGCGGTGGAGGACCTCTTCCGGCGCAGGCCGTTCCGGGGTCTGAACGTGACCATCCCCTACAAGCGGACGGTCATGGTCCTGTGCGACGAGGTGGACCCCCGGGCCCAGGCCATCGGCGCGGTGAACACGGTGGTGAACCAGGCCGGCCGCCTCATCGGGTACAACACCGACCTGGACGGCCTCATGTATCTGGCCCGGCGGACCGGCGTGGACATGGCGGGGAAAAAGGTGGTGGTGCTGGGCTCCGGCGGCACCAGCCACACCGCCTGCGCCGCCGCCCGGGAGCTGGGCGCGGCCCAGGTGGTCACCGTGTCCCGCCAGGGGGAGGACAACTACGAAAACCTCTCCCGCCACGCCGACGCCCAGGTCCTCATCAACACCACCCCTGTGGGGATGTATCCCCATAACGGTGCCTCGCCGGTGTCCCTGGATGCCCTCCCCCGCCTCACCGGCGTGCTGGACGTGGTGTTCAACCCCCTGCGCACCGCCCTCATCCTGGCGGCGGAGGAGCGGGGCCTCCCCTGCTCCGGCGGGCTGGCCATGCTGGTGGCCCAGGCCCGGCGGGCCTCGGAGCTGTTCACCGGCAGCCCCATCCCCGACGGGCGCACCGAGGAGGTGCTCCGGGACCTGACGGGGCAGGTGCGCAATGTGGTGCTGATCGGGATGCCCGGCTGCGGCAAGAGCGTCGTGGCCCGGGAGCTGGCCCGGCGGATGGGCAGATCCTTTACAGACCTGGACAAATGGATCGAGGAGCAGGCGGGCAGGACCATCCCGGAGATCTTTGCCCGGGAGGGGGAGGCCGCCTTCCGCGATCTGGAGAGCCAGGCTGTCCGGGAGGCCGGGCGGGAGACGGGCCGCGTCATCAGCACCGGCGGCGGCGTGGTCACCCGGCGGGAGAACCGAGCCCCCCTGCGCCAGAACGGCGTGATCGTCCACCTGACCCGGGATCTGTCCCTGCTGGCCAAAAAGGGCCGCCCCCTGTCCCAGGGCAGGGATCTGGGAGAGCTGTGGGCCCAGCGGGCCCCCCTGTACCGGGAATTTGCCGATATCACGGTGGAAAACAGCGGGACCATCCAGGAGACCGCCGGAAAGATAGAAAAGGAGTTGAAGGCGCTGTGAAGCTGCTGTTTCTCAACGGACCCAATCTGAATATGCTGGGCATACGGGAGCCGGGCATCTACGGCCGGCAGACCTACGAGGACCTGGAGAAATATATCCGAGGCTTCTGCGATGAGCTGGGTATTGCCTGCCAGATCCTCCAGTCCAACCACGAGGGGGCCCTGGTGGACGCCATCCAGTCCGCCTACGGGCGCATGGACGGCATTGTCATCAACCCCGCCGCCTACACCCACACCAGTGTTGCCCTGCTGGATGCGCTGAAGGCGGTGAGCCTGCCGGCGGTGGAGGTCCATCTCTCCGACGTGTCCTCCCGTGAGGACTTCCGGCAGGTGTCCTACGTCCGGCTGGCCTGCTGCAAAACCATCGCCGGCCACGGCTTCCAGGGCTACCGGATGGCGGCGGAGCACCTGCTGGCGGAGAAAAATGGGGCCTCCCAGGTGGGAAAGGAATAACATTTTCCGGATTCTCCACATACAATAGCCTTGTAAAGGAGGCTGTTGCCATGGAGAACACCATCTTTAACGGCGGGCAGGAGATGTCCGCCGCCTACGACTACCGCGTATATGACCGGGTCTGGCAGCGGGTGTCCCCGGGCGTGGACCCCTATGCCGAACAACCCTCCGGGGTGGAGAGCGCCGCCCCCAGCGTACCGCCCTCCGCCCCATCCCAGCCAGTTCCCCTCCCTATTCAGCCTGTTCAGAGGGACGAGGCTCTGCTGCCCGGTGCGGAGAAAAACCCCTGCTGCATGGGCTCTGAGGCCCAGGACTCCCTGACGGTTCTCACGGGCTTTCTGGAGGAGGAGCTGGCCGGATGCCGGCACTGCATGGCCCTGGCCCGCTGTGTGCGCAATCCCAGCACGGCCCGCCTGCTGCGCCGGGCCGCATCGGAGAAGCAGGCGGCGGCCCGGGATCTGTGCGGGGCCTACTATCTGGTCACAGGCAGCCGGTACGCCTCTGCCGTGGCCTCGGAGCACTTAGAGCTGGCCGGCCTGCCCGAGTCCCTGCGGGCCTGCTACCACCAGGAGGCCTGCAACGGGTTCAACTACCGCCGCGCCGCCGACGAAACCATGGACCTGTGTCTGCGGAAGCTGTTCACCCGGCTGGGGGAACAGTCCTACCGCCGCTCGGAGGAGATCATGGCCCTGCTGGGCAGACTCCTGTGCTGAGTGGGTTACATCCCTGCCAAAGAGACCTGCCCGGCGCCGGAGAAGAGGCCGGGGCAGGCGGCGAGAGCGGACCTGTCGCTGTGTACAGGTCCGCTCCTTTTTATTTTTATCCAGCGGTATAAGCGTTGCTTATTCCTCTATTACAATGTCGAATTTTACAAAAGTCCCCTGTCTCTATAAAATAGATGCTGTCAAAACCTTCGGTTCTATATCTGGTTGAAAGGTGGTATTTCATGGAACGCTATTTACTGTCCGGCAACGAGGCGCTTGCCCGTGGCGCGTATGAGGCAGGGGTAAAGGTCTGCTCGGCCTACCCCGGGACCCCCAGCACGGAGATCTTCGAGAACCTGCCCCAGTACCGGGACGCTCTCTACTGCGAGTGGGCTCCCAACGAGAAGGTGGCCACAGAGGTGGCCTACGGGGCCAGCATCGCCGGGGTGCGCTCTCTCTGCGCCATGAAGCACGTGGGCGTCAACGTGGCGGCGGACCCCATCTTCACCGCCGCCTACAACGGCGTCAGCGGCGGGTTCGTCATCATCTCCGCCGACGATCCCAGTATGCACTCCTCTCAGAACGAGCAGGACAACCGCCACTACGCCAGGGCCGCCAAGCTGCCCATGGTGGAGCCCTCCGACTCCCAGGAGTGCCTGGATTTCATGCGGGCGGCCTATGAGATCTCCGAGCGGTTTGACCTGCCGGTGCTCCTGCGCACCACCACCCGGGTCTCCCACTCCAAGGGTCTGGTGCGCTTCGGTGAGCGGGAGGAGCGTCCGGTCCCCGCCTACGCCCGCAACACCCGCAAGTACATCTCCTCCCCCGCCAACGCCATGATGAACCACCCCAAGGTGGAGGAGGCGCTGGCGGCCCTGGAGGCGTACGGCTGCACCTCGCCGCTGAATCGGATGGAGCTGAACGGTACAAAGATCGGCGTTGTCACCGCCTCCATCGCCTACCAGTACGCCAAGGAAGCCTTCCCGGCGGACGCGTCCTTCCTCAAGCTGGGCCTCACCAATCCCCTGCCCATGAAGCTCATCCGGGAGTTTGCCGCCAAGGTGGACAAGCTCTACGTCATCGAGGAGCTGGACGGCTTCATGGAGGAGCAGATCAAGGCCGCTGGCATCGACTGCGTGGGCAAGGACCTGACGGGCAAGATCTACGAGCTGAATCCCCAGCTGCTCCAGGAACGCATTTTCGGCCGGAAGCCGGAGACCGTGGACGTGGGCGTGTCCGCCGTGTCCCGTCCCCCGGCCCTGTGCCCCGGCTGTCCCCACAGAGGATTTTTCTACACCATGTCCAGGCACAAGGACTTCGTCATCGCCGGGGACATCGGCTGCTACACCCTTGGCGGCTCCGCGCCCCTGAACGCTCTGGACAGCGTGGTGTGCATGGGCGGCGGCTTCACCGTGGCCATGGGCATGGCGAGGGCCTTCGAGCTGGCCGGGCAGACGGACAAGAAGGTATTCGGCGTCATGGGCGACTCCACCTTCTTCCACAGCGGCATGACCGGGGCGGCGGAGATCGTCTACAACCACGGGAATGTGATCCCGGTGGTGCTGGACAACTCCATCACCGGCATGACCGGCCACCAGGACAACCCCGGCAGCGGCCGCACCCTCCAGGGGGACATAGCGGAGACGCTGAAAATTGAGGACATCCTCGCCGCCTACGGTTACAAGAACATCCTCATCGTGGACCCCCAGGACCTGGCGGCCATGGAGAAGGCGGTCCAGGACGCGCTGGCCTCCACAGAGCCTGCGGCCATCATTGCCCGCCGGCCCTGCCTGCTCATCAAGCGCATCAAGCACGATATCGGCAAGTGCGAGGTGGACCAGGACAAGTGCATCGGGTGTAAGAAGTGCCTCAGCGTGGGCTGTCCGGCGGTCATGGTGGAGAACAAGAAGGCAAAAATTGACCCCAATCAGTGCGTGGGCTGCACGGTCTGCGCCCAGGTCTGTCCCAAGAGCGCCATTGCGAGAAAGGAGAACTGAGCCATGAAGACGACGAAGAGCGCGCTGCTGGTGGGTGTGGGCGGCCAGGGGGCCATTCTCACCGCCAAGGTGCTGGTCAGCGGCCTGATGAAAGCCGGGTACGACGTGAAGATGAGCGAGGTCCACGGCATGAGCCAGCGTGGCGGCAGCGTGTCCACCCAGGTCCACTGGGGTGAGAAGGTGTACTCCCCTGTCATCGGCAAGGGCGCGGCGGATATCGTGGTGGCCTTTGAGAAGATGGAGGCAGTGCGGTACGCGGACTACCTGAAGCCGGACGGCGTGGCGGTCATCAACGACTACGAGATGGCCTCCTCCAGCATCGCCGCCGGGCTGTGCCAATATCCGGAGGGGTGCCTGGAGGCCATGGAGAATCACTTCCGCTGCCACGTGCTGAAGGCTGGGGAAATCGCCCAGGGTCTGGGCAGCGCCAAGTGCATGAATATCATCCTGTTTGGAAGCATGGTCAAGGCCCTTGGCATGGACGACATCGACTGGGAGTCGGTCATCGCGGAGACGGTGCCGGAGAAGTTCCGGGAGCTGAATCTGAGCGCCTACCGGGCCGGCCGGGACGCGGTGAGCGCGTAGGGTGGCCGGTATGCTGAAAGACTTTCAGGCCCTCCGGGAGAAGGTGGGTACGGCCGCGCCCAGAACCGTGGCCGTGGCCTGCGCCCACGACAGTCACACCCTGGAGGCGGTTTTGCGGGCCGCAGAGGAGGGCATTCTGCGCTATGTCCTGGTGGGCCGCAGGGACGATATTCTGAGAATCGGCGGGGAGCTGGGCCACAGCATTTCCGATGGCGATATCATCCCCGCAGAAACCGACGAGGAGGCCGCAAAGCTGGCGGTTTCGCTGGTCCGGGAGGGCAAAGCGGACTTCCTGCAAAAGGGCCTCATGCAGACCTCTACCATCTTGAAAGCCGTAGTCAATAAAGAAACCGGCATCGGCCTGGGCCGGCCCATGTCCCACACCGCCCTGCTGGAGATCCCCGGCTACCACAAGCTGTTGGGCGTGGCGGACGGCGGCATGATCCCCGCGCCGGACCTGGAGGCGAAAAGAGCCATTCTCCACAACGCCGTGGAGCTGTTCCGGCGGCTGGGCTATGACCGCCCCATGGTGTCCGCCGTGTGCGCGGCGGAGACGGTGAGCCCGAAAATCATCGAGACCGTGGACGCGGCGGCCCTGAAGGAGGCGGCCCAGGCCGGGGACTTCGGCCCCTGCTATGTGGAGGGCCCCATCTCCCTGGATCTGGCCCTGGACAAATCATCCGCAGAGATCAAGGGCTACGAGAGCCCGGTGTGCGGGGAGACGGACATCCTGCTGGTCCCCACCATGGCCGCCGGGAACATGACGGTCAAGAGCCTGCTGACCTTCGCGGGAGCGAGGATGGTGGGCGTGGTCACCGGGGCAAAGTGCCCTATCGCCCTCAACTCTCGGAGCGCCAGCTTTGAGGAGAAGTACAACTCCCTGCTGGCCTGCGCCCTGGCCGGCGGACAACAGGAGGCAAACCATGGGATTTAAGCAGCTGATTATCAACCCCGGCTCCACCAGCACCAAGCTGGCCCTCTACGAGGGAAAAGAAAAGGTTGTCCAGGAGAGCGTGGAGCACGACGCCGCCCAGATGCAGCAGTTTAGGGGCATCGCGGACCAGATCCCCTTCCGTACAGAAATCGTCCAGGCGTTTATGGAGAAAAACCGTATCCAGGCCGGCGAGCTCTCCGCCGTTGTTGCACGCGGCGGCCTCCTGCCCGGCCTGAAGACCGGCGGATATCTGGTCAATGACGATCTGTGCCGGGCCCTTGTGGACAATCGTTTAAGCCAGCCCCACCCCTCCAACCTTGCCGCCCTGCTGGCCAGAAACATTGCGGCCCCCCTGGGCATCCCGGCCTATATCTACGACGCGGTGACCTCCAGCGAGCTGCCCCTTGTCGCCCGCATCACCGGGACCACGGACATTCTCCGTCAAAGCTACTGCCATGCTCTCAACAGCCGGGCCATGGCCATTCGCTACGCGGAAAGCCAAGGCGTTCCCTACGCGCAGCTGCGCCTGATCGTTGTCCATATGGGCGGAGGGATCTCCCTGAGCGCCCATATTGATGGAAAGATCGTGGACTCTATTGGGGACGACGAGGGACCCTTCTCCCCGGAGCGGGGCGGAAGCCTGCCTGCCTTCGAATTGGTCCGGATGTGCTACTCCGGCAAATATACCATGGAGGAGATGCAGAAGAAGCTCCGCGGCACCGGCGGCATGTACGCCCACCTGGGCACCAGCGACTGCCGCGTCATTGAGGAGCGGATCCAAAGTGGAGACGCCCAGACAGAGCTGATCTTCCAGGCCCAGGCGTACCAGATCGCCAAGGGCATCGGCGAGCTGTCCGCCGCACTGCGGGGCAGGTGCGACGCCGTCATCCTCACCGGCGGACTGGCCTACTCGAAGATGCTCACGGAGCTGATATGCGGATACCTTTGGTTCATTGGCCCTGTCGTGGTGCTGCCCGGCGAGAACGAGATGGAGGCCCTGGCCTACGGCGGCCTGCGCATCCTCAGCGGCGAGGAAACCGCCCAGATATATTCCATTCCCCAGAATGAATCTGCCTGCTCTCACGCCTCTCCGGACCCGCAGGCTCATTCAGAAAAGGACGGACTCCTATGATCTCCAACGCCATGTACTCCCTGGGGGCCAAGCGCTCCTGTATCCGGGAGCTGTTTGAGTACGGCATCCAGCAGGCAAAAATTGTTGGAAAAGAAAACGTGATGGACTTCTCCATCGGCAACCCCTCCATTCCCACGCCGGACGCGGTGACGGCGGCCTTTGACCAGCTGGTGCAGTCGGAGGACACCATCGCCGTCCACGGCTACACCCCGGCTGCCGGGGACTTTGACGCCAGGAAGGCGGTGGCGGACAACCTCACCCGCCGGGCCCATGTGGAGATCCGGCCGGACAATATCTACTTCACCTGCGGCGCGGCCCCGGCCCTTATCTCCACCGTCCGGGCCCTGGCGGTGGAGGACGCGGAGATCATGGTCATTGCCCCCTACTTCCCGGAGTACCGCCCCTTTATCGAGATGAACGGGTGCAAATTCGTGGCCGTGCCGCCGGATACCAACGCCTTCCAGATCCGCTTCGACGAGCTGGAGAAGCGGATCACCCCCCACACCCAGGCGCTGATTGTCAACTCCCCCAACAACCCCTCCGGCGTGGTGTATACCAGGGAGACTCTGCAAAGGCTGTCGGAGATTCTGACCAGGAAAAGCAAAGAGATCGGCCACCCCATCTACATCATCGCCGACGAGCCCTACCGGGAGCTGGTCTATGACGGCGTGGACGTGCCCTACCTGCCCAACATCTACCCGGATACCATGATCTGCTACTCCTACTCGAAAATTCTCTCCCTGCCCGGGGAGCGGATCGGATACGTGTGCGTGCCGGACTCGGTAACAGACAGCAAGGACCTGTTCGCCGCTATCGCCGGGGCCTCCCGGACCCTGGGCCACGTCTGCGCTCCCTCCCTCCAGCAGAAGGTGATTGCCAAGTGCGTGGATGTGCGGCCCAATCTGGCCGCCTACGACCGCAACCGGATGGCCCTGTACAGCGCCCTCACCTCCTACGGTTATCGGTGCGTCAAGCCCAACGGGGCGTTCTACCTCTTCGTGGAGGCCCCAGGCGGCAGCGCCAAAGCTTTCTCCGACCATGCCAAGGAGCGCAATCTCCTGGTAGTGCCGGGGGACGACTTCGGCTGTCCGGCCTTCTTCCGCCTGAGCACCTGCGTCAGCAGCGAGACGGTAGACAAGAGCCTGCCGGTGTTCCGGGAGCTCATCTCAGCCGCCCAGCCCCGGAAGCGGGCCGTATGATACATAATTAATAAGGAGAGGACGACCATGATCGACGAATCCCTCTATCAGTCCGGCACAAAGCCCTCCACCATCTTCCAGCTCTTTGAGTACGGCCTCAAGCAGGCGGCCATCGTGGGCAGGGAGAACGTCTATGACTACTCCCTGGGCAACCCCTCCGTCCCGGCCCCGAGCCAGGTGACGGACATCTTCCAGCAGCTCCTTGACCAGGAGGACCCCATAGCCCTCCACGGCTACACCCCCGCCGCCGGGGCGCTGAACGTCCGGCAGGCCATTGCGGAGGACCTGTCCGCCAGAAGCGGCATGACCATCCGGCTCCAGAATCTGTTCCTCACCTGCGGCGCGGCCCCGGCCCTGCTGTACGTGCTCCGGGCCCTGGCCGCAGAGCAGGCGGAGGTTGTCGCCATCACGCCCTATTTCCCGGAGTACCGGGTCTATGCGGAGGCCTGCGGCATGCGGTTCATCCCCACCGAAGCGGATCTGGATCAGTTCCAGATCAACCTCCCATCCCTGGAGCGATCCATCACCTCCCACACCCAGGCGGTAATCGTCAACTCCCCCAACAATCCCTCCGGCGCGGTCTACTCCCGGGAGACCCTGGAGAAGCTGGCTGCTCTCCTGACCGCCAAGGCCAAAGAGATCGGCCACCCCATCTACATTATCGCCGACGAGCCCTACCGTGAGCTGGTCTACGACGGCGCGGAGGTCCCCTTTATCCCCGGCATCTACCCGGACACCGTGGTGTGCTACTCCTATTCAAAGTCCCTGTCCCTGCCCGGGGAGCGGCTGGGGTACTTCTGCGTGCCGGACGGAGCGGCGGACAGCGCCCGGCTCTACACCGCCGCCTGCGCGGCGGCACGGATGATGGGCCACGTCTGCGCCCCCTCCCTCCAACAGCGGGTCATTGGCGCGTGTACGCACATCCGGCCCCAGCTGGAGGTCTACGACAAAAACCGCCGGACCCTCTATGACGCCCTCACCTCCTACGGTTACCGCTGCGTCTACCCCAGCGGGGCCTTCTACCTGTTCGTGGAGGCCCCCGGCGGCAGCGCCAAGGCCTTCTCCGACCGGGCCAAGGCGCACAATCTGCTGGTGGTGCCCGGGGGCGACTTCGGCTGCCCGGCCTTCTTCCGCCTGAGCACCTGCGTGGACAGCGGGATGGTGGAGCGAAGCCTGCCGATATTCAAGAGACTGGCGGAACAAACGCCCTAAAAAAGTCCGGCGGAAGCGCAGAGAGCACTTCCGCCGGACTTTTCTCATCTCTCCTCCAGCAGCTCCTGGAGGGGTCTATAGTAGTGGTAGGCGAACTGGAGCCGGTCATAGCCGAACTGCTTCTCCAGCCGTGCCGCAGACTTCCACAGCGCGTCCAGGCCCACCGTGGCGTAGGTGTGGATCTCCTCCAGGCCGTGCTGGTAGGGCTCCTGGAGCTCAAAGATGCACTCCACCCCCTTGCCGTATTCCCGGGCCAGACCAACCTCCCGGGCGATCTGCATATACTCGTCCGTGCGGTTATAGTTCATCACCGCTATGCCGTCGCAGGCCTCAGCAATCAGACTCTCCAGGATATCCTCACCGTAGGATGCATCGCAGAAGTGGGGAATGCACAGCCACATCTCCAGCTTCTGCTCCTGGGCGCAGGCGTAGGCGGCCTTCATGCCGCTCAGGTAGTTCTCCAACAGCTTCTTCCTGGCCCTGCCCCCCTCGTCCCACTCGTCCAGGAGGTAGGGCTCCACGTCCACCACCACGCCGGTGATCCGGGCGCTGCCGCTCTTGCCCTTGTTGTATTCGGCTACCCGCCGGATGGTCTTGATGACCTCCTCGCCCTTCTTGTCCCGAGCCCACTCCTTTGCGCCAAGGAGGGCGAATACGTCCACAGACTTCTTTTTCAGCCCCTTGACAAAGGCCTCTGCGGCGCCGTCCTTCAGGCTGTCCTTGGAGAACTCCTGGTAGACCCGCTTCACCCCGGCCTCCTTCGCGCAGGCGGCCAGGGCCTCCGCCTCCTCCAGGGCCTCCTGGTCCCAGCTGTACAGGCTGTACCCCACCGGCTTCGTCCCCGCCAGCAGCAGCGCCGCCGCCAGGACGCAGAGCAACGCGCAGCCCGCTCTCTTCATCCATGCTCTCATCGCTCACACCTGCTTTCCTCGTTTGACTGCTCCAACAGCTTCTTCCTCGCCTCCCAGGGCGGGATAGCGTGGTAGAGCTGATCTCCCCGCATCACATCGCAGGACAGGCGGCGCAGCAGCCGCACCTGCTCCACGCTCTCCACGCCCTCCGCCAGCACAGAGATGCCCAGCTCGTGGCCCATTCGGATCACGCCGCCCACCACCGCCGGTCCGGCGGCGCTCTCCGCCTGCTCCATCAGCTCCCTTCCCAGGGTCACGCCGTCAAAGGGGTAGTCCCCCAGGTCGAAGAGGGCGGTGAACCGCCTCCCCACTCCTGTCAGCACCACCTTGAACCCCATGTCCTTCAGGGCCTGAATATTCCTGGCCGCCTCCTGGGGGTCCCTGGCAATGCCAGCTTCCGTCAGGCCCAGGATCAGCCGCTCCCGGCGGAAGGCATACCGCTCCGCCATCTCGCCCAGCCGCTGGGCAAAGCCCTGGCCGGCAATGGCGGTCCGGGACAGGCGGCAGCACAGAAAGAAGTCCTCCAGCCCCTGTTGGCGTATGTTGTCCAGAAAGGCGCAGGCCTCCTCCAGGTTGTGGGCATCCAGCTGATCTGTCAGCTCCTCCCGCTCCGCTATGGGCAGGAACCGCTCCAGGGGTACGGAGCCCCTGTCCGGGTGCTCCCACGTGGGCAGCGCCTCGCCGCCTACGATCCGGCCGCTGTCCCCGTCCACATAGAACTGGATCTCCACCCGGAACTCCCCGCTGTTCAGGGCCCGCCGGATGTCCCCCTGGAGCCGCTCCTCCTCCACGTCCGACGCCATGGCCTTTTCGCTGCAAACCCGATAGGCCTCCCCCTGCTCCAGAGCGGCTTTCGCCGCCTGCACGCCCCGGTAGAGCATCTCATCCAGGTTCCGGTCTCCCGCCTTGAGGGGGTAGACCCCCGCCGCCACGGGGCAGGTCCCGCCCTCCGGAACGCAGTCCCCCAGACGCTCCATCAGCTCCGTCAGCCAACGGTCCCACCCCTCCTGTCCTCCGCACAGCCGCAGGATGGCAAACCCGTTGTCCGATATCCGGGCCAGGACGTCCCCCTCTGTGGAGGCCGCCTGGAGCGTCGAGGCCATGCTGTGAAGAACGGCCTCCCGCTCCTTGCCCGCCGGCCCCCGCAGCCGCCGGGGATCAAAGCAGAAGCAGAACAGGGTGCAGAGCACCCGGTTCCTGTCGGTAAGCCGCTGCCGGACCCAGCGGTCCATGGAGGCCCGGTTCCCCAGGCCCGTCTCCTGGTCCTCCTCCCCGGCCGCATCCAGCTGATGCAGGCGGCGGCGCAGGCGCAGGGCCAGGACCGTGACCACTCCGGCCAGGATCCCCGCCGCCACCGCCATGGCTACTGCGGCAACCTCCAGCCGGTGCTCCCGGGGCTGCGGCGCGCCCTGGACGGCGGCGATGAGCTCCCCGGTCCGCTCCTCCGCCGTCCTCCCGTCCATAAAGGCCCGCAGCTCCTGCTCCAGACCCGCCGGGGCCACGTCCAGCAGACAGAGGCGGCAGATCACCGGCTCCCCGTCCACCTCCGCCGCCAGCACCGCGACGTTCTCCCCTCTCCCGCTGCGTCCTCCCTCCAGGCAGGTGACCATGTCCACCTGCCGGTTCCGGGCCAGATGCTGCCGCCGGTCCCGCTGGCCGGGCTCGTAGTAGCGCACCTCGTAGTCCGACTGCTGGGAGAACTGCTGCAGCAGCTGGGGGATGACGCCCCGGTAGCTCCCCGACTGGACGTCGTAGTACTCCACCGGGTAGGCGTCGGGACAGCCGGCTATATAGACAATAGTTTTTTCCATGGATCTCCTTCCGGATCGGGGCGTTTGGGGGTGGTCCCGGCCGCCGGGGACGGGGAGATCTGGGGCGCCTGCTTCTTGAGGTCGTCCATGGCCGCGCCGGTCTGCTCGGCCCTGCCGTCAAACTCCACCATCAGCTCCCGCAGGACCTCCCGCAGCTGCTGGACCCTGGCGGAGTAGCTCTCCAGCTTCTGGGTCTGGCGCTGGACCTGGATCTTCAGCTCCTCCTGGGACTTCTGCTCCCGGCGGATGCTCTCCTCCCGCAGCCGCTCCGCGTGGCGCTGGGCCTCCAGCAGGGTGGCGAACACCGCCGACTGGTTGGCCTTCAGGGACGCGTTCTCCTCCTGGAGGGTCTCCACCAGGCGCTCCAGCTCCTCAATCCGGCTCTGCGCCCGGGTCTCCTGCTGGGCCATCCGCGTGTCCTTCTCCGTCAGCTTGGCGTCCTTTTCCGCCAGCTTCCGGGAGCTCTCCTCCTCCATGCCCACGATGTAGCGATACACGTCCTCCTTCTTGTAGCCCCAGAGGCCCTTCTTCAACTCGTCCAGCCGCATCATTCCGTTCTCCTTTCCCGCCAAACGCATTCCGTCCGCCGGGACATCCCCAAGGGATGTCCCGGCCACATGCCCCGGGGCATGTCTTTTTTCCTATATATCATGGCTTGCCGGGGCCGCTTCCGCTCTGCCCCTGACTGAAGTTAATCTGCTTGCGCTCGATCTGCCCCCAGCTCCTCTTCCGCTTCTTGTAGCCGTTCAGGGCCGTGACCCGCACCCACGCCATCACAAAACGGAGGCAGGAAACCTCCACTATGCACAGTCCCACGGCCTTGCACACGTCGGCGAACGCCAGCTTCAGGTCAATGGTGTGGACCCTGGCGAAGAAGGCCGTCAGGGAGAGAATCGAGGAGTAGGCCACATAGATGCCCAGATAGAGGAGCATGAAGCGCACATTGAGAATCCCCATCAGCACCGCCAGCGCCGTGGTCAGCACACCCACCACCTCTATATAGGGTGAGAAGAGCTCGTAGATCAGAAAGTAGATATAGGACACCAGCCCCACCATGCCGTACTTGGTGTCGGTGAGCATCTTCCGGTGCCGGGTCATGCTCTGGAAGAGGCCGATGTGCCACCGCCGGCGCTGCTTGCACAGATCCGACAGCTTCTCCGGCGCCTGGGTCCAGCAGATGGCGTCGGTGGCATAGCGGATGGAGTAGGGCAGGCTGTGCTCCCGGCAGAACACGTGGAGCTTCATCACCAGCTCCATATCCTCGCCCATGGTGGTGGTGTCATAGCCCCCTGCGCCCACCACCACGCTCTTCTTAAAGAGGCCGAAGGCCCCCGAGATGATGATGCTCCCGTTGAACTGGTCAAAGAGAATCCGGGCCGCCAGGAAGGACCTGTCGTACTCCAGCACCTGCATGCAGGGCAGCAGCTTGTTGGGCATCCGATAGCGCACCACCACGCCGTCCTCGATCTCCGCGCCGTTGCAGGGCCTCACCGCCCCGCCCACCGCCACCACCCGGTCGTCCTCCAGCACCGGCCGCACGATCTTCTCCAGAGAGTCCCGCTGGAGCACCGAGTCCGCATCCATGCACAGGAAGTAGGGATACCGGGAAGCGTTGATGCCCATGTTCAGCGCGTCGGCCTTACCGCCGTTGCGCTTCTGAATGAGGGTGATGGGCACCTTCCAGGCCCGGGTCTCATACACCGCCTCCACCCGCTGGCACCGCAGCCGCCGCTGGATCGGCCGGTTGATGCGAAACATCTGGAAGGTGTCCCGGAGGACCTGGGAAGTATTGTCGGTGGACCCGTCGTCCACCACCACAATCTCATAGGTCCGGTAGTCCAGGGCCAGCAGGGAGCGGATCGTGGCCTCGATGGTGACGCCCTCATTGTGGGCCGGCACCACGATGGTCACCGGAACATAGTATTCGCTGCGCAGCTCACTCTTCAGGGCGTTGCGCCGCTTGGCCCCGTACAGAGAAGCGGACCCCACTGTCACGGACAGGAAGAGAAAGCTGGCATAGCCCACCATGTACACCGCAAAGAATCCGCCCACCACCTGGAGCGCCGCTTTCAGCACATCTGTCATTCGGCCGCCTCCGTTCTCTCCCGCCGCAGATCCAGCTGGTAGAGCATCATCTCCCGCACGTATCGGTCGCCCCCGGCCACCACGCCGATGAGGTCGCTGTAGTCCAGCCCCTGCTGGGCCAGACTGGCCGCCGCGTTGGAGCGGACGTACCAGTTGGAGCTGTAGATGGCCTTTGTCAGCGCGTCCTGCACGTCGCCCCCCTGGTAACCGGCCAGGGAGGAGACAGCCACCGAGGCGTACTCCCAGCTGGCTGGGTCCTTGTCTGCGGCGTAGGACAGCAGGATGGGCCGCGCCTGATTGCTGGGATAACGGCCAAAGTAGCGGATGGCGGCCAGATGCAGCTCCTTGTCCTCCGCCGGGTCGGAGAGAATCTCCATCATCCTTTCCCCGTAGTCCCCTGAACGGAAGCGCACATAGTTGAGCACCGACAGCTTGGTGGTGACAGAAAAGCTGTCCAGCCGCTCCAGCAGCAGCGCCGTCAGCTGCTCGTGGCTGCCGGTGAAGGAGAGAAGGCCGTCGGTGAGGATCTTCTCATGGAGGAACCGCCCGCCCCGGTCCAGGGCCGCCACCGCCTCCACCACCCGCTCGGGACTGCCGAAGGCGTAGAGGGCCTGGAGGGCATTCACCCGACAGTAGAGGCTCTCCTTGCTCATGTACTTCACCATCACGTCCTGGATGGCCTCCATGGCCTGATGCCGCCGGAGGGGATGGTGGGAGATGAAGTAGGCAAAGTAGGCGGCCTGGATGTCCTCCCGGTCCCGGTAGATCAGGGCCAGATGGAGAATGACAGGCTGAAGCTCCCGCTGGTACGCCCTGGCGGCCTCCGTGTCCCCCGCCGGGCCCTCCAGCCGGTCCGTCACCATCCGGTCAAAGGCCACCAGATTGCTCACCCGGGAGAGGCTGCGGCGCAGATAGGACAGGTGCCTCCGATCCAGTCCCATCCCCATGCGCAGCCGGGCCAGCTGCCGGTCCATCCGGCGGGCCAGCCGTCTGCCCCTGCCCTCCAGCCGCCGGTCCCGCCGCTTGAGGGAGAGACTGTAGACAGTATTAAAGATGAGCATGCTCACGCACACCATGCCGTAGCCATACAGCAGCAGTTCACTTCCTCCCAAAGCCCCTCGCCTCCTCTCGCTCGCTTAGCTCTCTCCGTCCAGGCTTGCCCAGTAGTCCCGCAGGATGTAGTAGGACCGTTTGAGCCGCTCGTGGCTGGTGGGGTTCCTCCCCCAGCCCTTCAGGGGAACGGCCTCCATGGGGATGCGGGTCCCCCGGTTCTCCCGGGAGCCCACGCCTGCGTAGATCTCCCGGATGGACAGATTCTCAATGCCGTAGTTCTGGTAGTAGTCGTCGTGGACCTCCATCTCGGAGGGATTGGAGAAGTTGAGCAGCTGCCAGGGCAGCCGCAGCTCCACATAGTCCCCGGCGAAGATGAAGTCCGCCAGGGAGTCGAAGTCCTCCGAGTCCGGGTTGCCGTTGCCGTGGCGCAGCTTTCCTGTCTCGTAGGAGACGCCGCCGGCCCCCTTCTGATCCCTGTCCGGCAGCACCTCCGTCAGCACCAGGGGAAGCTTGATGCGCTCGAATTCCGGGGTGTGCCGGTCCGGATTGTTGATGTAGTAGTCGTCTGCGTAGTACTCCGCCCCGTAGACGGCGGCCAGAACCTCATACCGCTTCTGGACCACCACCCGGCTCTGGTCCTCCCCCCGGATGACCACCAGGAAGTCGGCGGCCCGCTCAAACCCCACCCGGTAGTTCTGGCAGTAGGTGCTGCCGGACTTGGGGGTGACGTCCAGGGGGATGTAGATCGTGTCGTTCTCAGGCTGTAAGCCCGGCTTTTTCACCAGGAAGTAGAGGTACTTCTCGTCGTACTTCATGGAGAGCTCCAAGTCCCCGGAGGAGGCCACCCTGTCCTCCTCCGTCCATTCGGAAATGTCCCCGTCCACATAGCACACGCTCCGCTCCTCCCCGGGGTCAAAGGCCAGCAGGCCAAAGTACTGCTCGTTGGTCTGGCAGTCGCTCCAGTAGGCCGTATTGTCCAGATCCACCGCGTACATGGTGTTCCAGGTCCGCTTGAACCACTCGTCCTGCCACGTAAACACGCAGCTGCCCGCGCACCCGGCGTCCATGATGTCCCGGTAGCAGTCCACCAGAGCCTGACCGTGCTCCTGCTCCGACATGTGGCCCTGGTTGCGGCCGGTGTTGACATCCCGCTGAGCCATGCCCCGGCCGGTGGTGACGCCGTACTCGGTGATGACCACCGGAAGGGTGTGGTGCCGGGCAAGGGCCCGCAGGTAGGCGATGTAGGTGTTGTAGCGGCCCTGACTGTCATAGTAGTCCTCTGGCCGGAGGCAGTCCTCAATGGGCACGCCCTGGAGCTTGGAGATGCGGTACTCCATGCTGGCCCGGGTCTCCTTGCCCATGCGGCGGTCCAGTTCCTCGTCGCTGTACTGCGCCGCCTCCGCCATAATCTCCAGGTAGTCGGGGAAATAGGGATAGACGTGGTAGGAGGCGAACATGCCGGAGCGGTAGTTCTCCGTGGCCAGCACGTGTTCCACGTCCACGCAGGCCAGCTTATATCGGTAGCCTGTCACCGCCGCCGGGTAGACGAAGGGGTCTGTGGTGGGCCAGTTGGAGAAGGCCACCAGCCGCTGCTGCCCGTAGCGCCGGGTCTCGTACTCGATGAGGCTGTCCCCCACCTGGCACAGCAGGGCCTCAAAGGCGGTGGCCTCCGGGGCGGTGTAGAGGTATGTTCCCTGGTAGGAGCGTCTGGCCTCGCTCTTCTGGTTGGTGTAGATCACCAGACTGCTCTCCCACTCCACGCCGATGAGGTACCCGATGACCCACTCCGACACATCCTTCCGATACCGGCCGGAGCCCAGGCCCCGGCCCAGGTACAGGTCCCTGTTCCCATGGAGGATGTCCGACAGGGTCCGGCAGTCCTCCTGGAGGGTCCACAGGATCTCCTCGTCATAGCCGTCTCGGTGGGAGAACTGCATGTAGTCGTTGACCCAGACGCCGTGGAGCAGGTACAGTGGCTCCTCCCGGCCATGGTTGTAATCATAGAAGGCGTTGTAGAACGCGTCGTGGTGGATGGTGTAGACCCGGATGGTGTTGGCCCCCAGCTCCTGGATCTGCGCAAACCAGCGCAGGTAGGTGTCGTAGTCCACAGCAAAGTCGGTGGCCCAGTGGCCGGGGATGCCCGCGCCCATGTCCACCCCCCGTATCTCAAAGGGCTCATAGACGCCGTTCCGCTCCAGCAGGATGGTCTGGCCGTCCGTCCTGGTGAAGGTCTCCACTGGCCGGTCCGGGGAAACAGTCAGGTTGACGCCGAAGCGGTAGTAAGCCGTATAGGCGGCGAAGCACAGCGCGGCCAGGACGCACACGGCGATAATGAATTTTTTCAACGCCCAGCCTCCCTTTGGCCATCAGTGGCGATACGTCTTGTTGCGGGAGGGGTGGGCGTACTGCCGGAGGGCGTGGATATTCTCGTCCAGCCAGTCGCCCCGGGCACAGATCCACTCCCGCAGCTGCTCCACCGCCTCCCGGTGGCTGCGGAGGTTTCGCTCCGGCGGCGAGAGTCCCTCCCAGTTGGCGATCTCGTCCCCCCAGCGGTCGCTGTTGCGGTCAATGGCAGGCCCCAGCCACGCCAGGGTCTCGTCAATATAGTTCATGAGATACGCCTCGCTGAGCACGCCCCGCCGCAGCTCCCTGTACCGGGCGATGAGCCGCTCCACAAAGTCCTCGTCCTTGAACATCATAAAGAACCAGGCTCTCTCAACCATCAAGAAGCTCTCCGGCCTCAGCTCCTGCTCCTGGAAGTTGTCGCAGGCGTTGTTGAAGTCCCAGACGCACAGCTTGAACTTCCCTCCCACCTCCTTGTAGAGGTAGGTGGAGTAGATGCCCGCGTCGCTGTTCTTGGTGAACTCATTGATGAGGAAGTAGTCCACAAAGCTGTCCACGTCCACACTGTTCTGATAGCCGTACTGTCCGCTGATGTAGTCAAAGGAGAACAGGGCCTTCTCAAAGGCGGACACGTCCAGCTCAATGCTCTTTTTCAGCTCCTCCGTCAGCTTCCCCTTCCCCGGGTAGCGGATGGCGATATCCTGGGGGATCTGGCCCACCCGCTCCGCGAAGGTGTACACGTCCCGGATCGACTCCAGGTCCTCCTCCGTGGGCCGGTCCACCCGCAGGAGGTAGCCCGTGGCCTCGGCGTTCTTCGCCTCCATCCGCAGGGGCAGGCGGCAGTTGTCCCCGTTGGTGATGGTCTCCACCATCAGGTAGAGGCCCTGGTGCCTGCCGTTGAGTACCAGCTCACAGAAGCGGGCGTTGGGAGCGTACTCCATGATTTCCCCAGCAATGTTGTACCACATATAGTTGCGGATGAGAGATTTGTCAAGAATGGGTCCGTGGAGGGCCCACTCCCGGTGGGCGGCCATGCCCATCATGGGGTAGTCCAGCGATTCCCCCTCGCCGTCCTTCAGATTCAGCAGGTAGGGCTGCTTGGGGAAGCGCCGGGAGGAGTTGCCCCGGATGCGGAAGTCCCCCGCCGCCTCCAGGGCCGGCGGGTCCGTCAGGTGGTTGTTGGCGTCAACGTTGTCGATCACCGCCACCTGGACAGTGATGACGGGCTGGCCGTCCTCTGCGGCAGTGTGGAGCGTCTGGCCGAATCGGTCCAGCGCACCCTCCCTGACCGCCCCGGGGATCCGCTGTCCGCCGGTGTCAATGACGATCAGGGGCAGATGGGAGCACAGCTCCCGCCCGCCGCAGCCGCAGCCCTCATCCCCCCGGAAGGTCAGGTGCTGGTGAACCCGGGTTTTCTCCTGGGTCTCCGGCTCCAGAGATGCCGCAGCGGCGGCCGCCAGCAGCATCACCGCCAGGGCCGCCAATCCCAGAATCTTGTATTTCATCGCGCCTCCTCTTCCCTGCTCTTCCTGAAAGAGGAAGAATGAAAACCCGCCGGCTCAGCTGCTGATATCGTCGTTCTGCATGACGGTGTTGAAGTACTCGATATTGCCCAGGCCGTAGACCTCGTCGGAGAGCATCCGCCCGGCGGACCGCTTCTTCTCCAGCAGGCGGCGGTTGATCTCATAGATGAACTCCACGCTGGTCTCAGTGGTGTTCTTTACCCGGAGGGCGGCCTTTCTGGAGAAGTACTGGAAGATCAGCGCCTCCACCCGCTCCTCGTTCATGCGCACGGTGCGGATGATGAGCAGGACCCGGTTGTCGTTGCGGATCCGGCCCAGGAGGAGCATCAGCACAAACACGAAGGCGCTGCCCACCGAGGCCGTCAGATAGTCCCCAGCTCCGCAGCAGATGCCCACCACGATGGTCCAGAATATGTACACCGTGTCCCGGGAGTCCTTCACCGCCGTGCGGAACCGGACGATCGACAGGGCGCCCACCATGCCCAGGCTCATGGCCAGATTGTTGCCAATGACGATCATCACCGTGGTGGTGATGACCGTGAGCGCCACCAGGGAGACGTTGAACTTCTTGCTGTAGATGCTCCCGTCGTGGCTGATCCGGTAGGAGAGGAAGATAAAGCAGGCAATCACGCTGGCTACCGCCAGCCGGGTGATGATGTTCTCCAGGGACAGATCGCTGGACTTGCCGAACATCTCAAAGAGCTCTTTTCTCATGGGGATACCTCGCCATAAAAACGCGCTGGGGCGTGTTTAATTCTGGTAGTGCAGTCCCGCGCTCCTGGCGAGACAGTATTTGCTCTGGGTTGTCTCTGAGCGGTTGGCGGCGCTGACCAGATCCTTGATGTAGCTGAGCAGAAAGCCGTTGTACTTCACCTCCAGCACCGCGTTGAAGGGGTCCAGCACCGGGTACCGGAGCAGCTGGGGGGAGAAGATGTCCCAGCTGGCCTCCGTGGCCACGATTTGGCTGTCCAGGGTGATGCGAATCTGGTTCTCCTTGGCGATAAACGCCCTGCGCCGGTACTCCACCACGGCCTTGGGCCGGTAACACCGCGCCTGCATGAGGCCGAAGCACTCGGCGGCAAAGCTGTCGCTGTAGCGGAGCAGGGATCGACAGTCCCCCAGGATCAGCCGCTCCGCGTCCTCCCGGTTCAGCCGCAGGGACCGCTTCTTCTGGTAGGGCCCCTCCTTCTGCTTCATCTCCAGCATGGCGAAATCGGCGGCCGGGTTGTAGATCCGCAGCCGGATCTTCCGCCGCAGCTCCAGCCCCTCCATCTTGTCCTGGTAGTCCCCGTCGTTAAGTGTGTCGAAGTAGAGGGAGCGAATGGCGTAGCCCTGGGGGCCGTTGTGGGCGTCCTCCAGCATGACGCCGCTGAGCCGGTCGCACAGGCGCTGGCCGTCCACCAGCGTCATCAGATATTTCTTTTCCTGCCGCAGCACCTCTCTCATTCCGCCGGACTCTCCTCCTCCGCTCCGCACCGGGGTCCTCCCCGCCGCTGGGCGGCAGGGCTCCGGGGGCTGATTGTCTGCCGGACATTCCGTTCTCCGGCCTATTATACACCAGGTCTTCATCGGTTGGAAGCTGCTGCGCAAAAATGGTAAAGGCCTGCGAGATTTTTACACGGGCCTCTGAGGGTCCCGTCAGGAGGGCTCCCCCCTGCCGCGCCTTTTCGACAGCTGTTTCTATTTTATTTTATCACGGTTCCGTTCCAGATGCAAGGCCAAGGTTCCCCCGCCTGCGGAAATCCGAGGAGGCGAGCCGTCCCCGCAGCCACCCTGTGGAGCCCCTTACTCGCCCCGGAGCTCTCCTGTATTTTTCCGCTGTGCGCCATTTTCTGGTTGATTTTACCGTTTTTATGTGCTATATATAGTATGAATTTGCGCGGCATTTCCTGTGACGCCCGGTGGGCTCTTACCGCGAAATATTGGGAGGGATGGCTTATGGAGAGCAGAGATTACGAAAATATACTGGGCGCCCTGCCGGACACCGGCGTATACGTCATCCGTGAGGAGGATCGCAGGATCCTCTACTTTAACAAGAAGGTCCGTGAGGTCTCCCCGGAGGTCCGCCTGGGGGACGCCTGTCACGAGATCTGGACCGGCTCCTGCAACTGCTGCCCCCTGCTGACCATCGAGGGCCGCCGGGAGAGCCGGTCCGTCAGCTATAACGCCAGCTACGGCGGGGTGGTGGACGTGTCCGCCTCCAGGGTTCTGTGGGAGGACAGCATCCCCGCCTTTGTCATCACCGTGTCTCCCAGGCCGGACCACGCCGGCTGCACCTACCGGAAAATTCTGCGGGTGGATCTGGCCCAGAACATCTGCGACGTGCTCAAGTCGGACCCCGAGGGCTGGCAGCCGGGCCAGGGCTGTCTCTCCCGTCAGCTGGAGCAGTTCGCCCGGTCCGGCGCCATCCACCCTGAGGACGTGGAGCGCTTTGCCGCCTTTGTCCAGCCCGACCACCTGCGCACTCTGCCCCGGACCGGCCGGGAGACCCTCCATCTCATCTACCGCCGCCGCGCGGACAGCGGGTACCGCTGGAACCTGATGGAGGTGATCCCAGACCTGTCCGGCGGTGAGATCCGCTACGCCATCCTCTGCGTCAAGGACGTCCACAATGTGCTCCGGGAGGGCCTGGAGCGGGAGGGGGGCAGCGTGCGCAGCCAGGAGCTGATCCGCACCCTGGGGGAGCGGAATTTCAGTATCTACACCATTGATCTCAACGACGGCGCCGCAGACCCCATCCGGGTGGACGGCCAGATGCGGGAGGGCATGTCCCCCCTGGCCCTGCCCTGGAGTGAGCTGATGCGCTTTCATATCCAGGACCGCCTCCACGGGGCCTATCAGGCGGAATTTCAGCGCCGCTTCTCCCTGGAGGGCCTGCGCCGCGCCAGGGACGAGGGGCGGCAGAAGACGGAGCTCCTGTGCCAGTGGCGCAGCGCGGAGGACTACCGCTACATCTCCGTGACCGCCTACTTCGGCCAGGGTCCCAAGGCCAGCGACTACACGGTCCTGGCGCTTCAGGACGTGGATAAGCAGATGCGCCGGGAGCTGGCCCACTCCATGCGGGACATGCAGATGGCGGCCGTCCTCCGGTCCCGGTTCAAGATGATGAACATCGTGGATCTGGAGAGCGGCCAGTGTGAGCGGGTCAGTCTCGCCCAGCCCGCCGAGAGCTCCCAGACCGGCGACTACGCACAGTACATACAGACTGCCCTGTCCGCCCATGTCCATCCGGCGGACCGTGACAACTTCTGGGCCCGGCTGTCCCTGGAGCACCTGCGGGAACGGGCGGAGACCATCGAGGACTACGGGGAGGAGGTCTGCCAGTACCGCCTCCTGGGCCAGCCGGTGCGCTGGATCGAGCTGCGCGTCATCTACAGCCGGCAGGATGAGCGGGTGATGGTCAACATCCTTGGGCAGGACATCACCCGGGAGAAGCAGCAGGAGGCCAGCCAGCTCCAGACCCTGGAGGACCGGGCCCACATCATCAGCAGCCTGAGCAGCCTCTTCTTCTCCACCTACTACATCGACCTGGAGCACGACTCCTTCCGGGCCGTGATCCAGCTGCGGCGGGTGGAGGATGTGCTGGGCGAGGAGGTCAACTTTACTGCGGCCCTGCAAATCTACGCCAACCACTTTATCCACCCCGACGACAGGGCGGAGTACCTGCGGGTGATGGACCTGCGGAATCTGCGGGAGAATCTGCGCTGGTGGCAGCCCTGCGTGGCGGTGGAGTTCCGCAAGCTGCCCGACGACGCCGGCTCCGACAACTGCGGCTGGGTCCGGGCCACCGCCGTGCTGGCCCAGACCGGCCCGGACGACATGCCCAGAACCGTGGTCTACGCCGCCCAGGACATCTCCGCCAACCGGCACGAGCGATAAGGGGGCTCAATGATGGATAAGATATTGGTGATTGATGACAGCGCCGTCCAGGGGGAGTTTCTGAGCTCCATCCTCAAGGGTGATTACGATGTAACCGTCTGCCAGTCCGCGGCGGAAGGTCTCCGGGCGGCCAACGAGGGGGACTACTCCCTGATCCTGCTGGATGTCATCATGCCGGAGATGGACGGCTTTATGCTCCTCCGGGAGCTGAAGTCCACGGAGCTGACCCGCCACATCCCGGTCATCCTGCTCACCAGTCTGGCCGACGTGCAGTACGAGGAGCGCGGGCTTCTTCTGGGGGCGGTGGACTACGTGGCCAAGCCCTTCAGCCCAGTGATTATCAGGGCCCGGGTGTACACCCACATCCAGCTCTACCACTACCAGAGCAAATTCCGGCAGCAGGCCATGGTGGACGACCTGACGGGCGTGGCCAACCGGCGGCGCTACGAGGGCGAGAGTCTGGCCAAGTGGCGGGAGGCCATGCGCTTCTCCCTCCCCTTCTCCGTGTGCATGTTTGACATCGACAAGTTCAAGCTCTACAACGACACCTTTGGCCATCAGGCCGGGGACAAGGTCATCGCCGCCGTGGCCCAGACCGTGTCCTCCTACTTCCACCGCGCCACGGACCTCTTTGCCCGGTACGGCGGGGAGGAGTTTGTTGCCGTCTTTGTGGGCAACGACGGCCAGTCCGCCTTCGAGTTCCTCAAGACCGTGCGGCAGGCGGTGGAGGACCTCCACATCCCCCACAACTCCCCGGTCTGCCAGTGGGTCACCATCAGCGTGGGCGGCGCCAGCGTCGTGCCCAAGTCCGGGGACAGCTACGACACCTACCTGAAGCTGGCGGACGCCATGCTCTACGACGCCAAGCGCCTGGGCCGCAACCAGGTGGTGTGGTCCAACGCCGGCATGGAGCCGTGGCTGGAGAAGTGAGCGGGGCAGAGAAAATATGGATAATACAGAGAGGGTGTGAAGCCGCCGCTTCACACCCTCTCTCGTTTCCCTGGTCTTTCAGACCTTTGGCCGGTACCGCATGCTGGAGACCGTATATACGGTGATAAAGGCGTCCGGGTCCAGCTGATTGATGAACTGCATCAGCTTCTGATACTCGTTTTTGTCCACAATAGCGATAATCTCCCGCTGGGGCTTCAAGGTGTAGGCTCCCAAGGCCTCGTAGACCGTGGCGCCGCTGTGGAGCTCCCGGAGGATGAACTCCCGCAGCTTCTCCTCCTCCCTCGTGATGATGCACACACGGCGCTTGACGCTCTGTCCGAAGATGAAGTAATCCAGAACAATGCCGTTGAAGTAGGTACCCAGAATACTGAGCACCACGGTCTTGGAGTCGTAGACCAGCGCCGAGGACAGGGCGATAATCATCCCGGACACGGACATGGCCTTCCCCAGGTCGATGTGCAGGTACTTGTTGAGCATCTTTGCCACGATGTCCAGACCGCCGGAGGAGGCGTTGCGGTTAAAGAGGATGCTCAGGCCCACGCTGACCACCAGTATGTAGCAGATCACATCCAGCTCCGGGCTGTCCGTCAGGGACTGGTAGTTCGGGAACACCCGCTCCAGAATGCCCAGAAATACGGGCAGCAGTATGCTCGTATACACGGTCTTGACGCCGAACGCGTTGCCGCAGGTGGCAAAGCCCGCCAGCAGCAGCGCCACATTCAGGATCATGGTGATGGAGGATATGGGCAGGGGGATGAAGTTGGCCAGAACGATGGCTGCGCCGGAGATGCTGCTGACCGCAGCGTGGCTGGGTACGAGAAAGAAAAATACCGCCGCCGATATGATGGCAATGGCGGCCGTCAGAATGGCCGCTTCCCGGGCCAGCTCACGCCAGGACGGGCAGGCCGTTTTGATCTTTTCCATAGTAGTATACCTCGTGTTGTCTTCACAGCGTATTCTCTCCAGTCCCCCGAAAGGGCCCGGACCAACGTGCCAGCGAATCGCCCCGGTTCCAAGGCCTGCGCGCCATTCTCGCGCCTGCCTTTTTCTATATTAATACATTTATTATGAAGTTGCAAGAGCCTGTCCTGTACGCTCAGGGAAATCAATTTTGAAGAATAGTACAAATATCCGAGGGATTCAGGAAACAGTTAAACATAATTTGCGAAAGAGGACGTTTAGAATTTGAATCAGCCTTCCCCGTCATAGGGCTGCGCGTCCTCTCCGTATTCCAGGCGGTAGCTGTCAATCAGGCCGTTTACATTGTAGGTAACAAAGATCCGGATCTGGCCGTCTTCCGTCCAGAAGTCAAGGCCGCAAGAATCGCTGTGAATGATCGCCGCGCACGCCGCCTGTTTCGGCATTTCCTTCGTGTTGACTTCCTCATAGGGGGAGATCCCGAAATAGCCGCCGTTCTTCGTGTAGAGATCCGCGCTGCTGTCTTCGTCACAAACAAGCTGCTGCGTTTTGTCGATGCGGTCACGGGAAACAGGGTTCTTGTAGCCGTCCGCCGCGCTGTACCATTTCACCGTGCCCCAGCCGGGCTTCACGGCCTGGCGGTACGCTTCAGTCTTTCTTGCCAGCCGGAAAACCGGAATACTGACTACATCGGTCACGATATAGCGAACTTCGTTTTGCTTTTTCATGGTGAATCCCCCTTTTAGGTATAAAAAAATTAGCTTGCTGGTAGCAAGCTAACTGGTGCTTGTTCCCTGCAAACTAATAGTAATGGCTGCCCCGTCCCTCCTCCCCCAAAATTATAGTTGTATTTCCTGCAAATCAGTGGTACAATAAAAAAGATAATCCGCGAACCACGTATCAAAGGAGTGTATACGAACTATGGGCGAGAACAAAGAGTACATGACCCACCCCGACGAGCTGGGGTGCATCCATATTTCCGAGGACGTGCTGGCCTCCATCGCTGCCGGCGCTGTGGCCGAGGTGGAGGGCATCAGCGGCCTGATGAACGTGGCCGCCAAGTCCGGCGTCAAGGGCGTCCGTCTGGCCGTGGACGAGGACGGGGCGGTTGTGGATCTGTATGTCATGATCCGCTACGGCTACGCCATCCCCGAGGTGGCGGACAAGCTCCAGAGCGCCGTCTCCGGTGCCGTCGAGTCCATGACCGGCTTTGAGGTCAAGGCTGTGAACGTCCACGTGGGCGGCGTCTGCTTCCAGTAACGGCCTGACCTGTGTGTTTGAGAGAGAAAAGGATCATCCATGATTAGAAACGTCGCCAGAGAGATTGCCATGCACCTCTCCTATGAATTGAGCTTTACTGATCTGAGTGCCGGGGAGCTGCTGGACCAGCGCTTAAGCAGCTCTCACTTCGGCGCACTCGCGCCGGAGTACGAGGTCTACGGCGAGGTGCCCGGTCCCAGCCAGCGGGACTACATCCGCAAGCTGGTAAACGGCATTGCCGTCCACGGCTACGAGCTGGACCAGTACATTGAGAAGTACGCCAAGGGCTGGCGGTTCGAGCGCATCCCCCTGGTGGCGGGGGCCATCATGCGTCTGGCTATGTACGAGATCCTCTACATGCCGGAGATCCCCAACGGCGCGGCCATCAACGAGGCGGTGGAGATTGCCAAGAAGTACGAGAGCACGGAGGTAGTCCGCTTTATCAACGGCATTCTGGGCTCCTTTGTCCGGAGCGAGGCGGCGGACGCCGCCGGCTCCGCAGGCAGCCCGCCTCCGGCAGCGGCGGACGGGGAATAGACGAGCCAAAAGGGCGCACTGCTGTGCGCCCTTTAGCCTGTTAAGAACACGGAAGAAAGAGGAGGCGAGGCTGTGGAGCGGCATGTGTACGGCGTAGGCGAGCTCAACGGACTGATTAAAACGGTGCTGGACAGCATCCCCCAGCTGGGGAATGTGTGCGTCCGTGGGGAGATCTCCAATTACAAATACTACCCCTCCTCCGGTCACCACTACTTCAGCCTGAAGGACAACGAGGGGGCCATCCGGTGCGTCATGTTCAGGGGTCAGGCCAGGTATCTCCGGTTCCGTCCGGAGAACGGGATGCAGGTGCTGGCTGTGGGCCGGGTGAGCGTATTCCCCCGGGACGGGGCCTATCAGCTCTACTGCGACGCCCTCAGTCCTGAGGGCGTGGGAGATCTCCACGTGGCCTTTGAGCAGCTCAAGGAGAAGCTCTGGAAGGAGGGGCTCTTCGACGAGAGGCACAAGAAGCCTCTGCCCCCCTATCCCCGGACCATCGCCCTGGTCACCTCCGGCGTGGGGGCGGCGGTGCGGGACATGATCCGCATTCTGGGCCGCCGCTATCCCCTGGCCAAGGTGAAGGTGCTGCCCATCCGGGTCCAGGGACAGGAGGCTCCGGCGGAGATCGTGGGGGCCCTGCGCTACGCCAACAAGTACCGTGTGGCGGACCTTATCATCACAGGCCGGGGCGGCGGGTCCATTGAGGACCTGTGGGCCTTTAACGACGAGTGGGTGGCCCGAGCCATCTTCGCCTCGGAGATCCCGGTCATCTCCGCCGTGGGCCACGAGCCGGACGTGACCATTGCGGACTTTGTGGCGGACCGCCGGGCGGCCACCCCCTCCCACGCCGCCGAACTGGCGGTGCCGGACCAGACGGAGCTGCGGGAGCGGCTCCAGAGCCTGTCCCTGCACATGAACAGAAGCCAGGGCCAACGGCTGGAGCAGCTGCGCCAGCGGCTGAAGGCCCTGGCGGACAAGCGGGTGATGACCGACCCAACGGCCCCGGTGCAGGACAAGCGGATGCTCCTGGAGCACCTGCGGAAGGAGCTCTCCCACAGCGCCATGAACCGTCTGGCGGGCCCCCGGCGGCGCACCGCCGAGCTGGCCGCGTCCTTGGACGCGCTGAGCCCCCTGAAGGTTCTGGGCCGGGGCTTCGCCCTGGTCACCAGTCCGGACGGCGGCATTTTACGCCGGGCCCAGGACGTGCCGGTGGGGAGCGAGATCACGGCAAGGCTGCGGGAGGGCGCGCTGCGCTGCCGGGTTGAGGAAGCAATGAAGGAGGAATGACCATGCGTGAGAACGGAAAGGAAAACAGGAGCTTTGAGGAGCAAATCGCCCGTCTGGAGCAGATCGTCAGCCAGCTGGAGCGGGGGGACGTGAAGCTGGCCGACTCCCTGGCCCTCTTCGAGGAGGGGACCAAGCTGGCGGCCTCCTGCAATACCATGCTGGATCAGGCGGAGCAGATGGTGGTCAAGCTGCGCAAGGGCCCCGACGGTGAACCGGAGGAGCTGCCCTTTGAGGGGGAGCTCCTATGATAAATTTTCAGGAGCGGTACGATCTTCTCCGCAGGGAGGCGGAGGAGTTTCTGGGGGGCCTGTTCTCCACCGGCGCACCCTATGGCCGTCTCCAGGAGGCCATGAACTACAGCCTTTTAGCCGGGGGCAAGCGGGTGCGCCCGGTGCTGACCATGGCCGTGTGCGAGGCCCTGGGCGGGGACCGGCGTCTGGCCCTGCCCCTGGGCTGCGCCCTGGAGCTGGTCCACACCTACTCCCTGATCCACGATGATCTGCCCTGCATGGACGACGACGATCTTCGCCGGGGCCGTCCCACCTGCCACAAGGTCTACGGCGAGACCATGGCCGTGCTGGCGGGGGACGCCCTCCAGGGGGAGGCCTTCCGGGTGATCGCCTCCGCCGGCGGCCTGACCGGGGAGCAGCGGTCCGATGCGGTTCTGGCCCTGGCCCGGGCCTGCGGCGCTGACGGCATGGTGGCCGGTCAGGTGCTGGACATGGACAAGCTGGCCGGAGACGAGGCGTCGGCCCGGCAGCTGTGCGGGCTGAAGACCGGGGCGCTGCTGCGGGCGGCGGCGGCCCTGGGGGCCATTGCCGCAGGCGCCTCCGCCAGGGAGCGGGAGCAGGCGGAGGCCTTCGCGTCCCACGTGGGGCTGGCCTTCCAGGTCCGGGACGATATGCTGGACGTGACCGCCGACCAGACGGAGCTGGGCAAGCCGGTGGGCTCGGACCGGGCGGAGGGCAAGCGGACCTTCGTGGACCTGCTGGGCCTGGGCGGGTGCGGCGCACTGGTGGCGGAGGAGACCCGGCTGGCCAAGGAGGCGGTGTCCGCCTTCCGGCACAGCGGGTTTCTGCTGGCTCTGGCGGACAGTCTGGCGGACAGGAGGAAGTGACCGTGCGCCTGGGAATGCTCACCAACAACCCGGTCATCGACTGCGGCCTGCTGGCTTGGTTTCTGGCCCAGCTCATCAAGGTGCTTCTGGACGCGGTGCTGCTGCGGCGGCTGGAGCTGGGCCGCTTTGTCTCCAGCGGCGGAATGCCCAGCAGCCACTCCGCCCTGGTGGTGGCCTGCACCGCCGCCATCGGAAAGCTGTACGGGATCCAGGGCCCGGTGTTCGCTCTGTCGGTGATTATGTCGTCAGTGGTGATGTACGACGCGTGCAACGTCCGCCGCAGCGCCGGGGACACGGCCCGGCTGGTCAACCAACTGCTGGAGCATGTGGAGCGGCTGACGGCAGAGGACTTCGCGGACAGCCTCCGGGAGGTCATGGGCCACACGCCCCTGCAGGTGCTCATGGGGGCGCTGCTGGGCCTGGCCGTGGGCCTGCTGGCGTAGAGCCGCGTACAAAGAGAGCGTCCCGGGGGCCGGGGCGCTCTCTTTGTATGCCCGGTATACTGCGCTGTTCCAGACAGTTCTGCCAAGACGGTTGTACATTGGGCAATGGCCGGCTGCAATCACCGCCATCAAATAGGGATTGAATATCGTCCGCATTGGTGATATACTTCAAAGCAAAGCGAAAAATGCGGATTCAGCGAGGTAACGAGGCCTATTGGCATATGCTGAAAAAATACAACTGCCCTGCGATCTTTATCCATGAGCCCTCCATAACATAAGTCACAGAAGATTTTATCGAAAAATTGGGAGCCGCACTATAGCTCCGGAGGATCGGAAAGCTCCTCTTAGCGCAGAACAAATCTCTTCTGACAGCTGCCGCATCAAACAGGAGGTTTTTCCTATGAAACAGTACGAGTATAAGGTTATTACTATTGCAGCAGCCATTCCCGTCACTACGAAAGGATACGAAAAGCTCGCACAGGAATTTGAGACGCAGCTCAATGAGCTGGGGAGGGCGGGCTGGGAGCTTGTGCAGCGCACAGACGGCCTCTTTTTCTTCAAGCGGGAAATAGCGCCGCAGTAACGTCTCAGCGGCAAAACGGCAGCGACAGCAGCGGAGGAAAGCCATGCTCAAACGGGCCTATGTGGAGATCACCAATATCTGCAACCTCCGGTGCGCCTTCTGCCCGGGCACAAAGCGGCCGGGGCGGTTCATGCCGCCGGAGGAGTTTCGTCTTCTGGCCCGCCGCCTGCGCCCCCATACGGGCTTTCTCTACCTCCACGTGATGGGGGAGCCCCTGCTCCACCCCCAGCTGGGGGAGCTGCTGGAGATCGGGGATGGGGAGGGATTCCGGATCTGCCTGACCACCAACGGGGTCCTTCTGGAGCAAAGACATGAGCTCCTGCTGTCCGCCCCGGCGCTCCATAAGCTCAGCGTCTCTCTCCACAGTATGGAGGGCAACAACGCGGGAGCCCTGGACGGCTATCTCACCGGCGTGTGGGAGAGCGTTCAAACCCTCTCACGGGCCGGGACCATCTGCGTCCTTCGGCTGTGGAACATCGGAGGGCAGGAGTCCCGCAACGGCGAGATTCTGGCATTTCTCGGGGACAGGCTGGGGACGCATCCCCTGGACCTGCCCCAACCCCGCCCCGGCAGCTGGCAGCTGGGGCCGGGGCTGTACCTGGAGCGGGCGGAGAAATTCGACTGGCCGGAGCTGGAGGGCCCGGAGCGGGCGGCAAGATTCTGCCGTGGACTGCGGGATCAGGTGGCGGTGCTGGTGGACGGCACGGTGACGCCCTGCTGCCTGGACCACGAGGGGGACATTCCCCTGGGAAACCTGCTGGCGGAGGAGCTGGACGGCATTCTCTCCAGCCCCCGGGCCCGCGCAATCTGCGACGGATTCTCCCAGGGGCGGCCCAGCGAGGAGCTGTGCCGCCGGTGCGGATTCGCGGAGCGGTTTACCCGATGAATCGCCTGATGGCATCAAATCTGTAAATTTCATTTGGTGAGGAAAAGAAACAATGGGAAGCAGAATGAAAATAATCAATTCGTTTTACGACAAAGGTTGTGAGAACGACCGGCTGCTGCGCAGCAGGCATGGACAACTTGAGTATCTGACAACCATGCACTATATTCACAAGCTTGTTCCGGATATGTCCAGAATTTTGGAGGTTGGCGCGGGAACAGGGAGATACGCGGTAACGCTTGCAAAGGAAGGGCATACGGTGACTGCGGTGGAACTTGCCTCAAAGAACTTTGCAATGCTCCAGGAGAACAGCAAAGGGATAGAGACGATTTCCGCCGTACAGGGTGATGCGCTTGATTTGGGTGATTTGAAGGATAATACCTTCGACTGTACACTGGTATTCGGACCCTTATATCATCTATATGATAGAAAAGACCAATTGAAAGCATTGAGTGAAGCCGTTAGAGTTACAAAGGAGAACGGTCTTGTCATGGTTGCTTTTTTGTCGGTCCATGCGATCATGTTTGACAATTATCTTCAAGGGAATTGGAAAATCGGAGAAAAAGAAAACTTCTCTAAAGATTACCAGGTGAGGCATTTTGAAAATCAGATTTTTACAGGGTTTAACATTGATGAATTTGAAGCCCTGTTTGATACGTTCGCTGTAGAGAAAATCGCAACAGTGGCTGCGGACGGCATTATGCAGCTTGCAGAGGGCAGAAGTGACTTTGCCATGTCGGATGAAGAATTTCAGGACTATACAAGGTACCATCTGCATCATTGCGAACGGCGCGAATTATTGGGCTGTTCCAGCCATCTGCTCTATATCTGCAAAAAAAGAGCTTAAAACATAAGTTACAGTGTATCGGGTGGTTATGGGGAAAGGAAAAAGAGATAAGGAACACGAGGACAAACCATGAGAGAAGACCGGCTGCAAGCCATGGCCGGGCCCCTGCTGGCCTGGTACGATGAAAACAAGCGGGACCTGCCCTGGCGGGGAACCGGAGACCCCTACAAGGTGTGGGTGTCGGAGATCATGCTCCAGCAGACCCGGGTGGCGGCGGTGATGCCCTACTACCAGCGGTGGATGGAGGAGCTGCCCACAGTGGAGGCCCTGGCGGCGGTGGACGAGGAGCGGCTGATGAAGCTGTGGCAGGGCCTGGGCTACTACAGCCGGGCCAGAAATCTCCAGCGGGCGGCCCGGATGATCGTGGAGGAGTACAACGGCCGCTTCCCGGACCGCTGCGAGGATCTGCTGCGCCTGCCCGGGGTGGGGGACTACACCGCCGGAGCCGTCGCCTCCATCGCCTTCTCCCGGCCGGTCCCGGCGGTGGACGGCAACGTGCTGCGTCTGGCAGCCCGGGTGGCGGATATTGAGGAGGACATCATGGACGGCAAGGTCCGCCAGATGTTCCGGCGTCTGATGGAGCAGGCCATGCCGGCCAACCGGCCCGGGGACTTCAATCAGGCCATGATGGATCTGGGATCCGCTGTCTGCCTGCCCAACAGTCCGCCCCTGTGCGCCCAGTGCCCCCTGGCCGCGCTGTGCGAGGCCAACCGCCTGGGCCGCCAGGGGGAGCTGCCTGTCCGGCGGAAAAAGGCCCAGCGCCGCCGGGAGGAGATGACGGTGTACCTTCTCCTGCGGGAGGGGCGGGTCGCCCTGCGCCGCCGGGAGGACAGGGGGCTGCTGGCGGGGCTGTGGGAGTTTCCCCACGTGCCCGGCGCACTGGCGGAGGATAAGGCCGGCGGGCCGGTGGCGGAATGGGGCCTGACGGCCCTGGACTGGCGCAGGAAGCTGGAGGCCCGGCATATCTTCACCCATGTGGAGTGGCATATGACCGGCTATGTGCTGACGGTCAGCGGGGACTGTCCCGCCTTCACCTGGGCGGACCGGGAGACCCTGGAGGGTCTGGCGGTGCCGTCGGCCTTTGGAAAATTTCTGGACCAGGCCCTGGACAATCTGTCCGGTCAGATACCAATCAACGGATGAGGAGAGGAAGACAAATGGCACAGCTCTATTTCAAGTACGGGGCCATGGGCTCCAGCAAGACCGCCAACGCATTGATGGCCCGCTTCAACTACGAGGAGCGGGGGCAGGAGACGCTGCTGGTAAAGCCCCAGCTGGACCAGCGGGACGGGGACCACATGGTCCGCTCCCGGATCGGCCTGACCCACCCCTGCGTCTACTTCCACGAGATGCAGGCCATGGGGGAGGAGGCGCTGAAGAAGTACGCCTGCGTCATTGTGGACGAGGCCCAGTTCCTCACCAGGGAGGAGGTTTTGTTCCTGGTCCACCTGGTGGATGCTTGCAATATCCCGGTGATGTGCTACGGCCTGCGCACGGATTTCAAGGGGGAGCTGTTTGAGGGCAGCTACGCCCTGCTGGTGATGGCTGACAAGATCGAGGAGGTCAAGACCGTCTGCTGGTGCGGGAAGAAGGCCACCTTCAACGCCCGCTTTGACCAGCAGGGCCGGGTGCTTAAGGAGGGGGCCCAGGTGGTGCTGGGGGCCAACGACAAGTACATCGGACTGTGCCGCCGCCACTGGATGGCCAACGATCTGGGGCCGGACTTCCATCCCCGGGGCCCGGCGGACTGACGCCGCAGACAGATACCAAAAAGCGCTTGGGACGAGAAGGTCCCAAGCGTTTTTATCACGTCTCCCCCGCATCAGAACAGATCGCAGAAAATATCGTCCAGCCGGATGGAGAGATCGTCATAGAGGTGGCAGCGGAACTCTGTCACCATCTCCGCCTTCTCCTCCTCCGTCATGTGGATGAGCATATAGTCCGGGTACACGGAGTAGGAGCCCCGCAGCTCGAATCGGCCCTCCTCCAGCAGATAGACATCCACGCTCCGGGCCTCCGGGCTGACGATCCAGTACTCCGATACGCCGCACCGCTCATTGACCCGCTTCTTGCGGCCCTTGTCGTGCACGCCTGTGCTGGGGGACAGGATCTCCACCACCAGATCCGGTGCGCCGTGCACGCCGTCGGGCTTGATCTTGTCTCTGTCGCAGACAACCATGAAGTCGGGGACAAAGTGGTCTGTCTCCGTGAGAAATACCTTCTCGCCGTCGCCAAAGGGGATGCAGGACTTCCCTCTCAGGTAGCTCCAGAAGATCCCGTGGATGTTGCCCGCCACCCGGTTGTGGTTGGTGGCGGCGGGGGACATGGCCACGATCCGGCCGTTGATGAGCTCCTCCCGTCCCTCCCTCAGATGCGCAAGATTATCGTTCATAGATACCGCTCCTTTCTTCGATTCCAGCCGCCCTATCTGCCGCCCCGGGCTGGCCGGGAGGCCACGCTCTCCACGGGAATCTGGCCGAACTGCTCCAGCTCCTCCCCGTCCACCAGCAGCCGCAGCTCCTCCACCGTCTCCATGGAGTACAAGCTTCGGGCCAGGGACTGGAGGATCAGCGCCTGCCTGTCCCCGTCCTCCGGCAGCAGCTCCAGGGCCGACGCCGGCAGGCTGACGTAGCACACCCCGCTGTCCACCCGGACGTAGTTGAAGGAAAATCCCTCCGGGATCACCCGGTTCAGCTCCCGGTTCTCCGGTCCCTCCAGCAGCGCCGCTGCCAGGGACTCCGCCAGGGTCTGACCCTCGTAGAGGGAGAGGGTCCGCCTCTCCCCGGACAGGGTCCCGCTGTTGTTGAGGAAGTAGAGGGTCACGTCCACGGTCTGGAGAATGTCGTCCATGGTGGAGAGCAGTACGTCCCGCTCATAGAACACCTGCTTGGGCTGCTGGCCCACGGCACGGCCCTGGGCCGTGATGCGCACCGCGCCGATGCCCTCCAGCCCGGTCAGCGAGAGGGTCAGGCAGTAGTCCGCCATGGAGAGCCCCACCCCCACCAGCTGGTTAAATTCGCTGCTCAGATCCACGTAGGCCGTCCGGTCCCGTATCTCCAGGTTCAGCAGCTCCAGCCCCTGGAGGGGGCTTTGCAGGGCCCCCTCCTCCGGCCCCTCCAGCAGCCGCTCCACTACGGCCACAGCCCTGTCCCGGACGCCGGCGTCCTCCGGCAGGTCCAGATTCTCCGTGCGGCTCTGGATGCGGTCCCCGCCCCGGGCGTCCTCCTCCGGGGCCAGGTAGTAGATGAGCACGTCCCCCGGCTGGGCCTCCGGCTCCCCGCCCCGGCCGCAGGCCCCAAGGGTCAAGGCCAGCAGAGCGGCCAGCAAGGCCACGCACCAACGCCTCATGGACATCCCTCCTCCTCCACACTGGGCAGGGTCACCGTAAACCGGGACCCGCCGGTGGCCACGTTCTCCGCCCAGATGGACCCGCCCCGGCGGCTGACCGTGTCGCTGACAATGCTCAGCCCCAGGCCCGTGCCGCCGGCGGCACGGGAGCGGGCCTTGTCCACCCGGTAGAACCGCTTGAACACGTTGGGCAGGTCCTCGGGGGGGATGCCGATGCCGTTGTCCTCCACTGTGATAACGGTGGCGTCCTCCCCGGTCTCCGCCCGGATGCGCACAAAGCCCCCCCGGTGGTTGTACTTGATGGCGTTTTCCCCCAGGTTGTAGATGATCTGGTGGAGCTCACCCTCTGTGGCGATCACCGCCGCGCCGCTGTCGCAGATGGTGAGCAGGTCCACCCCCTTCTCCTGGGCCACAGGCCGCAGCATCCGCCCCGCCCGCTCCATGACCGGCTCCACCTCCACCCGGACCGGCGCGTCCGCCAGACCGCTATCCAGCCGGGTCAGCCGCAGCAGGTCCTCAGTGATGCGGCTCAGCCGCTCCGCCTCCTGGCCGATGTCGCTGACAAACTCCCGCAGGGTCTCCCCCTCCATGCCCTCGTTCTGGAGGATGGAGTCCGTCAGCAGCCGGATGGCCGCCAGGGGGGTGCGCAGCTCGTGGGACGCGTCGGAGACGAACTGCCGCCGGGCGCTCTCCGTCTCCTGGAGCCGGTCCACCAGATCGTTGAACTCCCCGGCGATCTGGGTGAACTCATCGTGTCCGGACAGCACCGCCCGGCGGTTGTAGGCCCCCTCCCGCACGCCCCGGATGGCGCCCTGGAGACTGGCCAGCCGCCACGTCAGCTGCCGGGAGAAGATCATGCTCAGGGTCACCACCAGCCCCGCGATGCCCAGGGAGATGCTCAGAAGGGTGTTGCGCAGGTTCTCCAGCAGGGCCGCCTGCTGGGTGTCGTACTCGTAGACGTACACGCCGCCGATGATCTGGTTGCGGTAGAGCACCGGCTGGGCGGCGGAGGAGTGAAAGGCCCCCTCCTTATACACGCTGTACATGGCGCTGCTGCCCCGCAGGGCCTCCACCAGCTCGTTGTAGAACACGTACCGCCCCGCCGCGTTGCCGGCCTCCCGGGTGTCGTAGAGCACCTGTCCGTAGGGGTCCGTAATGATGGCCCGGGAGAAGCCCTCCGCCTCCACCGCCGACACCGCCTGGGCCACGTTCTCCTCCGTCAGCTCGTCCAGACCCGCCACGGCGGCGTTGAGGGCGGAGACGCTGCTCAGAAGGGTGGTCCGCTTGGCCCGGAACACCAGATCCTGGCTCACCAGCAGGGGATAGGTATTCATGAGCACCAGAACGACGAGCAGAATGGCGATGTAGCTGGCGCTGATCTTCAGCTGTAATGAGATTCTACCCCTTAAAATAGTAGCCCACTCCCCACTTGGTCATGATGTGGTCCGGCTCCGCCGGCTTGCGCTCCAGCTTCTCCCGCAGGCGGCGGATGTGTACGTCCACGGTCCGGTAGTCCCCGGTGTAGGCGTAGCCCCAGACCACGTTCATCAGGTTCTCCCGGCTGTAGACCCGCCGGGGGTTCTTCATAAGCAGCTCCACCAGATCGTACTCCTTGGCCGTCAGCTCCACCACCTCCCCGTCCCGGATGGCCACCCGCTGCTCCGTATCCAGGGTGAGGTCCCCGGCGGTGATGCACTTGGCCTGCTTCCCCTGGCCTCCGGCGGAGGCACGGCGGAGCATGGCCCGGATGCGGGCCTTCAGCTCCAGGATGTTGAAGGGCTTGGTGATGTAGTCGTCCGCGCCGCACTCAAAGCCGATGATCTTGTCCGTGTCCTCGCTGCGGGCGGTGAGCATGATGATGGGCACGTTGGAGAACTCCCGGATGCGCATACAGGCCTCCAGACCGTCGATCTCCGGCATCATCAGATCCAGGATAATGAGGTCAAAGCCCCCGGACCGGGCCAGCTCCACGGCCGCCGCGCCGTCGTAGGCGCACTCCACCTGGTAGCCCTCGTTCTCCAGGTTGAACTTGATGCCCTTCACCAGCAGCCTCTCATCATCCACTACCAATATTTTCATGAAACAGTTTCCTCCTGCGTATCGTCAATTTTGTCCCCCACGGTCACCTCCTGACGGAACTTCTCCAAAGTGGCCTCGCCGATGCCCTTCACCTCCAGCAGATCCTCCACCCTCCGGAAGGGGCCGTGCTCGGTCCGGTAGGCGATGATCCGCTCCGCCAGGGCCGGGCCGATGCCGGGGAGCGTCTGGAGGGCGTCCGCGTCCGCCGTGTTCACGTCCACCGGGCCCCGGGGCTCCGGCTCCGCCGGGAGCTGGGGAGCTGGCGGCTCCCGGTCCATGCGCTGGACGGAGATGGTGTAGTCCGCGCCCGCCGCCGTATGGGACGCGTCCAGATACAGCAGCGCAAGGGCCGCCAGAAACGCCCCCGTCAGGGCCAGAAGGGCCCACTCAGATTTTGTCAATTTTCCTGCCACTTTCACAGTTGAACTCCGGCCTTTTTTTTGGTATACTGGGGACAAGCGTCAGGGCGGCCCTCTCTTTCCAGGGCCCCCGGTCAATCCTTTATCACCAGTATACCATACTTTTGTGGAGAATGATATGAAATTTCACCGATTACTCTCGCTTTTTTTCTGCTGCTTCCTCCTCCTCCAGCTCACCGTCCCCGCCCTGGCCGCGCAGGACGACGTGGGGGACTGGGAGGTGGCCGCCAAGGCCGCCCTGCTCATTGACCCGGACACGGAGGAGATTCTCTACGCCCGGAACATCCGCGAGCGGCTCTACCCCGCCAGCCTGACCAAGATCATGACCTGCCTGCTGGTGCTGGAGGCGGTGGACAGCGGCAAGCTCACCAGGGAAACCGTCCTCACCGCCTCGGAGGCGGCGGTCTCCGCCGTGCCCCCCGACGGCAGCAGCGCCGGCATCCAGCCCGGGGAGGAGCTGACGGTGGACAGTCTCCTCTACTGCATCATGCTCTCCTCGGCCAACGAGGGGTGCAACATCCTGGCTGAGGCGGTGGCCGGCTCCATGGAGGCCTTTGTGGAGATGATGAACCAGAAGGCGGCGGACCTGGGCTGCACGGACACCCACTTTGTCAACGCCAACGGCCTGCCGGACTCAAACCACTACACCACCGCCTGGGACCTCTACCTCATCACCAAGGAGGCCCGGCGGCACCCGGACTTCATGCCTCTGGCGGGAACCATCTTCTACGAGGTGCCGGCCACCAACGTCTCCGGGCCCCGCAAGCTCTACACCACCAACTACCTCATCTCCAGCTACCGCACCAACGGGTACATATACAAGGGGGCTGAGGGCATCAAAACCGGGTCCACCAGCGCCGCAGGGTACTGTCTGGTAGCCAGCGCGTCCCGCAGCGGCCGCAGCCTCCTCAGCGTGGTGCTGGGGGCGGAGCGGATCACCCTGGAGGACGGCACCATCCTCACCCAGAGCTTCTCGGAGACCATCAAGCTCTACGACTGGGGCTTTGACAGCTTCCAGCGGCAGGTAATGCTTCGGGCAGACGAGCTGGTGGGAGAGGTGCCGGTGACCCTCTCCCAGGAGCAGAACACGGTGAAGGTCCACCCGGCCCAGGAGATCGAGCGGCTGCTGCCCAAGGACATTGATCTCACCCGGGACATCTCCCGGGTCATCACCCTCAGCGAGGAGAGCGTGGAGGCGCCGGTGACCAAGGGGCAGGTGCTGGGCCAGATCACCCTCAGCGCAGGGGACACGGTATACGCCCAGGTGGACCTGCTGGCGGATGAGGACGTCAGCGCCTCCCGGCTGCTGGTGTTCCGTCGGGACCTGCTGGCCTTCCTGCACCGGCCCACGCTGTGGGTCTGCATCGGCGGCGCGGCGGCGGCGGTGGTCCTGATTCTGGGCCTGCGCGCCTTCCTCCGGGCCCGCCGGCGGCGGTACCGGAAGGTCTCCTCCCGGGGCCGGCGCACCAGCAGCGGCTACCGGGGCCGCCGGCGGTAAGCGATGAATCAAGGCATACCTCCTTTTTGGGAAGGTATGCCTTCTTTTTGCGCCCGCTGGTCTGCCGGCCAGGGGCACGGTGAGGAGGGCGGCGGCGCGGGAATCTCTTTTTTCCGACAAGCTATCCTGGGTGGATCGATATGACACGGCAACCGCAGCTTTGCTATCGGGAAAGACAGATATGTCGCTCCCCAAACTGACCGCCGCGCAAGGGGCGTGTACACACTGGCTTACCTTCGCCGGCTTGACCCAAAACAACCTGAAAACATCACGGTCCGCATCCCGTCCGGCTGTTTTTCTGTGATTTGCGGCGTTTCAGGCAGCGGGAAATCCACCCCTGTTACGCGACCTTGTGTAGATGAAAAAGATACAGTCCATAAACGCCAAGATAAAGTTTAATAAAACAAACTAGAGTCTGTTTTAAAACTTATATATTGTGTGCAACGTGCAAAGATGATAAAATAGAGCACATGAAAAGACATGAAATAAGCGAAAAACAATGGAATAGGATAGCCTGCTTCCTTTACGGTTCCGGTTTTTACGTCTCCGTAGTAAACGCCATACTGATACACAGCTACGGAAACAACAGCCCGCGGTGGGCCAAGACCGACAAGAAGGATGCGATCAAGCTGACGCCGAACTGATCGATGATTTTATTGATTTTTATAACTATGAGCGCATCCAGTTAAAAACTGGAGTGGCGCCGCTCTCGCTGCACCACTCCGCTTAAATCTCTTTTTTCCTGCATAGGGATTTTTTGTGCTGTTCGAACAATCTGGGGCGGTTCAGCTGTACAGTGGGGCGCTTGTTCTATCAATGGGTGGTGCCCATGGCCTCTCCAATATCCTGCTGGTTGGTTACGACGGCCTCAATGGCATACTCCAGCGCTTTTGAAATGGTCTCCAGGGAGGCGCTGGCCATGGTGACGGCCTTGTCCACCACCTGTCCCGTGGCAAAGGGCACATGGATGAAGCCCGCCCGGATATGGGGATACTTGGTGGCCGCCATGTGCAGCACATTGTACATCACGCAGTTGCACACGTAGGTACCCGCAGTATAGGATATGTGGCAGGGCAGGCCGTGGTCCCGCACGTTCTTCACCATGGCCTTGATGGGGAGGGTGGTGAAATAGGCGCTGGGTCCATCCGGCTGGAGGGGTTCGTCTATGGGCTGCTCTCCGGCGTTGTCGGGGATCCTGGCCTCCGCTAGATTGATGCCCACCCGCTCAATGGTCACGCAGGCGCGGCCTCCGGCCTGACCGACGTTAATCACCACATCCGGATTGTGGGCCTGGATGCCCGCCTCTACCGCGGGTCCGCTCTTGGAGAACACCGTGGGGATCTCCAGCTTGATGATCTCCGCTCCGGCAATGGTGTCCGGCAGGAGCTTCACCGCCTCGTAGGCGGGATTCACGGTCTCGCCGCCAAAGGGATCAAAGCCTGTTACCAAAATTTTCATTTCGCGTCGTCCTTTCGTTTTTGTAATGGAAAAATCAGCTCGATTGATGGAAGGCGGATATTACTGCGGCAGTCATAGAGCTCCATGGACTCCACGTTGTCCTTCAGCTCGTATCCGGACGAGGGGAGCCAAGTCTCCATAAAATAGCACTTTGCCCTGGCCACAGACAGGGCGAGGTCATTGGGAACCTTGAACTTGATGTGAATCTCCGCATATTCCCCCGGCTCCAGCTCAAGCACAGTGAACTCCTTTCCCTGCCCAGGTCTGTCCACCAGGTCCCCCACAAAGTAGGAAAATCGCCCCTGCTGATCCGGATTATGAAAGATCACCATGGTGCCGCTTGGGTTGGAGCGGTCCTCCAGCTTGTCCCGCAGACCGTAGAACCGCTTTTGCAGTTTCTGGACGTCTGATTTGTAGGTCTTTTTTTCCGTTACCATCTGAACGCCAGCCACAAAACGGCTCTCCTCATAGGAGGCAACCTCCACGGTGATCTGCTTTTTTTGAAAGAGAGAAAACATAGGGCCCCTCCTTATTTCACAAATTGGATCCACCGCCAGGAGATGCTGGATGGACCGTTCCTCTGGCCTGAGCGGGCGGGCACTGTCCCCCTCCCCGCGCCACGCCCTCAGACGGCCGGGAATCCGTCCTTCATAATCAGAATATCGTCGGCGTAGATCGTTGGAAACTGGAATACCAAGTCAAAGTGGCCCGCCGCGTCGTGAACGCCGCCCAGCGCCAGATTCCGGCCCATGCCGATGTGGAAGGTGGTGAAGGTCGACTCGTCCTCTATATAGCAGTTCCCCTTGCAGCGGGAAATTTTGTTGAGGCCGATTCCCAGTTCCCCGGCCACGTAGATCCCCCGGTCTCCGAAGGAGTTCATGTAGCGCCGGAGCCCCTCGCCGGCCTCTCCGCCGATCTCCACCAGTCTGCCCTGACGGAAGGTGAGCTGGATGGGGGTCTCGGGGCGGCCCAGATAGCCCAGGGAGCCGTCCACCACGGCCCGTCCGGTGGTTACCGTCTCCTCTATCCCGACATAGATCTCAAAGCTGGAGGAGCCGGCCTTTCCGGGCTGATCGGCCAGACCGTTAAACAGGCCGGGGGTCCGCCCCCGTTTTCCGAAGTGGAGATCCGTCCCCAGAGCCGTGGTCACACGGACGCTCTCCGCCTGCCGCAGGGCCTCCAGCATTCCCCGTCCCGTCCGCTCCGCTTCCGCCGGGTCCATGGCCATGAAATCCAGCGTCAGCGCTGGCGGCCCCTTTCCGTTGGAAAGAGGGAGAGAGAGAAACCGGCCGCCCCGAGACAGGACCTGCTTAACAATCCGGTTCGTCAGAATGGAAAAATTGGTTGCGCCAATGACAAGATCGTGGTGCAGAACAAAATCCGCCATGGAGTGGAGTACCTTGCCGGGGTGGGAGCGATGCTCCTGAATGGTCACCAGGGTGACCTCCGTGCCGCGCTGGTCCGCTGCGGTCCACATGGCCATGCTCTCCTCCACATGACATTCATCGGAGAGGATCAGGACCTTTTCACCCGGCCGCACCTTGCACCAGCGCTCTATGACAATCCCGGCCCCCTCCTCCAGTGATAAGCCCATAGGGGGTCACAACCTTTCAGCCAGACAAACGGGGGGCCTGCGGATGCAGCCCCCCTGTCGTCTGCGTTTGGGATCAGAAATTCACAGCAATAAACATATAGGCCAGCTGGAACACCAGCATGATCGCGGAGGGGATGGCCTGCATCTTGATGATGGAGTACTTGTCCTTCACCTCCAGGTACACGCCGGGGACAATGTTGAAGTTGGCGGCCATGGGGGTCAGCAGGGTGCCGCAGTAGCCGCAGGTCATGGCCAGCGTGACCATGTACAGGGGGTTGCCGCCCAAGCTGATGACAAAGGGTACGCCCACGCCCACGGTCATGACCGTGATGGCGGCAAAGGCGTTGCCCATGATGATGGTGAAGAGCATCATGCCCAGGGCATAGGCCACAATGCCGATGTACACGTTGCCGGAGGGGATGATCTTGCCGAAGAGCACGGAGAACGCGTCTCCTACGCCGGCCCGGGTAAACACCGCGCCCAGGCAGGAGAGCAGCAGGGGCATGATGTACACCGCGCTGGTCATATCCAGGAAGCGGCGGCCCTCCTCCAGGAAGACCATGGGCTTGTTCTCCTTGTTCCAGAGCACCAGGATGATAACGCCGAAGATGGTGGCAAAGAGGGAGCCGATCAGGGAGCTCCAGCCGGGCAGGAAGATGGAGATCAGAATGGTGAACACGCCCGCGCCAAAGGCGGGAATGAAGATCTTCATGCCGATCCTCTTGAAGTTGCGCAGCTGCTCCTCCTTGGGGGCGGCCTCCAGGTTGCCACGGCGGACCAGCTTCAGCCCGGCGGGCACGCAGATGATGGCCACAATGATGCCGCTGATAAGCGGAGGCAGCCACTGACCGAAGGCCACCACCACGCCCAGCAGGGACCAGAACAGGCCCGTGGGGAGATAGTATTTGTTGTCCTTCTTCATCCAGGCCCGAATGCCGCAGTAGATGCAGAACAGACCGGAGAGGATGTACATGACCTGAACCAGCTTGGCGGAGACAGTGACCTCCGCGTCCATAAAGTATGCAAACATTGATACGTCCTCCTTTCCTTACTTCTGGGTCTTCATGACCGCGCCGTAGCACTTCTTGCTCATGCGGGTATCCACGGCAATGGTGTAGACCGCGGCCATCAGCATGGCAAAGGCTGCCACGGGGATCTGCACCCGGACGATCTGCATCACGTCCACCTCATAGCCGATGTTGGCCAGCGTGGACTGGATGAGCAGCACGGACGCGTTGGCGGCGAAGCAGCACTGACCGAAGAAGTTGCCCACGTTGTAGTGCATACCGTAGAGGGCCTTCATGCACTCCTCGTGCTCCTCGGCCACAGCCCTGCCGTTGGACTCCACGATACCAACGGTCATGGGCATCAGGATGGGGCGGACATAGGCGGGGACGCTGCCGATGGGGATCTTGAAGATGATAAAGAACTCATGGGCGATGCCCCACACAGCCATCAGCATGCCGGTGCTGAGGCCCTGAAGCTTCCGGATCAGCTCCGCGCCGGCCTCCTTCAGGCCGTTGCGCTCCAGAGTGCCGGTGAGGATCATCAGAATAATGGTAATCAGCTGGGTTCGGTTGGCAACAAAGGTCTTCCCCACGGTCTCCAGCAGCTCGCCGGGGGGGATCTGTCCACACACCGCAGTCACAATGGTGGACACGAAGATGATTGCGATCGGCTCCAGCTTGAGCGCAAAGCCTATGACCACAACTAGTACGCCAAGTAAGCTTAACATAACTCCACTCCTTACAAAACACAATTTCTTGGCCTTTTTCAATGAAAATAAGACCGATAATAGTATAAAATAATTGTCATTTCTTGTCAATTAGACGAACTGCTCAAACAATCTTTTTAGAATTTGGTACAAAGTACCAAATTTTCCCCTGGTACCAGGGGAAAAAACAGCAGGGGATGAGCAATGCTCATCCCCCGCCGCCGGTCAGTGTCAGCCCCTGATCTCCGGGCTCCTCCCGGTCCACAGCCTCGCTAAGGCCCTCTTGCAGGGCCGGAACAGAACCAGAGCCATCACAAAATTCCCCGCGCAGTGAAGGGCATCAAAGGGGATCCCCTGGACCCACCAGCTCAGGGCAAGGGCCCAGCCCCCCACCGCCAGATATGTCAGTGCGCACAGGCCCCCGAAGCATAGCCCGAAGGCCCCGGAGAGCACAGCCCACCCCAGGGGGGACTCCATCCGCCGCAGGGCATAGGCCGCCAGGGCCAGAACCAGCCACACGTACAGGTAGCAGGCGGACCACAGGCCAAAGCCCCACAGGGCGTACTCCAGCAGCACATAGGCGTAGATGGGCAGCAAGGCTCTCAGTCCCAGCACCGCCACGTAGACAATAATCAGCAGAGACACCGGCTCGATGTTGGGCAGCCACGCCATGGCCATCTTGCTCCCCAGAAGCAGCGCCGTCAAAAGCCCCAGCGCCGCCGTATCCCGGACGTAATTTCTCCCCCTAGTAGGCATCGTAGCCCACAGTGAGGGTGAGCTCATAGCGCTCCCCGTCGGCAATGGGGGTGACATCCGCAGCGGTGTTGAGCATCTCGCCGGCCTTTGTCACCTTCCACCACTCCTGGGCCCCCTCATCGGCCGTCTCCCCATCGGCGGTAAGGATATACAGGCCATAGGGCCCCTGGTTGTCCTCCACCACCCCGCCGGAGACCATGGCCGGGCCCAGATAGGCCTCCTCCGTGGTCAGCTCAAAGCTGCGGCTGGATCCGTCGCCGTGGACCACCTCCACGGTGATCTCCTTCCTCCCTGCCGCCCCCTCAGGGGACGCCAGCCGCCACACCAGCAGCAGCGCCGCAGCAGCGGCGGCCAGACAGACGGCGGCGATCACGATTTTCCCACGGTTCCTCTTTTGTTCGCTCATCATATTTTCTCTCCCTTGTCTATTTCCGATCCCTTCGGCCCAACAGATCGTCGGGGATGTCCAGGATATACCGCTCATAGGCGTTGATAATGGTGGTCTCCCCCCGCTGGTGGACCCGGGGCAGGTCCGCGCCGTAGCTCATGTGGACATGTCCGTGGACCATATACATGGGCTTGTACCGATCCAGCAGAGAAAGCAGGCACTCGAAGCCCTGGTGGGCGTAGTCCTCCCCGTCGCCGTAGCCCTGGGCCGGGGAGTGGGTGACCACCAGGTCCACGCCCCCGGCCCGCCAGATCTGGAAGCGGAGCTTCTGGATCCGCCGGGCCATCTGACGCTCGGTGTACTGGTTGGGGCCGCCGCTGTACTGGATGCTGCCCCCCAGGCCCAGAATACGCAGGCCGTTCACCGTCACCAGCTTGTCCTCAATGCAGTCGCACCCCTCGGGGGGGCGTATTTCGTAGGTCCTGTCGTGGTTCCCATGGACGTAGAGCACCCGCGCCCGGCCCATGGTCACCAGAAAGGACAGATAGTTGGCCTTCAGGTCCCCGCAGGAAATAATCAGGTCAATTCCGTCCAGCCGTCCGGGCTGGTAGTAGTCCCAGTAGTATGGGCTCTCCTTATCGGAGACCAGAAGGATTTTCACAGCAGCGGCCCCTCCTTCTCCGGCTGGATCTGATCCCGGTACACTCCTTGCAGACGCACCAGGGCCCTGGACATGGGCAGCAGCTCCTCATAGGCGGGGATGGTCCCGTCCACGCCCTCGCACAGCCAGTCCATGCGCATGATCTCCTGGGGGGAGAACCACTTCTCCCCGTCGCTGCGCACCGTCCCGTCCTGGGACAGGATGGGCTGCTGGAAGGGCAGAATGGTCTCCTCCGCCACCCCCTTGCGGAGGATGTTCACCAGCTGCACCACCCCGGAGGGCAGCTCCGGGCTGAGCAGCACGTCAATGGCCCGGCTGCTCATGCCCCACCAGTAGTTCACCGCCCGGTCGTCATCCCGGGAGCTGATGGCGTCCCAGCTGCCGCTGAAGATGCTGCGCACGATCTTGACATAGAAGTTGCCCCAGTGCCAGTAGGGGGAGGCCAGGGGGGTCAGGGTCCCGTCGGCCCGGCGCCGGCAGAGGCCCCAGGGCTCCTGGACCCGGTCCGGCGCGGGGATATCCCGGTTGGAGATCAGCTCCACCCCCTCCCGGGCCAGCACGCCCATGGGGTCCTCCTCCACGCAGGACCAGCACAGCCGGACCCGGGCCCGGGGATTGGTGAGCCGGGCTCCCAGGGTGAAGGCGTTGATGCTGGCGGGCACGCCGAAGATGGGGTTGGAGGCCACGTAGCCGATCTGTCCGTCCCGGCTCATGGCCCCGGCAATGGCCCCGGTGATGAACTTGCCCTCGTAGATGCGGCTGTAGTAGGTGCGCACGCTGGCGTAGGGCATGGAGGCGGAGCAGTTGAGCACCCGGACATTGGGGTACTTGGCGGCGATCTTCCGGCAGGCGTCGATGAGGGGGGGCGTGGTGGCGAAGATGACCTGGGCCCCCTCCCCGATGACCTCCTCCATGGCCTCCACCGCCGCCTCGGGCTGGACGCCGCTGCGGACCTGGGCGGTGACCTTGTCCCCCATCACCGCCTCCATATACTGCCGGCCCAGATCGTGGGCCCGGACCCAGTCGCTCTCCTCGGGGCTGTGCTCGTTGATGAAAGCCACGTTGAGACGGTCCGGGAACACGGCCTTCACCAGACGGCCCCAGAGGCCCTGGGCGGGCTCCTCCTCCCCCTTCTGCTCCTGGGTCTCCGTGCTCACGGAGATGGGCTCGGTCTGGGAGAGGACCTTCACGTCCGCCCACACGGCGTTCAGGGTCTTCACCAGCTCCGCAGCCGGGGTGGTCTTGAGCTGCTCAAAGGGGTACACCCGCAGCCACACCAGCAGCGCGTCCGCCGCCGTCACCGGCAGGCTCTCGCCCCCCAGCTTCTTGAAAGCCTCGGTGAAGAAGGTGAAGCCGGAGATAAACCTCAGCCGCTCGTCCTCGGTCCACACGTGGTCCGGCTCATAGCCCAGGGCGGCCTGGAGCTTGGCAAAGCTGCCCACCCGGCTGAAGTAGACCCGGTAGAGCTTTGTCATCTGGTAGGAGCGCATGAAGTCGTAGTAGGCCTGGACCGCCGGATCGTCGGACCAGCTGGGGATGACCCGGATGACATAGCCCGGGATGGTGGGGGCGTGGTAGCTCTTCAGGACGCTGGCCCGCTTGTTGCCCTCCTGGACGTAGAACCGGCCCAGGTACTCATAGCAGCGGATGGGGTCCCGGATGCCCTCGTCCCCCAAATGGGCCGCGCACAGCTCCTTCCACTTGAAGGCGAACTCCGAGTCCGGCTCCAGCAGGGGCATGAAGTTGGCGGCAAAGGCGCTGCGCCGTCCGGCGGTCTTGGTGCCGGTGACCTGCTCGGTGGGGATCTCAATGACCCCCATGTCCACCCGGCCGGCCACCATGGCGTCGTCCAGGATCTCGTCGAGCACCTGGGGATAGGGGTAGCGCCCGTGGAGAACGCAGTCCTTGTAGTTCTTCTGGCCCAGTCTGAGGGCTCTGTTGTACTGTTCCGCCGCTTCCTGTCTGTTCACTCCAGATATCCTCCTTTGCTCCGCCGGCCTCCGGCGGGTCCCCATGGCTTCTGACTGTCTTATGAAATCAGGGTCATTATAAATCAAAAAAGGGCCGGAACGCAATCCCCAGAGGGCCGGGGAAACGGAGATTTTTCCCGGGAAAAGGCGGTCAGAACTGTCATATCTGATAAAAGCCGGGCCAGGGGCGCGCAGCTCCCCGGGCGCAGTATTCCCAGAATTTGTTGCAAATACCCCTTGACGGAGCGGAAATCCTAGGATAGGATAGGGATTAATAAGGGAGGGAGGGGTCCATTTGAAGATATCCGCCAAAAGCCGCTATGCCCTGCACCTGATGCTGGCTCTGGCCATGCAGGGGGAGGGCGTAAACCTGTCCGTAAAGTCCGTGGCCGAGCAGCAGGGCATCAGCGAGAAGTATCTGGAGCAGATCATTCCCGTGCTGGTGCGCAGCGGTCTGGTGCGCAGCGTCCGGGGTGCCCGGGGGGGCTACCATCTGGTGAAGAGCCCGGAGGACTACACCGTGGGTCTGATCCTGCGGACCGTGGAGGGGAGCATCTCCCCCGTCTCCTGTCTGGACGATGAGGTGAACCAGTGCGCCCGGTGCAAGGAGTGCGTCACTCTGGATCTGTGGGAGCAGGTGGACCAGGCCATCAGCAACGTGGTGGACCACGTGACCCTGGCCGATCTGGTGGACAAGCAGCGGCGCATTGACGCCCGATGCACCGCTGGCCGGGGACAGCGGGGGAACTGCTGAGCGCCTGCTCCATATTGCAGCGCCTGCGGCGCAGCAGACGTTTTACGGAGCGGAGGACCGGCAAAGAGGAGAATGGCACGGCTTCTGAAAAAAGAGCTTGACTTTTTCCCCTCTCCGCCGTATGATAGGGATACAAGTAACTCCTATTTCCATATAGGGATTTAGGAGAAGATGCCGGGGACACGCCCCGAAGGAAGAAAGAAGGAACCGCCCATGTTTGTTTATGCTGACAACGCGGCAACCACCGCCATGAGCAAGGCCGCCATTGACGCCATGACCCCCGCCATGCACCAGCTCTACGGCAACCCCAGCAGCCTCCACCAGAAGGGCCGGGAGGCCAACTACGCGCTGATGGACGCCCGGGAGACCGTGGCCCGGTGCCTCAACGCCCAGCCCAGGGAGATCTACTTCACCGGCTGCGGCACGGAGTCGGACAACTGGGCCATCACAGAGGGGGCTCGTCTGGGGGCGGAGCAGGGCAAGAAGCATATCATCTCCGACGCCATTGAGCACCACGCCGTGCTCCACACCCTGGCCAAGCTGGAGAAGCAGGGCTTTGAGGTCACCTACCTGCCGGTCCACGAGGACGGCCTGGTGCGCTTGGATGAGCTGGCCGCCGCCATCCGGCCGGACACCTGCCTTGTCACCATCATGTTCTCCAACAACGAGATCGGCACCATCCAGCCCATCCGGGAGATCGGGGCCCTGTGCCGGGAGCGGGGGGTCCTCTTCCACACCGACGCGGTCCAGGCGGTGGGCCACCTGCCCATAGACGTGGCGGCGGACAACATCGACATGCTCTCCCTCTCCGGCCACAAGTTCCACGCCCCCAAGGGCGTCGGCGCACTGTACTGCAAGAGGAGCGTGCCCATCAGGAACTTCATCGAGGGCGGCGCTCAGGAGCGGGGCCGCCGGGGCGGCACCGAGGCCATTCCGGCCATCCTGGCCATGGCGGCGGCCATGAAGGACAGCTGTGAGCACATGGAAGAGAACATGGCCCGCGTCTCCGCCATGCGGGATAAGCTCATCGACGGGCTGAGCAAAATCCCCCGCTCCCGCTGCAACGGCAGTCCGGACCACCGGGCCCCGGGCATTGTCAGCTTCTGCTTCGAGGGCATCGAGGGGGAGAGCCTGCTGCTGCGGCTGGATCTGGCGGGCATCTGCGCCAGCTCCGGCAGCGCCTGCACCAGCGGCTCCCTGGACCCCAGCCACGTGCTGCTGGCCCTGGGTATGCCCCACGAGATCGCCCACGGCTCCCTGCGGCTGAGCCTGTGCGAGTACAACACCATGGAAGAGGTGGAATATATTCTCCAGCAGGTGCCGGAGGTGGTGCGCACCCTGCGGGAGATGAGCCCCGTGTGGTCCCACATGCTGGAGACCATGGCGGACCCGTATCAATAAAAGGATTTTCATCAGGATCAGAAAGGACGATTAAACGCTATGGCAATGGAATACAGTGAAAAGGTGATGGAGCATTTCGCCCATCCCCACAACGTGGGCACCCTGGAGGACGCCAACGGCGTGGGCGAAGTGGGCAACGCCAAGTGCGGCGACATCATGCGCATGTACCTGAAGATCAGCGACGACGAGATCATTGAGGACGTGAAGTTCCAGACCTTCGGCTGCGCCTCCGCAATCGCCACCAGCTCCATCGCAACGGACATGATTAAGGGCCGGCCCCTCAAGGACGCCCTCACCCTGACCAACAAGGCGGTGGTGGAGGCTCTGGACGGCCTGCCGGCGGTGAAGATCCACTGCTCGGTTCTGGCGGAACAGGCGGTAAAGGCCGCCGTGGCGGACTACTACAAGCGCAAGGGCGTGCCCTTTGAGTCCCCCTGCGACCAGTGCGGCGGCGAGGGCTGCTGCGGCCACGACCACGGCGGCGAGGAGTAACTCATCCTGCGGTGTGCGGGCCGCACAAAAAATTATTGTTTCGAAAACATAGGACGGAGGAGTGGTGCAGCTCAACACTGCACCACTCCTCCGTCTCCTGTCCAAGGTCCTTTTGTTGTCCCAACACCCCAGAGAATCCCGGCATGGCGGGCTTCTCCGGGATGCTGGGGCAGCTCCTGGTGTGCTTCTCTTTTGGGGTACCCCTACAGATCGTCCGCGTCCTGCACCGGCTCCTCCCAAGGATCTGCCGGCGTGCCGGTCCAGCTGCCCTGGGGGTCCGTCTTGGCGGACTGCCAGACCGTCAGGTCCATAGCCTTGGCCATGGGGTCCTTCTTTTTCTCCTTCAAATCGCTTCCCTCCCCTGCCGGGCCATGCCCGGCAGGGTCAGTGTTCCCCGGCCCCATGCGCCCTATGAGAGGAAAATTCCGGCCGGGAGACTGTCTCCCGGCCGGATAAATTAAAGACGCGATTACTTCTTATAGGGCACGTGCCAGATGGTGTCGGCGTAGTCCGCAATGGACCGGTCCGCGGCAAAGATGCCAGACCGGGCGATGTTGTGCAGGCTCATCTGGTTCCACTTGGTGCGGTCCGCGTAGGTCTCCACCATCCGCCGCTCAGCGGCGCAGTAGGAGGCGAAGTCCGCCAGGAGCATATACTCGTCCGCCATGGAGCCGTTGTGGCCCAGCAGCAGATACTGCACCAGATCGTCGTAGCGCACGCCGTCCTTGAAGCCGTTGCTGATCTGATCCAGCACACGGTGCAGGTTCGGATCCCGGGTGTAGATATTGAAGGGGTTGTAGCCCATGTCCCGCATCTCCTTGACCTCCTCGGTCTTCAGTCCGAACAGGAACATGTTCTCGTCCCCCAGCACCTCGTGCATCTCCACGTTGGCCCCGTCCAGGGTACCCACAGTCAGCGCGCCGTTCATCATGAACTTCATGTTGCCGGTGCCGCTGGCCTCCTTGCCGGCGGTGGAGATCTGCTGGCTGACCTCGCTGGCGGGCATGAGGACCTCCGCCATGGACACACGGTAGTTCTCCAGGAAGAAGACCTGCAGTTTGTCCTTGCACAGGGGATCGTTGTTGATCTGGCCGGCCAGGGAGTTGATGAGCTGGATAATCCGCTTGGCCACCGCGTAGCCCGGCGCGGCCTTGGCGCCGAAGAGGAAGGCGTGGGGCCGGATCTCCATGTTGGGGTTATCCCGCAGCTGGTTGTAGATATGGATGATGTGCATCACATTGAGCAGCTGCCGCTTGTACTCGTGGAGCCGCTTGACCTGCACATCGAAGATAGCGTCCGGGTTGATGAGGAAGCCCTGGGTCTTCTTGGCGTACTTGGCAAAGGCGGCCTTGTTGGCCTGCTTGATCTGCTCTAAGCGCAGCAGCACCTCCTTGTCATCCGCGAACTTATCCAGCAGAGGCAGGGCCGCGCCGGGGTGGCGCAGATAGTCGTTGCTGCCGGTGAGGTCGCAGATGAGCTTGTCCAGGCCCGGGTTGATCTCCGCCAGCCAGCGGCGGTGGTCAATGCCGTTGGTGACGTTCTTGAACTTCTCCGGCTCCATGCCGCAGGCGTCCTTAAACACATCATGGCGCAGAATGTCGCTGTGGAGGGCGGACACGCCGTTGACGGCCATGCCGCCGGCAATGCACAGGTTGGCCATGCGCACCTCGCCGTCCCAGATGACGGCCATGTTGCGCACCTTGCTCTCGTCGCCCCGGTAGAACTCGGTGACCTTCACCTGCCAGCGGCGGGCGATCTCGCAGAGGATCTGCCAGATGCGGGGCAGCAGGGTCTGCATCAGGGTCTGGGGCCAGCGCTCCAGGGCCTCGGCCAGCACGGTGTGGTTGGTGTAGGCCACAGAGTGGACCGTGATGTTCCAGGAGGTCTCCCAGTCCAGGCCCGCGTCGTCCATGAGGATGCGCATCAGCTCGGGGATGACCAGGGCGGGGTGGGTGTCGTTGATCTGGATGACGTTCTTCTCGTGGAAGTTGGTCAGCGTGCCGTAGGCCTGGATATGCTTGCGGACAATGGACTGGACCGTGGCGGAGACGAAGAAGTACTGCTGGCGCAGGCGCAGGCTCTTGCCCTCGTAGTGGTTGTCCTCCGGATAGAGCACCTTGGCGATGGCCTCGGCCATGGCCCGGTCCTCGCCGGCCCGCAGGTAGTCGCCCTGATTGAACACGCTCATGTCAATGGGCGTGGGGCTCTTGGCGTCCCACAGGCGCAGGGTGTTGGTATGGCCGGTGTCGTAACCGGCCACGGACATGTCGCAGGGCACGGCCAGCACCTTGGTGTAGTCCTCGTTGACCACGTGGAGCCGGTCCCCGTCCCAGAACTCCCGCAGGGTGCCGCCGAAGTGGACCTCCTCCACCTCGTCCGGACGGGGGATCAGCCACGCGTCGCCCTGGTCCTTCCAGTTGTCGGGGAGCTCCATCTGCTGGCCGTCCACGATCTTCTGCTTGAAGATGCCCAGCTCATAGCAGATGGAGTAGCCGCAGGCGGGGATCTCCAGGGTGGTCAGACTGTCCAGGTAGCAGGCCGCCAGACGGCCCAGGCCGCCATTGCCCAGGCCGGCGTCCGGCTCCATGTCGAAGATGTGGGCGGGCTTGAAGCCCATCTCCTCGATGGCCTCCCGCATGGGCTGGAGCACGCCCAGGTTGTAGGCGTTCTTCATCAAAGACCGGCCCATGAGGAACTCCAGGGACATGTAGTGGACCTGCTTGAGCTGCTTTTTGCGGATCTTCCGGCGGGTCTCCACGGCCTGAATGCTCATCTGATCCCGCAGGACCATGGCGCAGGCCTTCATCATATTCGCTTCGGTGGCCTCCTCCACGGTGCAGCCAAAGTTGAGGCTCAGCTTCTCGCTGATCGCCTGCTTCATGGAGCTCTTGGTGTATTTCTCCATAGGGGTTTCTTCCTCTCTTCCAGTTGGTATGGTGGGACATGGGGAGCGTCCCGCTCCCCCAGGACAAGCTTTTAGGAGCAGATGGTGCGGTAGATGTCGTTATAGGCCTCCGCGCTACGCTTCCAGCTGAAGTCCTCGGTCATGCCGGAGGTGCGCAGGCCCTGGAAAGCGGTGGGGTTATTGTAGTAGAGATCCACCGCCTGACGGATGACGTAGAGCATGTCGTTGCTGTTGTAGTCGGCAAAGGTGAAGCCGTTGCCCGCGCCGCACCAAGCCTCGTAGGGATGCACGGTGTCCTTGAGCCCGCCGGTCTCCCGGACGATGGGCACGGTGCCGTAGCGCATGGCGATCATCTGGGCCAGACCGCAGGGCTCGCTCTTGGAGGGCATGAGCAGCAGGTCCGCGCCGGAGTAGATATTCATGGCAAGGCCCTCGTTGTAGCCCCGGTACAGGGCCATGCGGCCCTTGTACTGGCCCAGCTTCTGCTCAAAGAACTGCGCATAGTTCCAGTCCCCGCTGCCCAGGACCACGAACTGGCAGTTGAGGTCCATGATCTGGTCAAAGACCTTGCAGATGAGATCCAGGCCCTTGTGGCTCACCAGACGGCTGACAATGCCAATCACCGGCACGTCGGGGTCCACAGCCAGCCCCACCTGCTTCTGGAGGGCGGCCTTGCACGCGGCCTTGCCGTCCATCTTCTTGACGGAGTACTTGGCGGGGATGCCGGCGTCCACGGCGGGGTCATAGCGGACCATGTCAATGCCGTTGAGCACGCCATAGACCTTGCCGGCATTGCGCTGCATGACGCTCTCCATGCCGTGGGCAAAGTAGGCGAAGCGCAGCTCCTGGGCGTAGGTGGGGCTGACGGCGGTGATGGCGTCGCAGGTCATCAGCGCGCCCTTGAGCAGGTTCACATCCCCGTCCATGGCGATGGTGCCGTCGGCAAACCAGCCCGGCGCCAGACCGAAGAGGTCCTCCAGGGTCTCCTTGCCGTAGCGGCCCTGGTACTCGATATTGTGCACCGTAAACACGGTCTTGATCCCCCGGACCTCCCGCCAGCGCACGCACTCATCCTTGAGGTAGATGGGCACCAGGGCGGTCTGCCAGTCGTTGCAGTGGATGACCTGGGGCATGAAAGCCAGAGCGGGCAGCAGGGCTACCACGGCCCGGGAGAAGAAGCCAAAGCGCTCGCCGTCGTCATAGTGGCCGTAGAGGGCGTCCCGCTTGAAGTAGTACTCGTTGTCCACAAAGTACCACTGCACACCGTCCCGCTCCATCTGGAACAGGCCGCAGTACACCCGCCGCCAGCCCAGGGGCACCTCGATGTTGCACACAAAGCTCATCTGATCCTTCCACTTGTCGGATACCCGCTGGTAGAGAGGAAGGATCACCTCTACCTCGTTGCCCGCCTTGGCCAGCGCCTGGGGCAGGCTGCCGGCCACGTCGGCCAGGCCGCCGGTCTTGCAGAAGGGAACCGCCTCAGAGGCAGCAAATAAGATCTTCATAAGAGAAAAGACCTCCTTTATAGATGGAAAGCAGCCTGAAGCTGCTCAGGACATGACTTAAGTATACCGTGGCGGAGCTGAAAAGTAAAGGGTTTTCAGCGCGACAGGGCCGCCGCGGGAAAAACTGTAGAAATGGATAAAGAGGGGGAGGAAATCTCCCCCCTCTTTATCGCAAAATTTACACCTTGCTGTCCTTGGCAATGACCATGGGGTAGTTCTCGTGGCCCATCAGGGTCCGTGCGTCGGCCACCTCCACGTTCTTATCAGCGATCACGTGGTGGAGCACCGCGTCACGGCTGACAGTGACATCCTGCATGAGGATGCAGTTCTTCACCTCCGCGCCCCGGGCCACGCTGACGCCCCGGAACAGGATGGAGTTCTCCACCGTGCCCTCGATGGTGCAGCCGTCGGCCACCAGGGAGTTGCAGCAGGCCCCGGTGGGATCCAGGTAGGTGGAGGCGTCGTTGCGCTCCTTGGTATGGATAGGCCTCGCGGCGGGGAACACCTCCCTGCGGATGGCCGGGTCCAGCAGCTCCAGGGAGCGGGTATAGTACTCCTTCAGGCTGCGGATCTGGGCGGCGTAGCCGTCCCATACGTAGCTGTGGATATGGAGGGAGGACGCCTTGGCCTGGAGCACCGCGCCCCGGAAGCTGGTCTGGTCGTGGCTCATGCACTCGTCCACCAGATCCAGCAGAAGCTGCTTGGACAATACGTAGATCTCCAGAGCCCGGTGGCACCCCGTCCGGTCCCGGAGGGGGAAGAGGACCTCCCCTACCCTGCCCTCGTTATCCAGGCGGAAGAAGGTGACGTCGCAGTCCGAGTCCACGTTGCTGGTGCACACGGCGGTGATGTCCGCGCCGGAGGCCAGGTGGGCCTGATACACGTCCTGAAGGGGGATGTTGATGATGAGGTCGCTGTCCGCCAGCACCACATGGCTCTGACGGATGCCCTCCAGGTAGGAGCGCACGCCGGCCAGGGCCTCCATCTTGCCCCGGAAGCCGCCGGAGCCGCCCCGGGTCCCCTCGCTGGCAAAGGGAGGCAGCAGGCGCAGTCCGCCGTGCTTGCGGCTCAGATCCCAGTCCTTGCCGGAGCCCAGGTGGTCCAGAAGGCTCTGGTAGCTGCCGCCCATGACCACGCCCACGTCGGTGATGCCGGCGTTGACCATGCTGCTGAGGATGAAGTCGATGATCCGGTAGCGCCCCGCGAAGGGGACGGAGGAGGGGGTGCGGTTGGCGGTCAGCTCCCGCAAATCGTTGTGCTTCTCATAGGAGAAGATGATTCCGTGCAGTCCTTTCATCTGGACACCTCCTTGTGATCGCGGTTGAGCATGGAATTGGGCGCCACCACTTCGCCCGCGCCGATGGCGGTGCCGGGGCCCAGAACCGTAACGCCCCACTTCTCGGGGTCACAGTTCTCCGGGTTCTCCCCCACCGTGGCCCCCGCCTCCACCTGGCAGTTCTCGCCCAGGATGGCGTAGCGCACCACGCTGCCCCGCTTGACCGTGACGCCGGGCATGAGCACGGAGTAGCTGACCTCGGCCCCCTCCTCGATGCGCGCGCCGTGGGAGAGGACGGAGTTCTTCACCGTGCCGCTGATCTCGCAGCCCTGGGTAACCACGCTGTGCTCCACCAGGGCGGTCTTGCTGATGAAGGCCGGGGGCTCGCTGGGCAGGCGGGCGTAGATGGGCCAGGAGCTCTCCAGCAGATCCAGATCTCCTCGGGAGAGCATATCCATGTTGGCGTCCCAGAGGCTCTCCAGGGTGCCCACGTCCTTCCAGTAGCCGTCAAAGCGGTAGGCGATCATCTTCTCCCCCGCCCCCAGCATCTTGGGGATAATGTTCTTGCCGAAGTCGTTGCTGGAGGAGGCGTCCGCCTCATCGGCAACGAGGTATTCCCGCAGCTTCTTCCAGGAGAAGACGTAGATGCCCATGGAGGCCAGGTTGCTCTTGGGCTCCTTGGGCTTCTCCTGGAACTCCACGATGTTGTCCTCCTTGTCCACGGCCATAATGCCGAACCGGGAGGCCTCGTCCCAGGGCACCTCCAGCACGGAGATGGTGCAGGCGGCCTCGGCCTCCTTGTGGGCCTCCACCATCTTGGCGTAGTTCATTTTGTAGATATGGTCCCCGGAGAGGATGACCACGTAGTCGGGATCGTACATGTCCACAAAGCCGATGTTCTGGTAAATGGCGTTGGCAGTACCCTTGTACCAGCTGCCCCGCTCTCCCTCCTGCATGTAGGGGGGCAGGATGTGGACGCCGCCGTCCAGGCGGTCCAGATCCCAGGGCTGGCCGGAGCCGATGTAGCTGTTGAGCTCCAGGGGCTTGTACTGGGTCAGCACACCCACGGTGTCGATGTTGGAGTTGGTGCAGTTGGACAGGGGGAAGTCGATGATGCGGTACTTCCCGCCGAAGGGTACGGCGGGCTTGGCCACATCGCTGGTCAGCACGTACAGGCGGCTGCCCTGTCCCCCTGCCAGGAGCATTGCGATACACTCTTTTTTCATGGCTCTCTCATCCTCTCGTTTTATTCAGCAGCGGAGGTGGCCTTCTTCCCTCTCCGGGCGGCGGGCTTCTTCTCCGTTGCGGAAGGGGCGGCTTTTTTTGCCGCGGCCCTGGCGGTCCTGGCCGGGGCGGAGGCTGCGGGGGCGTCCCCCTTGGCGGTCTTTTTCACCGTGGCTTTCTTCGCGGCGGGCTTCTCCGGCCGCTTGGCCTGGGCCTTGGGCTTGGGACGCAGCTTGCCCTGGCCCCGCAGGAACACCGCGCCAAAGGGCGGAATGCGGATGGCCACGGAGCTCTCCTGGCCGTGGGACGGCTTCCACTCCACCTTGCAGGGGGCGGCGTTCACCGCGCCGGTGCCGCCGTACTTCACATCGTCGGAGTTGAACACCTCCAAGTACTCCTTCACCGGCGGGCAGCCGAAGCGGTAGTCCTCGTAGGTGTTGGGGTTGAAGTTGATGGCGCACACCAGCTCGCTGCCCGCCTTGTCACGGCGCAGGAAGACCACCACGTTGTTCTGGTTGTCGTCAGGCACCAGCCACTGGAAGCCCTCCCAGCTGCAATCGTCCTCCCAGAGCTCCTTGGCGCTCAGGTAGAAGTGGTTGAGGTCCCTGATATACTGGTGGAGCTGGCGGTTGCCCTCGTTTTCCAGCACGCCCCAGTCCAGCTGGTCCTCAAAGTGCCACTCCTGCTCCGTGCCCAGCTCCACGCCCATGAAGCTCAGCTTCTTGCCCGGGTGGGCCATGGTGTAGCCATAAAAGCCCCGCACGCCGGCCAGCTTCTGCCACGCGTCCCCGGGCATCTTGCCCAGCACGGAGCCCTTCATGTGGACCACCTCGTCGTGGCTCAGGGGGAGAACATAGTTCTCCGAGAAGGCGTAGAACATGGAGAAGGTGATGTCCTTGTGGTTGCCCTGGCGGAACCAGGGGTCCATCTTCAGGTAGTGGCACATGTCGTTCATCCAGCCCATGTTCCACTTCAGGTTAAAGCCCAGGCCGCCGATGCCGTTGGGTCCCACCACGTCGGTGGGCTTGGTCACCAGGGGCCAGGCTGTGGACTCCTCGGCCACCATCAGCACGTCCGGGTTGACGGTAAAGGCGGTCTTGTTGAGCTCCTGGAGGAAAGCGATGGCCTCCAGATTCTCCTTCCCCCCGTTCTGGTTGGGGATCCACTCCCCGTCCCGGCGGTCATAGTCCAGATAGAGCATGGAGGCCACCGCGTCCACCCGGATGCCGTCGATGTGGTACTCCTTGAGCCAGAAAGCGGCGGAGGAAAGCAGGAAGCTCTTCACCTCTTTCCGGCCGTAGTCAAACACCCGTGTGCCCCAGGAGGCGTGCTCCCCCTTCCGGGGGTCGGCGTACTCGTAGCAGGCTGTGCCGTCGAACTCGTAGAGGCCGTGGGCGTCCTTGCAGAAGTGGGAGGGCACCCAGTCGAGGATGATGCCGATGCCGTTCTGGTGCATGTGGTCCACGAAGAACATGAAGTCCTCGGGGGTGCCGTAGCGGGAGGTGGGGGCGTAGTAGCCGGTGCACTGATAGCCCCAGCTGGGGTCGTAGGGGTACTCGGTCACAGGCAGCAGCTCGATGAAGTTGAAGCCCATGTCCCGGACATAGGGGGCCAGCTCCCTGGCCAGGGTGCGGTAGTCGATGAAGTCCCCGTTCTCCCGGCGCCTCCAGGAGCCCAGATGGACCTCGTAGATATTGAGCGGCGCGGTGTAGATGGGGGCGCTGTGCCGGCTCTCCCTCCAGGCCTGATCCCCCCACTGGTATCCGTCGATATTGTAGAGCTTGCTGGCGGTGCCGGGGCGGGTCTCGGCGTGGAAAGCGTAGGGGTCCGCCTTCAGACGCTCCACGCCGTCGGGCCCTGTGACGGCGAACTTATAGGCGTCATAGACGGCGCCGCCGGGGATGAAGCGCTCCCAGATGCCGTCGGTGATTTTCTCCATGGGGTGTGCCCCGCCGTCCCAGGAATTGAAATCACCCACCACGGAGACAGCTCTGGCCCGCGGCGCCCAGACGCGGAACATATAACCATCTACTCCGTCGTGGGTGACAGCGTGGGCGCCCATGTATTCGTAGGCACTGATTGCCGTCCCCTCATGAAAGAGGTACTTGTTTAAGTCATCTGCTTCTCTGTAGGGCATAGTGATCCTCCCATTTGTGTCGGCGGCTGGAAGATGGAACCAACAGCCGGGTTGTCCACTATTATACTCCACCAGTCCGCCTACCGTCAAGGCAACGGGAAATAGTTTTTTAACGGTAAAAGCCACAAAAAATCGTGGCAAATAATGTCAATTTCAACAAAAACCATCTGAAAAAGAGGTGCGCATCTGGATGTTTTTTATATAATTCGTCAAAATATCCAGTTTCCACAGGCCAAAGGGGGCATATTTCTGAATTTTTGGAAAAGGTGTTTACTTTCATAAAGTGAAGTGCTAAAATAGATTCATTATGACGCAACGGAGGAGGATCTGATGGCAAGGATCACAAAGAAGGAAAAGAGCGACGGCCTGTACCGGGCCATACTGACCCTGCAAAGCGAGGAGGAGGTCTACGACTTTTTTCAGGATCTCTGCACCGTCACTGAGCTGCGGGCCATGGAGCAGCGCTTTGAGGTGGCGGTCCTGCTCAAGCAGGGGATGATCTATAACGACATTCTGGAGCGGACCGGGGCCTCCAGCGCCACCATCAGCCGGGTGAATCGCTCCCTGGCCTTCGGCCACGGGGGCTATCAGGTGTTTTTCGACCGCCAGGAGCAGCAGCAGGCCGCGCCGGAGGCGGCCGGGGAATGAGCGCCTATGAGGCCCTGGCCAGGGTGTATGACCAGCTGACCGGCGACGTAGGCTATCAGAAGCGGGCGGACTACCTGGAGAAATTGTTCCAGAAGAGCCGCATTCCCGTCCACACGGTGCTGGATCTCGCCTGCGGCACCGGGGCCATGACCGCCGCCCTGACGGAGCGGGGGTATGAGCTCATCGGCGTGGACGGCAGCCCGGACATGCTGGCCGCGGCCCGGGAGAAGGCGTCGGATTTGACGGGCATAGCGCCGGTGTTCCTCAACCAGGATATGACGGCGCTGGATCTCTACGGCACTGTGGACGCGGCGGTGTGCTGTCTGGACAGCCTGAACTATCTGACCAGTCCCCGGGACGTACAGCGGACCTTTGAGCGGCTGCACCTGTTCATCTCCCCGGGGGGACTGCTGGTGTTCGACGTCAACAGCGCCTGCAAGCTGGCCAGCCTGGACGGACAGGTATTTTTGGACGAGACGGAGGACGTCTACTGTGTGTGGCGGACCGAGTACGAGAAGCGCAGCAGAATCTGCTCCTATTGGATGGACATCTTTACCCGCCGGCCGGACGGCCAGTGGGACCGGGCTGGCGAGGAGCACCGGCAGAAGGCCTACGAGGTGGAGGAGCTGCGCTCCTGGCTGCTGGAGGCGGGGTTCAACCGCATCCGCACCTACGGCGACTGCCGCATGAGCGGGCCTAGGGAAAACGAGCAGCGCATCTATTTCTCCGCCATCCGGGGGAAGTAGGCGGCATTGGCCAGGACTCTGGACGTTTTCAGGATGTCCGATGTGTGCTGGCTGACGTTATCCACCAAGCGGCGCAGGCAGGCCCGGGCGCACTCGCTGGAAAAATCGTGACTTTGATCCTGCACCACTCCGCTCAGCATCATCAGGTCACCGCCCAAGTCCAGATAGTCCAGGTAGAGTTCTGTCAGACGGTCAGCTGTCTGTGTATTCATTGTATGTGACCTCCTTAATGATTTTATAACTATTATACACGAATAATCAAAGATGTCAACAGAAAATTCGTGTCTATTTATGGAGATAGCAGATGATTCGATATAAAACCAATTTACAGCAGCGGCTCAAGGAAGCCGGTTACTCCACCTACCGGCTACGCAAGGAAAAACTCCTGCCGGAGAGCACCCTACAAAAGCTGCGCACCGGGAATACCACCATTACTCTGGAGAGCCTAAACGTGGTGTGCAGCATCCTCCGCTGTCAGCCCGGTGATATTTTGGAGTGGGTGGCGGAGGTATAATCAGATTTTATGGAAATTTTATCAGCTAATTTATTAGATTTACGTAAGCAGAGAAAGCTGTCCCGGAAGGCTGTGGCGGACGCTATCCACATTTCCGTGCGCACCTACCAAAGATATGAAAATAATGAGCGTGAGCCGACAGCCTCTGTTCTGGTAGCTCTTGCCGATTTTTATGGCGTATCTATTGATTATCTGACAGGCCGGAAAGGGCTGTGTGAATAACGGGCGAAATATGCTTCAATATAAAATGGATGTCTTACAGGAATTAAAAAATGCTGGGTACTCCACCTACCGTATTCGTGCGGAGAAAATTCTGTCAGAGGGAACCATGCAGCGCCTTCGCACCGGCAGTACGGCCATCACCGTGGAGAGCCTGGGTATTCTCTGCAACATCCTCCGCTGTCAGCCCGGCGACATTTTGGAGTGGGCGGCGGAGGACTGACCACCCGCCCCTACAGCAAGCACGCAGAAAGGAAACCAACTCTATGGACAAATTAGTTCGGGCCATCACCGCCGGCGGCATGGTTCAGGCCGTTGCCGTATCCACAAGGGAGCTGACGGAGCGGGCCAGAAATATTCAGAAATCCCTCCCTGTCGCCACGGCCGCTCTGGGCCGCGCCCTGGCGGCCGCCTCCATGATGGGCAACGCCCTGAAGGATCCCCGGGCCAGCCTGACTTTGCAGATCAGGGGCGGCGGTCCCCTGGGAACTATTCTGGCGGTGTCCGACGCGTCGGGCAACGTCCGGGGCTACGTCCAGAACCCCCAGACGGACCTCCCCCTCCGGCCGGACGGCAAGCTGGACGTGGGCTCCGCCGTGGGCTGCGATGGGACGCTGACGGTCATCAAGGATCTGGGGATGAAGGAGCCCTACACCGGCAGCGTGGGACTGCTGGGGGGCGAGATCGCCGAGGATCTGGCGGCCTACTTTGTGGAGAGCGAGCAGATCCCCACGGCCTGCGCCCTGGGGGTGCTGGTGGACCGTGACCAGAGCGTCCGGGCGGCGGGCGGGTATATCATCCAGCTCCTGCCCGGCGCGGGCGAGGACGTGATCGCCCGGGTAGAGGGCGGCGTGATGGCCGCAGGACCTGTCACAGGCCTGCTGGACCGGGAGAGCAGCCCGGAGGCGCTGCTGCGGACCGTTCTCAGCGACTTCGAGGTGGAGATCCTGGAGACCGCGCCGGTGGAGTACCGCTGCTATTGCAGCCGGGACCGCGTGGAGCGGGCCCTCATCAGCATGGGCGCGGAGGAGCTGGAGGACATGCTGGCCCAGCAGGGCGGGTGCGAGCTGGGCTGCCAGTTCTGTGATACGGTCTACTCCTTCTCCGCCCAGGATCTGCGGGAGCTCATAGATCATATAAAATGAAAGCCGCCGGCGCTCCTCTGTTGGAGCGCCGGCGGCTTTTTCAGTCTTTTGCGGTGCTTTGGGGATACAGCCCTGACCAGCGGCGGCTTTCCCGCCCCGGCGGGCCAGATGCCCTTTTTACACCTTGGGGCCAGCGGCCACCAGGGCCTTGCCGGCGTCGTTGCCGGTGTACTTGACGAAGTTCTTCACAAAGCGGCTGGCCAGATCCTTGGCCTTGGTATCCCACTCCGCGGGATCCGCATAGGTGTCACGGGGATCCAGAATGGCGGGGTCCACGCCGGGCAGGGCGGTGGGCACGGCCAGATCGAAATAGGGGATGGTCTTGGTCTCGGCCTTGAGGATGGAGCCGTCCAGGATGGCGTCGATGATGCCGCGGGTGTCCTTGATGGAGATGCGCTTGCCGGTGCCGTTCCAGCCGGTGTTCACCAGGTAAGCCTTGGCGCCGGACTTCTCCATGCGCTTGACCAGCTCCTCACCGTACTTGGTGGGGTGCAGCTCCAGGAAGGCCTGGCCGAAGCAGGCGGAGAAGGTGGGCGTGGGCTCGGTGATGCCCCGCTCAGTGCCCGCCAGCTTGGAGGTGAATCCGGACAGGAAGTAGTACTGGGTCTGCTCCGGGGTCAGGATAGACACGGGGGGCAGCACGCCGAAAGCGTCGGCGGACAGGAAGATGACGTTCTTCGCGTCGGGGCCCGCAGAAACGGGACGCACGATCTTCTCAATGTGGTTGATGGGGTAGGAGACGCGGGTGTTCTCGGTGACGGACTTGTCGTGGAAGTCGATCTTGCCGTTCTCATCCACAGTCACGTTCTCCAGCAGGGCGTCACGGCGGATGGCGTTGTAGATGTCGGGCTCAGACTCCTTGTCCAGGTCGATGACCTTGGCGTAGCAGCCGCCCTCGAAGTTGAACACGCCGTTGTCGTCCCAGCCGTGCTCGTCGTCGCCGATGAGCAGACGCTTGGGGTCGGTGGACAGGGTGGTCTTGCCGGTGCCGCTGAGGCCGAAGAAGAGGGCGGTGTTCTCGCCGTTCATGTCGGTGTTGGCGGAGCAGTGCATGGAGGCAATGCCCTTCAGAGGCAGGTAGTAGTTCATCATGGAGAACATGCCCTTCTTCATCTCGCCGCCGTACC
>CANAZG010000002.1 GCA_947365965.1 uncultured Clostridia bacterium
CGAAGATGGGCGTGACGCCCTCCCTCTCCAGGGCCTCCATGGTCCCCCGGTCCCGGATGGTCCAGCCCACCTCGCGGACCCCGTAGAGCCGCCGCATCAGCCTCAGGCTGAGGCAGGCCCGGTCCCGGTAGTTGTAGGCGATGAAGTCCGGCCGGGTGAAAACGGTGGTCAGCAGCAGGGTCAGCGCCAGACGCGCCGGCAGGCCCAGACTGCCTGCCTCGCTGCCCCGGAGGAAGTTCTGGCTCAGCTGCCCCCGCAGAACCTGGGGATACCGCTCCTTCAGCCGCAGCAGCACCGCCGGGTGGAAGGACTCGATGCAGTATGTACCCTGCCAGCCCTCCAGCCGGGCCATCACCGCGTCCGTGAGGGCGGCGGCGTTGCCCCGCTCCGCCTTTAATTCAATGATAAGAGGCCTTCTGCCTGCAAAAACCTCCAGCACCTCCTCCAGCAGGGGGATGGTCTCCGCCGTGCCCTGGAGGGGGTAGTCTGCCAGCTCCGCCGCAGTGAGCTCCTCGATGACCGCCTCCCGGCCGCAGACCCGCTTCAGGCAGCTGTCGTGGACCACGGCAAGAGAGCCGTCCTTCATCAGGTGTACGTCCAGCTCCGCGCCGTAGCCCAGTTCCGCCGCCGCCTGGAAGGCGGCCATGGAGTTCTCCGGCCGGCCGGCTGTGAGGCTGTGGAGGCCCCGGTGGGCGTACCGGACATGCGCCAGGGCCTCCCAGCCCGGCGCACCCCGCCGGGGCGTCAGCAGGACCAGCCACAGCAGAGCCAGGACCAGAACTGCGGCCAGTATGATGAAAAACACCGTCATTTTTCGCGCATCTCCTCGATATGATTTGTAAGCCGTGAGGCGGAGGGACCGGCAAATGGCGCTCTAGGCCCGCCGCCCCTCCAGGACGCCTCTGATCCAGCGGTCCAGAAAGGCCAGCTGTTCATCGGTGTGGAACCAGTGCTCTCCGCCCTCCATGACCGTCAGGCCGGCGCGGTGGGCGGCTGCAAAGGCGTCCACGGTCTGCCGGGCGGTGAGGTGGTCCCCGTCCGCGTAGAGAATTTCCGTGGGAATATCCCAGCGGACCGGATGCTCCCGCACATAGCGCAGGTACTCCCAGGACAGTGTCTCGCCGAAGTCCGTGGGGATCTCTCCCCGCGCCCGCAGTTCCTCCTCCGTCACACCAGCCCAGCCCATCATGTCCATAATCAGCCGCTCCATGTCCAGAATGGGCGATATGAACAGCGCCCGGGCCGCGCCGCAATGCCCCAAAGCGTCCATGGCAAAATACGCCCCAATGCTGTTGGCCAGGAGGAGAACCTCTCTGCCCTCCCCACTGGCCGCGTCATAGGCGGCTCTCAGCCGGTCCCCCACGACCCACGGGAAATCCACCTCATAGTCCGCACCCACCACCGTACAGCCCGGACAGCTTTTCTGGTACTGCGCCGCCTCCAGGTGGCTCCCGCCCTTTCCGTGGATATATAGAATCGTCTTTTCCATCATGTCCCCCATTGCGCCCTAATGGATATTGTTCCGTCTCTTTCCCACCATGTCCAGGACGGTCATCCGCATCACCGTGGTGACGTTCATCATGTCCGTATTGAACTGGAAGTCCTCCGCGTGGTACTGCCCCATGAGGATCTTCAGGGCGGCGTACTTCTCCTCCTCCGGCAGCAGCTCGATGGTACCATGGCCGATCACGCTGGCATAGCCCATGGTGCAGCTCATCCGCTCCTCGTAGAGGATAAAATTGTGGTCACAGTCCATCTCAAAGGAGGCCCGGTTGTCCCTGGCGATCAAATCCAGCTTCTTCCCCTCCCTGGCGGCGTGGAAGTAGAGGAACACCCGGTCCCCCCGCACCTCCAGCCCGAAGTTGAGGGGCACGATGTAGGGGAAATCCCCGTCGTTGAGGGCGAGCCTGCACACATCGCACTTCCTCATGATCGCGACGATCTCATCAAAATCCGTGATCTCCCTGTCTTTTCTCCGCACAGCGTCCTCCTTCTCCCACCCCCGTCCAAAGGATCAGGGCAGGATAAACACATCTAAAGTTCTTTTTGATTCTTTTTCTTTCAAGAAACAGAATGATGACAAACGCGCCTCACGCCAGCGCCCGCACCGCCGCCAGGGCGGCGTCCACGTCCGAGGCCGTGGAGTACCAACCGGGGCTGAAGCGGACCGTCCCCTGGGGGAAGGTGCCCAGGGTTTTGTGGGCCGAGGGCGCACAGTGGAGGCCGCAGCGGGTGAGAATGCCATAGTCCTGCTCCAGGCGGAAAGACACCTCCGCGTTGTCCTGATCCATAAAGTCCAGGGAGATGACCCCGGCCCGGTTCTCCAGCTCCCAGGGGCCCGCCAGACGGACCCGGGGCACATCCCGCACCCCCTCCAGAAACCGGGCCGTCAGCTCCGTCTCGTGGCACCGCAGGGCCTCCACCCCCGTCTCCAGGATGAAATCCACCGCCGCCTGGAGGCCGTAGATCCCCGGCAGGTTGGGGGTGCCGGACTCAAATCGGTCCGGCATGTAGGCGGGCTGGCGCTCCGAGTCCGAGGCGCTGCCGGTGCCGCCGGTGACAATGGGCGCGAGGGTCCGGGCAAAGTCCGGCTCCAGCAGCAGGGCTCCGATGCCGGAGGGGCCCATGAGTCCCTTGTGGCCCGGTACCGACAGGGCGGCCAGGCCCCAGCCGGTGAAGTCGATGTCCCAGTGACCGGCGGTCTGGGCCGCGTCCAGCACAAAGGGAATCCCCCTCTCCCGACAGATCCGGCCCACCGCTTGGGCGTCCTGGACCGCGCCGCTGACGTTGGAGCCGTGGGCCATCACCAGAAGCCGGGTGTTGGGCCGGAGAAGGGGGAGAATATCCGCCGGGTCCAGCCGCCCGGCGCTGTCGCAGGGGATGCGGTCAAAGCTTACCCCCTGGTCCGCCAGATCCTGGAGGGGCCGCATGACCGCGTTGTGCTCCATGGCGCTGACCAGACAGTGGTCCCCGGGCTTCAGGGCCCCCCGCAGCGCCATGTTCAGCCCCATGGTGTTCCCCGCCGTCAGCACGCAGTGGGTGGGGTCCGGATGGCGGAACAGGCGGCACAGCCCCTCCCGCAGCAGCAATGTGGTCATCCCCGCGTCCTGTGCGCTGGCGTAGACGCCCCGGTTGATGGAGGCCCCCACCTCCGTCAGATAGCGGCCCACGGCCTCCGCCACAGCCGGCGGCTTGGGGAAGGATGTGGCGGCGTTGTCCAGATAAATGGCTGGCATGAGATCATCTCCTATAGATTATTTCGATAGATTATCCGCTATATAGTTCAAAACAAAATATAGAGGCGCAAGGGGGAGAAAAGTGTCGGTTTTCCCGCCCTTTCCTGAAAATTCCGTCCTTTTGTATGATACCACAAAAGGGCGTCCCTGGCAATGGCCTTTTGCGGGGGGCGGGCGGCGGAAAATATGCTTGCTTTTTTGGCGCGGTTCATATATATTCCATTTATCAATACAGGAAAACCATGCGAATTTCCTGTAGATGATCCAGCCGGGCGGCAGCCAGCCGCGCCGGAATTTTTTAGGAGTGAGAGAGGAGAAACCATCTATGCAAAAAGAGAGCTTTGTGAGGCGCTACGGCCTGCTCATCGGAACAGGGCTGGCCGTGGGCGCGGCGGCGGTGCTGCTGACATTTCTGGGCAACCCCGCCAACATGGGCTTCTGCATCGCCTGCTTCCTGCGGGACATCGCCGGCGCCCTGAACTTCCAGCGGGCCGGCTTTGACGCCGAGGTGGGCACGGGCATCGTGCAGTACATCCGTCCCGAGGTCATCGGCCTGGTGCTGGGCTCCACCGCCATTGCCATGGCCAAGAAGGAGTTCCGGCCCAAGGGCGGGTCCTCCCCCATGATCCGGTTCATTCTGGCGGTGTTTGTGATGATCGGCGCCCTGGTGTTTCTGGGCTGCCCCCTGCGGATGGTCATCCGCATCGGCGGCGGCGACCTGAACGCCGTTGTGGGTCTGGTGGGCTTTGCCCTCGGTATCATCATCGGCATTCTGGTCCTCAAGCGGGGCTTCAGCCTCCGCCGGGCCTATCAGCAGTCCATGGCCGAGGGCCTCATCTTCCCGGCGCTGATGCTGGCGCTGCTGGCGCTGCTGGTGCTGCGCCCCGATTTCATCATCTTCAGCGCCAAGGGCCCCGGGTCCATGGCCGCCCCGGTGCTGGTGGCCCTGGCGGTGGCTCTGGTCATCGGCGTGCTGGCCCAGCGCTCCCGCCTGTGCATGGTGGGCGGCATCCGGGACGCGGTGATGTTCCGGGACTTCCGGCTGATCTCCGCCTTCGCGGCCATCATCGTGGCGGTGCTGGTGGGCAATCTGCTCCTGGGCAGCTTCAAGCCGGGCTTTGCTGAGCAGCCCATCGCCCACTCCGAGACCCTGTGGAACCTGCTGGGCATGGTTCTGGTGGGCTGGGGCTCCGTGCTGCTGGGCGGCTGCCCCCTGCGCCAGCTGATCCTGGCCGGCGAGGGCAACACCGACTCCGCTGTCACGGTCACCGGGTTCATCGTGGGCGCGGCTGTGTCCCACAACTTCGGTCTGGCCTCCTCCGCCACCGGCATCGGCACGGGCCCTGTGGCCGTCGCCGTGGCCATCGGTTTTGTGGTGATGGCGGTCATCTCTGTGATGAACATGCAGAAACTGAACTGAGTTTCATCTGATATCTGAAAAATAAAGGAGAGTTGCTCTATGGTAGACGCGCGCGGATATTCCTGCCCCACCCCTGTGGTGATGGTGCAGAAGGCGGTTAAGGAAAGCAGCCCCAAGCGGCTGGAGGTAGCGGTGGACAACCAGTGTTCCGTGGAGAACGTGACCCGCTTTGCCCAGAACGCCGGGTACAAGGTGACGGTGTCCGACTTTGAGGGCGACTTCAAGCTGACCCTGACCAAGTAATGTCGGAACAGTACGTGGCCACCTTCCACACCCATCTGGCGGCCCTGCGCAGCTGCAACGCCCTGAAAAAGCAGGGTATCGCCGGCGCACGGCTGGCCCCGGTGCCCCGGCGGCTCAGCTCCTCCTGCGGCACCTGCGCCTTCTACGAGGGGGCGGAGCCCATGCTCTCCTGTATGGACAGCGATGTGGAGGCGGTCTACCGCCGGACTGGGGAGGAGTTCGTCCTGGTCCATAAAGGCGAGGAGTAAACAGTAAGCCCAGGGGGCCGCTGTGCGGTCCCCTGGGCTTCAGTGTGTCAAAAAGCCATGAAAGCATCGCTTTCATGGCTTTTTCGATTTTTTGGCCATATTTCCGGACGCCGCCCCCTCAGCGGGCAGTACCTGCCCGCCCCGGGCGGTGCGTGGAGGGAGCCTACTCCTCCGCCTTCACCTTGGCAAAGCCCATCACGGCGGCGAAGTCCTCTCCGGACATGGTCTCATGCTCCAGCAGGTAGGCCGCCACGGCCTCCATCTGCTGCCGGTGCTGCTCCAGCACCTGCTGGCAGCGGCGGTAGCCCGCGTCGATGATGGCCTTTACCTCCCCGTCGATCTGGGCGGCCACCTCCTCGGAGTAGCTCTTGGCCTGGGCCATGCTCCGGCCGATGAACACCTCGTCGTGGCCGGAGTCAAAGCTCACCGCCCCCAGCTTCTCGCTCATGCCGTAGGAGGTCACCATCTTCCGGGCCATGGCCGTGGCCCGCTGGATGTCGTTGGACGCGCCGGTGGAGATGTCGTCCAGAAACAGGCTCTCCGCCACCCGGCCGCCCAGCAGGGCCGCGATCTCCTCCTCCATGTACCGTTTGGAGTAGTACCCCCGGTCCTCCCCGGGCAGGGAGATGGTCATGCCCCCCGCCTGGCCTCTGGGCACAATGGTCACCTGATGGACCGGGTCCACGCTGGCCAGACAGTGGTGCATCACCGCATGACCCGCCTCGTGGTAGGCCGTGAGCCGCCGCTCGTGGGGCGGCACCACCCGGCTCTTCTTCTCCGGTCCGGCGATGACCTTGATAATGGCCTCCTGGAGAGCGTCCATGGTGATGAACTTCTGCCCCTTCCGGGCGGAGAGCAGCGCGCCCTCGTTGATGACGTTCTCCAGATCCGCCCCCGTGAAGCCGGCGGTGGACTGGGCCAGCACCTTCAGATCCACGTCCTCCGCCAGGGGCTTGTTCCGGGCGTGGACCGCCAGGACCTCCTCCCGGCCCTTGCTGTCCGGCCGGCCCACGAACACCTGCCGGTCAAACCGGCCGGGGCGCAGCAGGGCCGGGTCCAGGATGTCCGCCCGGTTGGTGGCCGCCAGGACCACCACGCCCTCGTTGCTGGAGAAGCCGTCCATCTCCACCAGCAGCTGGTTGAGGGTCTGCTCCCGCTCGTCGTGGCCGCCTCCCAGGCCCGCGCCTCTCTGGCGGCCCACGGCGTCGATCTCGTCGATGAACACCACCGACGGGGCTACCTTCTTGGCCTCGTCAAAGAGGTCCCGCACCCGGCTGGCGCCCACGCCCACGTACAGCTCCACAAAGTCGGAGCCGGAGATGGAGAGAAACTGCACCCCCGCCTCCCCGGCCACAGCCTTGGCCAGCAGGGTCTTGCCGGTGCCCGGAGGGCCCACCAGCAGCACGCCCTTGGGGATCCGGGCCCCCAGGTCCAGATACTTCTTGGGCTCCTGGAGGAAGCTGACGATCTCCCGCAGCTCCTCCTTCTCCTCCTCCGCCCCGGCCACGTCGGTGAAGCTGACCTTCTCCTTGCTCTCGGAGCCGAAGCGGATGCGGGCCTTGCCGAACCGCCTGCCCTGGTCCATGCCGCCGCCACCCTGGGCCCTGGCCATCATGTACTGCCAGACCAGGAAGATGATCCCGATGAGGGCCACATACATCAGCGCCTCCATCCACCAGGGCGGGGTGTAGACAGGGGCGTGATCGTAGTCGGAGAGGATGCCCACGCGCTTCTGCTCCTGAATGAGGGACCCCAGCCGGGACCAGAACAGGTCCGTGCTCCCCAGCTGGTTGTGGACCGTGGACCCGTCCGTCAGGTTGAGGTACAGGTCATTTCCGTCCCGGATGGAGAAGCTGATTACCTTCCCATCCTCAAACAGGGTCTCCACCTGGGCAAAGGTGACGGCGGGTACGCCCATGGAGCCGTAGAAAACGTAGTACGCGCCCAGCAGCAACAGGATCGCCGCGAAGTACAGCCCCATTCCGGGGCGCTTGGTATGATTGGTCAAACAGCTTCACTCCTTTTGTGGTGATGTTTTCACTGGCCCCCGTAGACCTCCGGCTTTAATACGCCGATGTAGGGCAGATTTCTGTATTTCTGGCAGTAGTCCAGGCCGTAGCCCACCACGAACTCGTCCGGCACCGTGAAGCCCACATAGTCTGCGGTGATGGCCTTGGTCCGCCGGCTGGGCTTGTCCAGCAGGGTGCAGATGGACACCGACGCGGCCCCCTTGGTCAGAAAGTACTGCTTGAGGAAGAACAGGGTGTTGCCGGAGTCCAGGATGTCCTCGATCACCACCAGATTCCGGCCGGTGATGTCCTGCTGGATGTCGTGGGTGATCTGCACGGCCCCGGAGGAGGTGGTGGCGTTGCCGTAGGAGGAGACGGCGATGAACTCCACGTCAGAGCGCACCTGACAGGCCCGCACGATGTCCGCCATGAAGATGAACGCCCCCCGGAGCACGCTGACGAACAGCGGCTCCTTGTCCCTGAGGTCCTCGTACATCTCCATGCCCATGGATTCGATGCGGGCGGCGATCTGCTTTTCTGTGTACAGCACCTTCAAAATGTCCTGATCCATCATGCCCATGTCGTTTTCTCCTTCTCTATATTTATCCAACATTTTCAGCAGTCATTCTCTTTCTCTGAAACGAACGAAAAGAAATCTCTATCGCGTCTTTCCCTTGGCGGCGAAGCGGACGGCCGAGACGAGAAAGCCAATCACCGGGAGCAGGGCTGCGGCCATAAAGACCGCCGAAAAATGCTCCGGCAGGGGCTGGCACAGGGCCATGGACCCGCCGATCCAGGCAAATCCCCCCAGCACCGCCAGCTTGACCCCTGCCAGCCATGCCGGGGCCGAGGGCGGCAGCTCCCCCCGCTCCACCCCGGGGCGGACGGCGGCGCAGGCCGTGGTCAGCAGCAGGTAAAGTATTACGCTGAACACCGGCAGCAGGAACAGCTCCCACTTGCCAGTCCAACGGTCGATCTCCCCCGCGCCGCTGTAGTGGCCGGGGATCTGGTCCGGGATCCACTCCCAGAGGAGAACAGGGCACAGAAATCCCGCCCCCAGCATCGCCAGGCACAGCCCCTCCAGGGCCCGCCGGAGGGGGGTCATGCCCCGCCATAGACTGCGCTTCACAGCGTCCCTCCTATCTGATTATTCTCTGCCCGGCGCTCCTCCAGCCTCACCACCAGACAGATCTCCCCGGGCCTGGGGCGGAGGGTCCAGTCCGTGGCCACGCCGAATACCGCCGCCGGTCTCCCGTCCACATACAGCGCGGGGTGCTCCCAGCGATCCTGGATGGGGATCCGGCGGTCCGTGAAGAGCCGCTTGATGGTCCGCGCACCGTTCTCCACCGCCAGACTTCCCTGACCACTCCAGAGGGCGATGGTCAGGGGCGCGGAGCAGCCCCCCAGCGCTACAGTCTGACCGTCCTCCTGGACAGGCTCTCCGCTCAGATACACCTGCACCAGCCATCTCCACCAGACCTGGGTCCCCTCTGTCAGGAGCAGGGGGAGAGGAGGATCGGGTTCCCGGCGGAGGGTCAGCTTCGTCCCTGTCCGGTAGGCGCACAGACGGCCTGGCAGATCCAGGTAGCCGCCGGTTCCCAGCCCCAGCACCTGCTCCACGCTGCGCCGGTCCAGATCCCCCTGGAGGGACCGGGCCATCTCCCGCACGGTCCGGCGGGCCATGGACTGGTCCAGCTTTTTCAGCTCCCGGAGAGAGATCTCCGCCCGGTCCCCCTTGAAGGTAAACAGAGAGGCGTCCACCGCGCCCCGGAAGTGCTGGTCGTCCTCCCGGAGGAGGTCCGCCGCGGCGGCCATGCGCCCGGTACACCCGGGGGAGATCTCCTCCAGCAGGGGAAACACCTCCAGCCGCAGACGGTTGCGGGTGAAGCGGGTGTCGGCGTTGGTCTCGTCCTCCATATAGGGGATCTGATGCCGGCGCACATAGCCGTCTATGTCCGCCCGGCTTGTCTCCAGCAGAGGCCGCACGATCCGCCCCCGCACCGGCGGGATGCCCCCCAGCCCCCGGAGGCCGGAGCCCCGCAGCAGGTGGAGCAGCAGGGTCTCCGCGTTGTCCTCCCGGTGGTGGGCCGTGGCGATGTGCGCCGCCCCCACCCGGTCCGCCGTCTCCTCCAGGAAGCGGTAGCGCAGCTGCCGGGCCCCGTCCTCCAGGGACGTGCCCAGCTCCCTGGCATAGGCCGCCGCGTCTCCGCCGCCGCAGGTCAGGGGGATGCCCTTTGCCCCGCACCAGCCTATGACAAAGCCCTGGTCCCGGTCCGCCGTGGGGCGAAGATGGTGGTTGAAGTGGGCGGCGTGGACCCGGAAGTCCCCCTTCTTCCCCATCTCCCACAGCAGATGGAGCAGGGCCATGGAGTCCCGTCCCCCGGACACCGCGCAGAGAATCAGCCCGCCTGCGGGCAGCATGTCCCACTTTTTCGTGAATGTTTGGATATTAATCATAACGTCTGGATCCTTGTCTCTTCTTTTCTTTTGTGAACAAAAGAAAAGAAGCAAAAGAAAAAACTTCAGAGGTGCGCGCTGTGACTGCGGGCGTCACTCGTCCTCGTCAAACCGCAGTTCCACGGTGCTGAAGGCGGTGTACTCCGGGGTCCACCGCAGGGGCACCTTGCCCGTCTCCCCGTGGCGGTTCTTGGCCACGATGCACTCGGCAATGTTCCGGTTTTCCGTCTCCTCCTTGTAGTAGTCCTCCCGGTAGAGGAACATGACGATGTCCGCGTCCTGCTCAATGGCGCCGGAGTCCCGGAGGTCGGAGAGCATGGGCCGCTTGTCCTCCCGCTTCTCGTTGGCGCGGCTGAGCTGGCTGAGGCAGATCACCGGCACGTTCAGCTCCTTGGCCATCACCTTGAGCATACGGGAGATGTCGCTGACCGCCTGCTGCCGGTTCTCCCCCGCGTAGCCCTTGCCGCCGGCGGAGGTCATCAGCTGGAGGTAGTCGATGACCACCAGGCCCAGGTTATCCAGCCGGCGGCACTTGGCGTTGATGTCCGCCGCTGTGAGCATGGGGTTGTCGTCAATGCGGATGTCCGACTGGCGCAGGGTCCGGGCGGCCTGGGTGAGCTTGCCCCAGTCCGAGGCACTGAGCCGGCCGGTGGAGAGTCTGGTCAGCTCCACCAGCCCCTCCGCCGCCATCAGGCGCACCAGCAGCTGCTCCTTGCTCATCTCCAGGGAAAAAACCGCCACCGTCTTCCCGCTCTGCTTGGCCACGTTCAGGGCGATGTTCATGGCAAAGGAGCTCTTGCCCACGCCGGGCCGGGCCGCCAGAAGGATGAGATCGGAGCGGTTGAGGCCGTGGATCTTGTTGTCCACAGCGGAGAAGCCGCTGGGCAGACCGGGCAGGCCGGTCTTGCCGGAGGCCAGATCGTTGAGCTGGTCCAGAAAGGGCTTGATGAGCTGGGCCACCGGCACCAGCTCCTGGGCGCTGCGGCCCCGGCGGACGGCGTAGACCTTCTGCTCCGCCGCCTCCAGGATGGCCCCGGCCTCCCCCAGGCCCTCCTGAACCATGGAGGTGATCTCCCCCGCCGCCTTGGCCAGACCCCGCAGCAGGGACTTGTCCCGGATGATGGACACGTACTCCATCACGTTGGCGCTGGTGGGGGTGATCTCCATGAGCTGGACCAGATAGCTCCGGGTGGTCTGGTCGTCATAGGTGCCGTTTTTCTGCATCTCCTCCGCTACGGTCACGCCGTCAATGGGTTTGGAGAAGCTAAACATGGTGTAGATGGTCTCGAAAACGTCCCGATTCTGCTTGATGTAGAAATCCTCTGGCTGGAGCTTGTCCATCACGTCCTTGATACAGTCCGCGTCAATGAGCATGGCCCCCAGGGCGGCCTGCTCAGCCTCCAGGGAGTGGGGCATCTGACGGAAAAGCAGCTCGTCGTTCTGCGCCAAAGGCGGCACCTCCTTCAATTCTCAAAAAGCGGCTCGCGCCTACTTCTCCTCCACCACCATCACGTAAATGGTGCCGGAGACCTCGTAGCCCAGCTTGGCCCGCAGCTCGTAGCTGCCAAAGGCCTTGATGGGCTCCTCCATGACAATCTTCTGCTTGGCCAGCTCGATGCCGAACTGGGCCTGGAGGGCGTCGGACACCTCCTTGCTGGTTACCGCACCGAAGAGCTTGCCGTTGGCCCCGGCCCGGGCGGACACCTTGACAGGGGCGTTCTTCAGCCGCTGGGCCACGTCCTCCGCCTCCGCTTTCAGCCGGGCGTCCTCGGCCTTCTTGGCCTTCTCCCGCAGCTTCATGGTGTTCATGGCGTCCGCTGTGGCGGGTACGGCCAGCTTCCTGGGCAGCAGGAAGTTGCGGGCGTAGCCCTCCGCCACCTCGATCATCTGCCCCTTCTTGCCCTGGCCCCGCACGTCCTGCTGTAAAATCACTTTCATGGTTGTCTCCTCCTGTATGTTTGATGTTTTATATAGCCGCTGCGGCGGTGATAGAACCGCCTTACTGCAAATCGCTCTTAGCGATTTCGATTGAGGGATAATGGGGAAGCTTCGTTAAGTCTACATCCAATGGCACGCTGTAAACCATATAATAGCTATTGGGATTGGCGGCGGTTAGTTCGTGTAGTTTCTCTTCCGCCAAGGCTCTGTCATTGGTCGCAAATACTACCGATACAACGCCTGCCTTTATGTTGCTGTCCCTGGCGTTTTGTACGTCTCCGCACAGTATTAATTTCAGCGGCGCATCGCCACTGAGACCAAGCCTGATATATTCTTCATATTCCATGGCTGCTCCTCCTCGCAAGTCCCCGTTCTCACGGCGCGTAGTAGTCCTCAATGGCCTCCGCCACCCGCTGGCGCACGGCGTATAGGTCGGCCCCGGACACATGGCCGCCGGCGGCGGTGGCGTTGCCGCCGCCCCCCAGCCGCTCCAGAATCACCTGCACGTTCACCTCCCCCAGGGACCGGCCGGACATGGACACCCCGTCCCCCTGGCGGTAGAGCACCACCGAGGCCTGAACGCCCTGGAGGGAGAGCAGATCATCGGCAGCCTTGGCGGCGGTGACCCGGCTGACCTCCTTCTCCGCCACGGCCAGGGCCACGTCCCCGTGGATCATCTGGGCGCAGCGGATGATGTCATAGCGCTGGATCATGCTGGGCAGGTCGCTCTGGAAGTAGAGGCGCACCTCCGCCGGGTCCGCGCCGGCACGGCGCAGGAAGGCCGCCGCCTCAAAGGTGCGGCTGCCGGAGCGCATGCTGAAATTCTTCGTATCCAGCACAATGCCCGCCAGCAGGGCCTCCGCCTCCCCCCGCAGCAGGTCGCTGGGCTCCACCAGATACTGGAGCAGCTCCGTCACCAGCTCCGAGGCCGAGGAGGCGTAGGGCTCGTGGAAGTTGAGGGCCGCGTTCTCGATATAGTCCGCCGCCCGGCGGTGGTGGTCAATGACCGCCACCCGGTTGCAGGCGTCCAGCAGCTGCCGGTTCTCCACCAGATCCGGCCGGTTGGTGTCCACCACCACCAGCAGGGCCCCCGCCTGGGCGTGGATGAAAGCGTCGGGGCCGCTGACAAACACGTCCTCGTACTCCGGCAGGCCTGCCAGCTTGCGCACCAGGGGCCGGGCGTTGTTGCCCTCCAGGTCGATGACGATCTGGGCCCGCTTCCCCCGCTTCCGGGCCGCGCAGCACACGCCCGCCGCCGCGCCCACCGCGTCCATGTCTGCGTACTCGTGGCCCATGATGTAGACCTGACCGGCGTCGGAGATGAGCTCGCCCAGGGCCTTGGCCATGACCCGGCTCTTCACCTTGGTCCGCTTCTCCGTGGACTTGGACCGGCCGCCGTAGAACTGGAAGTCCAGGCTGTCCTTCACCACAGCCTGATCGCCGCCCCGGCTCAGGCTCATCTCAATGGACTTCTCCGCCCAGCGGAAGGCGTCCTCGTAGCTGTCGCAGTCCCGGCCCACGCCGATGGACAGGGAGGCGCTGACCCCGTCCTCGCTGACCACCTGATGGATGGCCTCCAGTATGGAGAACTTCTCCTCCACGATCCGCTGGAAGAACTGCTCGTCGCAGATGAAGAGGTAGCGGTCCCGGTCGTACTTGCGCAGAAGGCCGCCGGAGTTGGTGACCCAGGCGTTGAGCTTCTCGTCCACCTGGGCCAGCACGGCGCTTTTGGCGGCCTCGCCCCCGGCCTTGAGCAGCTCCTCGTAGTTGTCCAGCACCAGGATGGAGACCACGGTCCGGCTGGCCTCCAGGAGGGCCTTCATGTGCTGGCCCTCGGTGACGTCTACAAAGTAGGCGGTGATGATCTGGCCCTGGCTGGCCGCCCGGCCCCCCATGCGGCCGGTGGAGGCGTAAATCTGGTAGGTGCCGCCGGCGAAGGGGGCCAGATCCCAGGGCTGGTTGCCGTCCAGAACCCACTGGTAGTTGAAGTCCGGGGCCAGATCACGGATGGTCATGTCAAAGATGTTGTCCTGGGCGCCCGCCAGATCCACGAAGCTGTCGTTGGCCCAGATGATCTCCCCGTTGTCCGCCCGGAAGACCACCACGGGCAGGGGGGTGTTGAGCATGCTGTTTTTGTTGATGGAGTCCACGCCGCCGGTGATGGTCTCGATGTACTGCATCACGCTGCGCCGCCGGCGGGTGGTCTGCCGGCGGTAGAAGAGGTAGAGCAGGGCCAGCGCCGCCAGTTCCGCCGCCCCCAGCAGGGGCTGGAGGGGGGCCGTGACTGCGGCGAACAGGACGAGACAGAGGAAATAGGGCTGTAAATTTGGCTCGATCAGCCGGGATAGCTTCTTATGCACCGTGAGCTTCTCCCTTCGTTTTCTCCCGCGGCCGGCGCGGGGCGCACACATATAACTATCCTATTATAGCACAGAGGGTGGGGTGTTTACAAGAAAATAAATTTTTTGGCCCCTGGAGCAAAAAAATTTACAATCTTTTTCCAAACCTTGAGAGATTGCCGATTGCTTTTCCTGGAGAATCTGGTATACTTCATGGTATAATGCGCAGGGAATGACCAGAGAACGAGGAGGTTTAGGATATGGCGAATCGGATCACAGTCACCATCTGCGGGGAGGACTACACCTTCATGGCCGAGGAGAGCCTCTCCTACATGCAGAAGGTGGCGGCCCTGGTGGACGCCAAAATGAGCGAGATCATGGGCGCCGGCGGCCGGGTCAGCCGCATGGACGCCGCCGTGCTGGCCGCCGTCAACATGGCCGACGAGATGCTCAAGCAGCAGCTGAGCACCGAGAACCTGCGCCGCCAGCTCAAAGGATATCTGGACGATGCCAACAAGGCCAAGAGCGAGCTGAGCGAGTGCAAGCGGGAGCTGTTCAAGCTCCAGCAGCAGAAGAAATAGCCCATGGAGCTGCTCTCTCCCGCCGGCCACTGGGAGGCCATGGCCGCGGCGGTGCAGAACGGCGCGGGGGCCGTCTACCTGGGCTGCGGGGATCTCAACGCCCGCCGGGGGGCGAAAAACTTCACCTCCCAGGAGCTGCCGGAGGCGGTCCAATACTGCCACCTCCGGGGGGTCAGGCTCTATCTCACCCTCAACACCCTCCCCTCGGACCGGGAGCTGGACAGCGCGCGGGACATGCTCCTGCTCGCCAGCCGCTGCGGCGTGGACGGCGTCATTGTCCAGGACTGGGGGGTGGCCGCCCTGGCCTGGTCCCTCACCCCGGATCTCCCCCTCCACGGCAGCACCCAGATGACCGTTCACTCCCTGGCCGGGGTGGAGCGGGCGGCGGCGCTGGGTATGCGGTGCGTGGTGCTGGGCCGGGAGCTGGCTGCGGAGGACATCCGCCGCATCTGTCGGCAGAGCCCCATTGCCATTGAGGTGTTCGCCCACGGGGCCCTGTGCATGTGCTGGTCCGGCCAGTGCGCCATGAGTGCCCTCATCGGCTCCCGCAGCGGCAACCGGGGCATGTGCGCCCAGCCCTGCCGCCTGCCCTACCGCTTTGACAACGGAAAGACCGCCCACCCCCTCAGCCTCAAGGACGCCTGTCTGGCCTCCCATCTGACGGAGCTGGAGGACATGGGCGTGTCCATCCTGAAGCTGGAGGGCCGCATGAAGCGGCCCGAGTACGTGGCCGTGGTCACCGGAATCTACGCCGCCCTCCTCCGGGAGCGCCGCCCCCCCACGCCGGAGGAGCTCCGGCAGCTGGAGCTGGCCTTCTCCCGGGAGGGCTTTACCGACGGCTACTGGCGGGGCCGTCCGGGTCCGGACATGTTCGGGGTCCGCCCGGAGAGCGCCCCGGACCCCGGGGACCTCTTCCGGGCCGCCAAGGCCGCCTATGACCGGGGGGATCTGCGCACGGTCCCCGTGTCTATGGAGGCCCGGATCACCGCCGGGCAGCCCGCCCGGCTGACGGTCCGGGACAGCGACGGCCGCTCCGCCTCTGCGGAGGGGCCGGTCCCGGAGCAGGCCCGGACCCGCCCCCTGGAGCCGGAGGACCTGAAGGCCCGTCTGGCCAAGACCGGCGGCACGGTCTACCGCCCCTCGGACATCTCCCTGACCCTGGACCAGGGCCTGTCCCTCCCCGCCAGCGGGGTGAACGCCCTGCGGCGGAACGCGCTGGAGGAGCTCACGGCCCTGCGGACCGCACCGCCCCGGCGGCGGGAGGGTCCGGTCCCGGCCATGCCGGAGGACCGCTTCTCCCCCGCCGCCCCCGCCCTCACCGCCTCCCTCCTCCGGCCCTGCCAGCTGACGGAGCGGCTGGCGGAGGAGGCCGAGGTCATCTACCTGCCGGCGGAGGGGATCGAGGACTTCGATCTGGCCCCCTATCTGCACCGCAGAGCCCGATTCTGCCTGACCCTGCCCCGGATCTGCCTGGACCGGGAGGAGCCGGCCCTCCGGCGTCTGGCGGAGATTGGCCTGGAAAAGGGCTGCGACGCCCTGTCCGTCCACAATCTGGGCCAGCTAACCCTGGCGGAGGCCATGGGTGTGCCGGCCCGGGGGGACTTCGGCCTCAACGTGTTCAACAGCCGCTCCCTCCAGGAGCTGGCCCGGTGGGGGCTGGAGAGCGCGGCCCTGTCCTTTGAGCTCCGCTGGGAGCAGATTCGGGACCTGAAAAAGCCCCTGCCCTGCGAGGCCGTCGTCTACGGCCGCCTGCCCCTGATGCTGACGGAGAACTGTCTCACCGCCAACGCCCTGGGGGGCTGCGGGGCCCGGAACCTTGCCGGACCCTGCCGCCGGGACCACACCCTCACGGACCGCCGGGGGGAGGCATTTCCCGTCCTGCCCGCCTTTGGCTGCCGCAGCGAGGTGGAGAACAGCAAGGTCCTCTATCTGGCCGGGAAGCCGGAGCTCCGACGCTGCGGCCTCACCTGGATCCGGCTGCGGTTCACCACGGAGACCGGCCCGGACTGCGACCGGGCGCTGGACCAGTACCTGCGGGGGGAGGACTGCCCGCCAAAGGATTTCACCCGGGGCCTCTTCTACCGGGGCGTGGAATAAACATAATCCCCACAGAAAATCATACCATACTAAAGAGGACATGCCATGAAGCTGAAAATCAAGCCCCTCTCCCCCATGATCGGCCGGGAGATCCCCCTGCCCTACTACGCCACGGATGGCGCGGCGGCCCTGGACCTCCACGCCTGCATCGACCGTCCGGCGGTGATCCCCGGCGGGGGGCGGATGACCCTGCCCACGGGGCTGGCCGTGGCCATTCTGGAGAACCACGTGGGCATTGTGGCCATCCGCAGCAGCATGGGCATCAAAAACGGCGTCACCCTCACCAACGGCATCGGGGTGATTGACAGCGACTACCGGGGGCCTGTGCAGGTGAGCCTGCACAACCTGAACAAGGAGCCCTACACCGTCCGGCCCGGGGACCGGATCGCCCAGCTTCTGATCGTCCCCGTCACCCGTCAGGAGGTGGAGGTGGTGGACGAGCTGCCGGATACGCCCCGGGGCCAGGGCGGCATCGGGTCCACCGGACGGTGACCACCTTCCTCTTCATAAAGAAAAAGCGGACAAAAAGAACTTTTTAAGGAGCGCTTACCCACATGCCGCGTATCATTCTAGCCTCCCAGTCCCCCCGCCGCCGCCAGCTGCTGGTCCAGATCGGGGTGACGGACTTTGACATCCTCGTTCCGGACGCGGACGAGAGCTACGATCCCGCCCTCTCCCCCCAGGACATCGTCTGCTCCATCTGCCGCAAAAAGGCCGAGGCCGCCCGCCTGCTGGCGGACGACCCCGGCGCGGTGCTCATTGCCGCGGACACCATGGTCTTTCTGGACGGCCTGCGCCTGGGCAAGCCCCACAGCCAGGAGGAGGCCTTTGCCATGCTCTCCGCCCTCTCCGGCCGGACCCATCACGTGTGCACCGGCGTCACCGTGTGCCAGGGCGGGCGGATGGAGACCCGGCCGGAGACCACGGACGTGATCTTCCGCCCCCTGACGGAGACGGAGATCCGCGCCTACATCCGCACCGGCGACCCCATGGACAAGGCCGGCGCCTACGGCGTGCAGGGGCTGGCCGCCCTCTTTGTCTCCGGCATCCGGGGGGACTACTTCAACGTCATGGGCCTGCCTCTCCACCTGCTGGGCCAAATGCTGGCCGGGTTCGGCGTGGAGCTGCTGCAATGAGAAACCTTTCAACACACAAGGAGGCGGACCAGTGAAACGTCCAGTGAACAAATTCGGCATCACGGTCCTGGCAGTGGCGGCCGCTGTCGCCGTCCTCCTGAGCGTCATGTCCTACTTCTCCAGCACCGCCGCCGCACTGCCCAACCTCACCGGCATCATCGCCGCCCCCTTCCGCAGCGTGGCCGCCTCCCTGTCGGACACGGTCCGCCAGTGGACGGGCTACCTCACCGAGTTCGACGCCCTCCGGGCGGAAAACGAGCAGCTCCGGCTCCAGATCGCCCAGATGGAGGAGACTGTCCGTCAGGCTGAGGCGGACCGGGACGAGAATGTCCGCCTCCGGGAACTCACCGGCCTGCGCCAGCAGCGCCGGGACCTCCGGTGGGAGTCCGCCCGGGTGCTGGTCCAGGACGTGTCCAACTGGTCCAGCCTGCTCACCGTCAACAAGGGCACCAGCCACGGCGTGGAGAAGGGCGACTGTGTGGTGACGGAGGCGGGCTATCTGGTGGGCGTGGTGACGGAGGCCGGGCTCAACTGGTCCACCGTGCGCACCATCCTGGACAGCGAGACCTCCATCGGCGCGCTCATCTTCCGCACCGGCGGCACCGCCGTGGCCCAGGGCAGCTTTGACCTCATGGGCGAGGGCAGGCTGGCCCTGGACTATCTGGGCAGCGAGCCGGACGTGGTGGCCGGGGATCTGATCGTCACCTCGGGTCTGGCGGGCTACTACCCCTCCCAGCTGGTCATCGGGTACGTCCAGGAGGTCCGGGCCAGCGACAACGGGCTGGCCCAGTACGCCGTCATCGCCCCCCAGGCGGATCTGTCCGCCCTGACCCAGGTGTTTGTGGTGACGGACTTCGACATTGTGGACTGACGGGAGGAGTGCTATGCTGCCCAAGAGTTACCTTGTGTTCAAGTGGCTGGTCTACGCCTCCGCCACCCTCCTCTTTTTCGCCCTCCAGTCCCTGGTCCTCAACCACATCCGGGTCCTGGGCCTTACCCCCTTTGTCTACCCCCTGCTCCCCGCCACTGTGGCCATGTACGAGGGCCGCCGCCGGGGCCCCGTGTTCGCCCTGGCGCTGGGCGTGGTGTGCGACGCCATGCTCCACGGGCCCTTCCCGGGGTTTTTCACCATCGTGTTTCCGATGATCGCCCTCTTTTCCGCCGTGGTGGGGGAGAACTTTCTCTCCCCCGGATTTTTCTGCTGTCTGCTGGTGTCCGCCGCAGCGCTGCTGGCCACCGGCGGCATGCGTATTCTTGTGCAGGTCCTCTCCGGCGGCGGCTATCTGGCCCTGATGGCCCGGATCGCCGTGGGGGAGACCCTGCTGACCCTGCCGGCCATGCTGGCGGTGATGCCCCTGTACCGCACCATCCACCGCCGCTGCGCCTCGGACTACTGAGGCCGGCCCAGCATTTCCAGTGAAAGCAGCATCCCCATGCGCCAGCCCTCCCGGAACCACTCATAGTTGGAGCGGAAATATACGTCGTTCTCGCTGTTCTGGAGCTGGCTGATCTGCTCCTCTTCCAGAACCTGTCCGGCGGCGGTCCACAGCGCGTCCAGCCGCTTGCACAGCACACGGTATTCTGCGCTGGGGGTGTATTCCTCCAGATGGCGGAGATAGATTTTTTCTAATATGCTATTTTCCATAGTTCATACCACCCCAAAAAGTTTACAAACACATTATAGCGCATATCAGTATACTTGTCAATGATAATTATATATACTTTTTAAAGGTATATTGATTTTATCCACCTGCATTTGCTATAATAATCGCGAGAGGTGCCATGATGAATACTCGCATACGAGAAATAAGACAGGCCCTTGCCATCAACCAAAGTGAATTTGGGGAGAAAATCGGCCTAAAGCAAAATGCAGTCAGCCTTATGGAAAAGCCGAATGGCCGGATTAAGGAACAAAATATCATTGCCATTTGCACACAATTTCATGTGAATGAGGCCTGGCTGCGTACAGGCGAGGGAGAAATGTTTTCCTTAGAAGAACCATTAGAAGATCGTAAAAAAAAGAGACTTGTATCCCTATTTCAAAAATTAACCCCTCCCTTCCAGGACCGTCTCCTTTCGGATGCCGCCGGTCTGCTGAAACTGCAAACGCAGCTGTCTGAGACCAAAGAAGAATCCTAATTACCCGCAGAATCTATGTAGGGGCGAGCATCGCTCGCCCGCGTCTATCGAGGCGCTGGATGGTGCCGTCAGAGCGGGCGAGCGATGCTCGCCCCCACACACGCTCTAACGGCACCCCCAGCTGGCCCGATGGGAAATCGCCGCCGTAAGACTGCCGGCAGTCTATACCACCATCTCTAAAGTTCTTTTTGGTTACTTTTTCTTTCAAGAAAAAGTAACAAGAAAAAAGACGACGAATCTTAGGAGCACTCTCGAATGACCGATGAAAAACGCTTCCACCGGCGGGCGAACTTCCTGATCGGTGCGTATGTCCTCTGCCTCGCCCTGTTTACGGGCATCCTCTACAACGCCCAGATCGTTAACGGCAGCGAGTATCTGGCCCGCTCCACCACCCAGGTCACCACCACCAAGACCGTGGAGACCTCCCGGGGCATCATCACGGACCGCAACGGCAAGGTTCTGGTCTCCAATCAGGAGATCTACACCGCCTCCTTTGACCCGGACCTCGTGCCGGACCAGGAGGGCGAGTCCCACCAGGCCGCTGTGGCCCGGGCCCTTCTGCGCATTCTCACCCTCTTCCAGGACCACGGCGTAACCTGGGGCGACAGCCTGCCCATCGCCGCCGCCGAGCCCTACGGCTACGCCTTCGCCGAGGCCACCGGAGCCCAGCGGACCTGGTTCTCCCACTATCTGGCGGACCGGAAGTGGTCCAACACCGAGCTGACCGCTGCCTCCTCCTCCCCCCTCATGAGCCAGACCCTGCTGGACAAGCTGAAACTCACCGGCTCCACCGCCCTCACCGCCTCCCACCTCCTGGAGCTCATGCGGGCCGACTTTGGCATCCCCACCGACTTCTCCCGTCAGGAGGCCCGGATGGCGCTGGGCGTGCTCTACGAGCTGCGCCTGCGCAAGCTGACAGCCAACGCGGTGACCGTGCCCTACGTCTTCGCGGAGGACCTGTCCGTGGAGATCATCTCCATCCTCAACGACGGGGCCTTTGAGGGCGTGGTCATCGGCAGCAAGGCCGTGCGCCAGTACAACACCGACTACGCCGCCCACATCCTGGGCCGGGTGGGCAAGTTCGAGTCCCGGGAGGAGCGGGACGGCTTCAACGCGGCGTGGAACGCCGCCCGGGAGGCGGGGGAGGACACCACCGGCCTCCCCTACTACCGCCTGGACGATCAGGTGGGCAAGGACGGGGTGGAGCTGGCCTTTGAGCAGTACCTCCGGGGCCGGGACGGCACCCGGCTCATCACCACCAACCAGGAGGGCAAGATCACCAGCGAGATCTACTCCATCCAGCCCGAGCCCGGGGGCACCGTGGCCCTGACCCTGGACATCGACTTCCAGGCCCAGGTGGAGGAGATTCTGGCCCGGTCCGTCCAGGCCATGGACCAGGAGGACCTGGAGGACGGAGAGGAGCCGGTCAACCGGGGCGCGGCGGCGGCTGTGGTCAGCGTGGCGAACAGCGAGATTCTGGCCCTGGCCACCTATCCCACCTACAGCCAGCGCACCTACGCCCAGGACTACGCCCTTCTCAGCCAGGACCCCCGCCACCCCTACGTGAACCGGGCCATCTCCAGCGCCTACGCCCCCGGATCCACCTTCAAGCCCCTCACCGCCGTGGCGGCCCTGGAGAGCGGCGTCATCACCCCCAGCACCATCATCAACGCCACCGGCTCCTGGACCTACCCCGGGGACCCCAACAGCTACGCCAACTGCTGGCTCTACAACAGCTCCCGGGGCCGCCACGGCCGCATCAACGTCAGTCAGGCTATCACCGTCTCCTGCAACTACTTCTTCGCCCAGATGGGCTACTCCCTGGGCCTGGACCGGCTCAACGCCTACTGCCGGGCCTTTGGCCTGGGGGAGAGCACGGGCATCGAGATCTATGAGCGCACCGGCGTTCTGCCGGAGAACAAGCCCGGCGAGGATCAGTCCCCGTGGGCGGGGTTTGGCCAGTCCAGCCAGCTCTTCACCCCCCTCCAGCTGGCCAACTACGTGGCAACCCTGGTCCGGGGCGGCACCCGCTACAACGCCCATCTGCTCAAGGACATCTCCGCCTACGACGGCAGCAGCGTCCTCTATACCGCCCAGCCGGAGGTCCTCTCCCAGCAGGAGATCCAGCCGGACAATCTGACGGCGGTGAAGAAGGGCATGGGGGATCTGGCCACCACGGGCACTGTGGGCCGGGAGTTCGCCAACTGCATCGTCACCGCCGGCGCAAAGACCGGCTCCGCCCAGACCGGCGAGGTGATGGCAAACGGCGTGTTCGTCTGCTTCGCCCCCTTTGAGGAGCCGGAGGTGGCGGTGGCGGTGGTCATCGAGAAGGGCAAGGCCGGCGCGGCCCTGGCCTCCACGGCGGTGGAGATTCTGAACGCCTATTTCGCGCCCAGCGATATCGGCGCGATGATGGCCCCCGAGGGCGCGCTGCTGCCGTGAGGAGCGTTTGTGGTCATTCTTTTTTCTTTCCACACGCCGCCTGCGGCGGTTTAGCGGCATTGCCCGCTTCGCGGTCAACGCCCGGAAAAAAGAATCAAAAAAACTTTAGATGTGGTATAATAGCTGCTGGAGGTTCTTATTGGCACCAGAGAAAGTTGATAGACATGCGCGATTGATCGTCCTTGGCGGTGTTATAACATGCGCAAATGCGCATGTCAACAGCACAGGGAGAATTTTGTTATGTTTATTTTTGGGGAACACTTAAAGAAGCTGAGAAAATCCCGAAATTTAACGCAAAAGCAGCTGGCGGAGGGCATCGGGTCCAGTGAGCGAGGGATCCAGCAATATGAGCTGGGGGAGCGAAAGCCCACCTACGACAAGCTGATTGCCCTGGCGGACTACTTCGACATCTCTATCGATTATCTCGTGGGCCGGTCCGACGATCCGGCGCGGCATTGAATAAAAACCTGATATATGTTTTCCAGGCTGCTGGCTCGACTTATGGTACCATGGAAACCTACCGCCATAGGACGCCAGCAGCTTGATTGACGCCTCTAAAGTTTTTCTTTTTGATACTTTTTCTTTGTACACAAAGAAAAAGTATGATTACCCCGACGAAGGAGATTTTGGCCTATGATATTTGACTCCCGCGACGAACGCTGCAAGCGCCCCTATGGCGCTGCGCCCTGCTCCACTGTTGTCAGTCTGACCCTGCGTCCCCCGGTCTGGGAGGACTTTTCCCAGTGCATCATGGTAGCCACGGCGGAATTTTCCGGCGCGCGTCTGGAGCTCCCCCTTGAGAACGAGGGCATGGAGGGGGACCGCCAGATCTTCTCTGGGGCTTTCCACCTCCCCCTCCGCCCGGATCTGGTGTGGTACTGCTTCCGCTTCCGGCGGGAGAACGGCGAGATCCGCTGGCTGGGCAGAAACGGCCTGTGCGGCGAGGGCGAGGCCGTGTGCTGGCAGCAGACCGTATACGACGACGCCTGCCCCACGCCGGACTGGTTCGGCCGGGGGGTGACCTATCAGATCTTCCCGGATCGGTTCCGCCGCACCTGCGTGCCGGACCCCGCCGGTATGCTGGGGTACCGGACCGTACACCAGGACTGGGAGGAGCTGATGGACTACCTGCCGGACGAGCGGGGGGAGATCCGCAACTGCGACTTTTTCGGCGGAAATCTGGCGGGCATTGAGGAGAAGCTGGACTACCTCCAGAGCCTGGGGGTCTCCACCCTCTACCTCTGCCCCATCTTTGAGGCCGACAGCAACCACCGCTACAACACCGGGGATTACGACAAGATCGATCCCATGCTGGGCACGGAGAGCGACTTCCGCCGCCTGTGCGCCAAGGCCAGGGAGCGGGGGATCCGGGTGATGCTGGACGGCGTGTTCAACCACACCGGCAACAACAGCCGCTACTTCAACGCCTATGACGCCTACCACTCCCTGGGTGCCGCCCAGAGCTGGGAGAGCCCCTATATCTCCTGGTACACCTTCCGGGAGTGGCCGGTGAGCTACGAGAGCTGGTGGGGCATCCACACCCTGCCGGCGGTGAACGAGAGCGACCCGGGGTATATCAACTTCATCGTGGAGGGCAAGGACTCCGTCATCCGCCGCTGGCTCCGGGCCGGGGCGGACGCGTGGCGGCTGGACGTGGCTGACGAGCTGCCGGACGAGTTCATCGCCGGCATCCGCCGGGCGATGATGGAGGAGAAGCCGGACAGCTTCCTGCTGGGGGAGGTCTGGGAGGACGGCAGCAATAAAATCGCCTATGACCGCCGCCGGAAGTACCTGCTGGGCCGGGAGACCCACGGCCTGATGAACTACCCCTTCCGGGTCAGCGCCCTGGAGTACCTCCGGGGAGGCGATGCCGCCGCCTTCCGGGAGGCCATGGAGACCATCCGGGAGAACTACCCCCGGTCCGCCTTCTACAGCGGCATGAACATGCTGGGCACCCACGACACCCCCCGGGTGCTGACCATGCTGGGCACCTGTCCCAAGGAGGCCCCGGCCACCCGCACCGAGCGGGCCCACTACCGCATGTCGCCGGAGGAGCGGGACAAGGGCAGCCGTCTGCTCCAGGCCGGCGCTGTGCTGCTCTACGCCTTCCCCGGCTCCCCCACGGTCTTCTACGGCGACGAGGCGGGCATGGAGGGCTGGGAGGACCCCTTCAACCGGGGCACCTACCCCTGGGGCCGGGAGGACCCGGCGCTCCAGCGCCGCTTCACCCTGCTGGGGCGGCTGCGCCGGGAGCGGCTCAGCCTCCAGACCGGGGATCTCCGCTGGCTCCACGCCCAGGGTCCCGTCCTGGCCTTTGCCCGGGACGGGGAGGGGGAGACCACCGTGGCCGCCGTCAACGCGGGGCCCGAGGCGGTGCGCCTGGACCTGCCCTGGTCCGCGCCTCTGGCCGTGGACGCCCTCACGGAGCAGCGGTTTCTGGCTGCGGACGGCGTGGTGCGCCTCACCCTTCCGCCCTGGGACGCGGTGCTGCTGATCTAAGAGACTTCCGGCCGCCTCCTGAACACAGGAGGCGGCCGGTCTTATCGTCTTATAGGGCGGCGATCTCCCGGCATATCTCCGGGATGGACTTGCTGGTGGTGTCAATTTTGACGGTGTTCAGGTCCAGGTACAGCGGCAGTCGGGCAAGGCTCCGCTCCGCCGCGTCCGGACCCCGCCGGCCTGCGGCGGCATCCGCCCGGATCCGCGCTGTCAGGGCCTCCTTACTGGCGGTCAGGGAGACGGGGACCACCCGGCAGCCGGACGTGTCCAGACCGGCGAGAACGCTGTCAAGGATATCCTGCCGGTCCATGACCCAGCAGAAGATCACGTTTTCGTAGGCCGTGCAGCGGAGGAAATTGCCCAGAAGATGGCGGATATTGTCCAGCGCCATGGCCCGGGTCTCCGCCGTCACCTGAAAGGGGTCCGCGTCCCAGCACCAGTCGCCGTCTAAAAAGACGCTGTTTGGCAGCTCCCTCTTCAGACGCTGGCATACCGCGGTCTTCCCTACCCCCATGGGGCCGCCCACAAGGTAGAGCGTTTTCATGGCTTTCTCATCCTTTCTGAGAGAAATTTGCGCGGCCTGCAATCCGCGCTGAAAAATCCCTGCGCCCGTCCGGCGCAGGGATTTTTGCCGTCCTGTCACTGGGCGGACAGGGCCGGGGTCCAGTGGTGCTGTCCAAAGAGGTCCGTGATGCGGTAGGCGGCCCGGGTGACGCCCTCCAGGGGCACGTCGCTGATGGCCGGCGCCTCCGCCCCCACGGTCAGGGGCTCCCCCAGCAGGTAGCTGTCCTCATAGCTGCCGTCATAGCTGTAGTAGTCGCAGAGAAACTCCAGGGTGTCCCCGGGCTCCAGGCCCGTCTGGCCCTTGGCCACCGTGTCCGTCTCCCCGTCCAGGTATACGGACCGGACGCCGGCCACATAGCCCTGGGGCCGCTGGCTGTCAAAGACCAGGATCAGCTCCGCCCGGCTGCCGTTGTGGAGCACCGGGACCCGGCCGGTGATGGTGTAGTCGGTCCCATCGTCCAGGGTGGCGGTGTGGTAGTAGGCCACCGGCTGGCCCTCGATGGCCAGCCACGTGCCCTCGTTCACCCCCAGCAGGCCGCCGGAGGCGTCCCACTGGAAGACGTTGTCCAGACCCAGGTCGATGTACCCCGCCCCGTCGTCATAGAAGAGGTTCAGCTCCAGCTCCTGGACCAGGCCCCACTGCTCCTCCTCCAGCCGCAGTACTGGCTGGTCCTCCGCCCCGGTCTGCCACACCAGGGCCTCCTCCGGAAAGCGGTGGTCGGCGAGGTACTGGGCGGTGTCCTCCGGGCTCATGGCCCGGTCGCTGAGGAAGTCCGTGTTGTCCGCCGTCAGGCCCGCCACCCGGCCGAACCCGCCGCTGAGAAACTCCTCCAGCAGGGCGGAGACCATGTCCCCGCCGCCGCCCCCCACGGCCCCCAGCAGGGCGGGCAGGGGCGAGGCCGTGCCGCCGGAGGCGGCCTGACCGCTGGCGGCCAGGCTGGCGAACTGCCGGATGCACCGGCTGTAGGTCTCGTCCATGCCGATTTGCTGGTAGGTGGAGACCGCCCGGTCCACGGAGGAGGTCTTCCGGTAGGGGAAGTAGATGGACAGGCCGTAGGCGTTGGTCATGTCGGCGGAGGTGCGGTTGTACTTCACCGCCCCCAGCAGTGCCTTGGCCAGGGCCTCCCCCTCCGGCGTGCCCAGGTTCCGGGCCAGATGGACCAGATCCACCTGATCGATCTGGCTGGACCGGGCAAACTCCCGGGTCCCGCTGCGGGCGTTGGAGACAGTCTGGTACTGCTTATCCTGAATGAGCTGGGCCGTGGACCGGGAGAAGTCCGCCAGCGCGCCGGGCAGGGTGGCCTCCAGCTCCGCCAGATCCACCACGGAAAGGGTGGTGGACTGGCCCCGGCACTTCTGGGCGCAGGTGTCCACAAAGCTGTCCACGATGTTCTTCCCCACCTGGATGGTGGCCATGGAGGGGTCCTCCCCCAGGGCGGTGAGCCAGTCGGTGTAGTACCAGCCCACCCCGGGCTCGGTCTCCTCCGAGGCGATGAGGTAGTCGGCGTACTGGGCCATGGTGAGGGCCGTCTCCGCCGTGGCCATGAGGCAGGCGTCAAAGCCGATGAAGTCGAACCTCACCCCGCCGTCTCCCAGGGCCCGGTCCAGGCCGGCCAGATCCATGGAGCCGGTGGAGGCGAACTTCTCGTCATACCCGTAGCCGCTGACGGAGCCGCCGCCGTGGTCCCAGAGGATCAGGGCGTACCGGCTGGCGGGATACCGGCCGGCGCACCACTGGATGTACCAGGAGAGGGTGTCCGGGTCCGTCATGGACCGGCTGCCCAGATCCGCCTCCAGGCAGGCCAGCTTTCCGTCCTTCACCTGCCAGATCTGGTTGACCGCGCTGCTGACCACGCTGTTTTTCCAGCCCTTGCAGCCCCCGGTGTAGATGAGCAGGTTGATCTCTTCGCCGAACCGGGCGTTCAGCATCTCCTGGAGGTCATAGGTCCCCATGCTGCTGCGGGACTCCAGGTCCGTGCCGCACATGTAGACCATGATGGTGGCGGTGTCCTCTCCCTTCCCCAGCAGGCGGGTATACTTCTCCCGGGCCCCCGGGGCCACGGAGGCGTCCAGCGTACCCGTGTTGGCCCCGCTCTGCCAGCCGGAGGACACGCTGCCGCCGCTCAGGCCCCCCAGCATCTGGGTCCAGCTGGCGCTCCCCGGGCTCTGGACCTGCTGCTGGACCGGCGGCTGCTGAGGCGCGGAGGGGAGGTCCGTCTGGCCCCCCAGCAGGGCCGTCAGCCCGCCGCCGCCCCCCAGCAGGAGCAGGAGGAGCAGACCGATGAGCTTGAGGCCCCCGCCGCTCCGCTGGCCGGCGCTTCGGCTGCCGGCGGTTTCCCGGCGGTCTTGAGAGCCGCCGGCCTCGCCCACCGGGCCGGCGCCCAGGCCCTCGCCCCGCTTGTGCACCGTCTTGCCGGGGCCGGTTACGTGCTTCTCCCGGCCCCTGGGCCTGTTGGGTTTGTTGTTTTCCATAGAGGTTCTCCCTTCACACACAATGGAACTCCCGTCAAGCAGGGCATGGTTTAAGGCGGCCCCATTGGGGCCGCCTTAAAACGGTGTGGGACAAGGTTTGCCCCGACAATATGGCGGAGATGGAGAGATTCGAACTCTCGATACCCTTTTGGGGTATACACGATTTCCAATCGTGCGCGCTCGACCAGCTACGCGACATCTCCACATAGTTGCCCGGCCCTCATCGGCCTATACAATTGTACTGCTTGACAGCGTAGGTTATTATATCCGTTTTTCCCCCTAAAGTCAATAGACAAAACGGGGATTTTTGAAAATTTTCCCGTCTTCGCCTGTCCCCTTATTGGCGCTGCCGCCGGGCAGACGCAGACCGCCCGGCGGCAGGGGGACGCTCACCGCCCCATGGTGTGCTTGACAGAGGCAGCGGCGCTGTCCACCGCGTCCGTCACCGTCTGCATGGCCCGGCCGGCGCTGGTGCGCTTGCCGGTGGCCGTATGCAGGGCCAGATCCGCCGCCGCGCCTGCGGCCGCGCCCAGCAGCATACCCGCTACAAATCCGTTCTTCATCGCTGTTCCTCCTCTCCTCCGCCTGGAACTGCCCCGAACGCAGCTCTGCTGTTTCCGGGATCCGCTCTAGTCTCCCCGGCCGGAGGGAAATTAAGCGTCTGCGGTTCATCCTTTTATTGCTAATTGTCGAACAATCCGATATAATGAACCAGCAGTAACATACGAGAGGAGCCATTTCCCATGACGAGAGAGACCTTTGCCCTGCTGGAGGAGTACATGCTCTCCTGCGCGGGGGATGCGGCCCACGACGGGGAGCACGTGCGCCGGGTGCTGTACCTGGCCCTGGAGATCGCGGAGACCGAGGAGGGAGTGGACCGGGACCTGCTCATCGCCGCCTGCCTGCTCCACGACGTGGGGCGGCCCGAGCAGTTCGCGGACCCCGCCCTCTGCCACGCCCGTGTGGGCGGGGAGAAGGCCCGCCGGTTCCTGCTGGACCACAGCTTTTCCCGGGACTTCGCCGCCCGGGTGGGGGACTGCGTGCGCACCCACCGCTACCGCTCCGATGATCCGCCGGGGAGCCTGGAGGCCAGGATCCTCTTTGACGCGGACAAGCTGGACGTGACCGGGGCCGTGGGCATGGCCCGCACCTTCTTCTACGCCGCCCGGGTGGGCCAGCCTCTCTACACCCTGCTGCCCGGCGGCGGGGTGTCCGACGGCTCTGCGGAGGAGCCGGAGGGGGTCCACTCGGTGCTCCGGGAGTACAAGGTGAAGCTGGAGAACATCTACGGCAGCTTCCTCACCCGCCGGGGCGGGGAGCTGGCCCGGCAGCGGCAGGCCGCCGCCAGGAGCATCTATGAGAATCTTCTCTCGGAGATCCGGGAGCCCCATGATACCGGCGGCTCCCTGCTGGGACGGTATATTGAGAATACATAAAAGGAGAGTTCCCCTATGACGACGAAAATTTTCCTTGTCCGCCACGCGGAGGCGGAGGGCAACCTGTTCCGGGTGGCCCACGGGCAGTACGACAGCAACATCACCCCCCAGGGCTACCGGCAGCTGGCCTATCTCCGCCGCCGGTTCCAGGGGGAGCGGCTGGACGCGGTGTACGGCAGCGATCTGACCCGCACCCACACCACCGCCTCCGCCCTCTACGTCCCCCGGAATCTCCCCTTCCGCCCACTGCCCCTGCTGCGGGAGATCCGGCTGGGGCAGTGGGAGCAGATGAGCTGGGGGGAGATCCAGCGCATGGACCGGCAGATGTACGTGGACTTTAACAAGCGCCCGGACCTCTGGCAGGTCCAGGGGGCGGAGACCTTTGCCCAGCTCCGGGATCGGATGCTCACTGCCGTCCGGCGGATCGCGGAGGAGAACCCCGGCGGGATCGTGGCCGCCGCCAGCCACGGCGCGGCCCTGCGGACCCTGCTGGGGACGCTCCAGGGCATGAGCCTGGAGGAGATCGGCAGGACCGGCCACGGGGACAACACGGCAGTGTCCCTTCTGGAGGCGGAGGGGGAGGAGATCCGGGTGGTGTTCCGGGACGACGCGTCCCACGTCCCCGCCGGGGAGTCCACCTTCGGCCGCCAGAGCTGGCACAAGGACGACGCGGCCACGGAGCCGGGGCTGTGGTTTGACACCCTGGAGGAGGGCCCGGAGGGCCGCACCGCCCGGGCCATGCTGGACGGGGAGGAGACAGGCCGGGTGGCCGTTGTCCTGGAGCCGGACCGGGCCCGGATTACGGACCTTGCCCTGCTCCCCTCCTGGCGGGGCCGCCGCTACGGCGTGCAGCTACTGGGTCAGGCGGTGCAGTTCGCCCGGGCCAGGGGCCGGGAGACGCTGGTTCTGGCGTGCCCCCCGGCGCTGGCGGGGTACTTCGGCAGATACGGCTTTGTCCCGGCGGGCGGGGAGATGGTCATGGACCTGCGCCGCCGGGTGGGGGAGATCCCAGAGGTGTAGGATTTCCACCGGAGGGGAAGCCCTATCCGCCGAAAACCACCGGAAACGCCCCGTACGCCATGGCCGCCGACAGCGCCGCCTGGAGGGCCTTGCCCGCCCAGTGCCAGCGGAAGGACAGGGGCGCGGCCGCAGACAGGGCCTGACAGTGGACGCTCAGCCCGCCCCAGCCCACGATGGCCCCGGCCCAGACGAACCCCGCCCGGCCCGGGGAGAGGGCCGACACGCCGGTGACCATCTCCAGCGCCCCCAGGGCCGCCCCCGGCAGGACCGGCGGCAGCAGGGCCGCCAGCACCCGGAAGAGGACCACAAAGGCGCAGATATTCAGCGTGGCGGTCACCGCCCCGCCGCCGGCGGCGGTGAGGGCCTGGGGGAAGGGGACGCTTCGGGCCGCCGTCCGCCCGCCCGGCAGGACCGGGCCTTGGCCGGGACACAGGCGGCAGAGGACCATCCCCGCCAGCAGGGCGGAGAGAACGTGGATCAGGTACAGGTACGCCCCCGCCCGGGCGTCCCCCAGCACCCCTGCGCCCACGTAGCCCAGCAGGAACGCGGGGCCGCAGTTGTCGCAGAAGCCCAGGAGGAGCTCCGCCTCCTGCTGGGAGAGACGGCCCTGCTGGAAGAGCTCGGCGGCGGTCCTGGCCCCTGCGGGGTAGCCCCCCAGCAGACCCGCCAGCAGGGGCAGGGCGCACACGCCCCGCATACGGAACAGGGGCCCCATGAAGGGGCCGCACAGCCCCTGCAGCGCCTCTGCCAGCCCCAGCTGGAGCAGCAGGGACACCACCACAAAAAAGGGGAACAGGGAGGGAATCACCGTCCCGGCGCACAGTGCCAGCCCCTCCCGCACCGCCTGGGCGGCCTCCTGGGGGCGCAGCAGGAGCAGCCCGCCGGCGGCCAGGACCGCCGACAGGGTCAGCCATTTTTTCATCATTCATCACCCATAGAGGGTATGCGAAGCCGGGACAGGTTAGACCTGTCCCGGCTTTCCGCTCATACAGATGAAATCCTACGTCCAGAGGCTCCGCAGATATGCGGCCGTCTCCTGGGGGATGGAGAAGGTGAGGTCCACGACGCCGGTGACAATGGTGAGATAGTCCCCATCCTCGTAGCACTGGAGGGTGCAGAGCTCCCGCTGCTCCGGCTCCCTCCCCGCCAGAAGCGCAGTGGCGGTCTCCTCCTGCCAGAGGGTGAGGGTTCCGGAGGGGGTCAGCCCCTCTGGCTTTTCCGCTATCCGCCAGTTGTCCAGGTTCACGGCCTCCACAAGGCGGTCAATGTCCGCTTCCTCTGTCAGCGCCCCCCGCTCCGCGCCGCCGGCGTCGGCAATCACAATCCTCTGGGTCTTGGAGAGCTCCTCCCCGTCAAAGCCGCCGGAGGCGGTCCTGCACCCGGCCAGGGCCAGCAGATACAGCAGGGCGGCCAGGGAAACACATAGACGTCTGGTCATAGACATATCTCCTTTTCAGCAGGTCCGGGCCCATCTCAGCTGAGGAACCGATACAGCGCCCAGGACAGGATATAAAAAATATAGATATGGGCGGGATAGAAGGCGTAGAACAGGTTTTTGCAGCCCCTCCCCCGCTGTCCGTTGTAGCACAGCATGAGGAGCCCCGCGAAAGCGCCGTACCACTCGTAGTAAACGGTGAACATCTGCGTCCAGTGGAACCCGGGTATCTGGGCGTATACCAGGCCCACATAGACCAGATAGAAGAGCAGGTGGAACGCCGCGAACGCTGCCACCTGCAGCCGCCGCCTCCGGCGGCAGAGGTAGAGCAGGATCCCCGTGACCAGTGCGGGCAGGCTGGCGTCCGGACTGAAGTTCCAGGTGGGGACCAGAGCGATCAGCGCCGTCAGCGGCAGGCCCAGGGCCGGAAAGGCCCCCATGGCCGCAGTGAGCAGCATGGGCCAGACCAGCGGCAGAATCACCGCCGCCGCGCCCCGGAGATACCGCCCCTCCCCCAGCCAGTCCATGCCCTGCCAGACAATGGTGAGAACGGCGAAGGTGGTCATGATGCCGTTCATGGGGTAGAAGCCGTCCGGCCGGACCAGAACGCCCAGGAGGCTCATCGCCAGCAGCAGCCCGGTCATGAGCGCCGACAGGGCGTAGACCCGCAGAAAGTAGGTTTTCCGGCTCCGGGTGTGGGTGAACCCCTCCACCGCGCAGAACAGGAACAGGGGCGCGGACAGCCGGCCCAGCATGGAAAACCACTCCGGGATCCACCCGGTGAAGCCGAAGATATAGTGGATGTGGTCAAGAACCATGAGCGCCAGGGCAATCCCCTTGAGCCCGGTGGAGGTCAGCCCCCGGCGCGCCCCGATTCCCGGTGTGACAGATGCTTCCATAGACAGATCTCTCCGTTACTCCAGATTCAGCCGCCTGCGGAGGATATACTCCGTGCAGAAGAAGTAGAGAGCGCTCAGAAGCCCGGTCCACACGATGGCAACCCACACGGCCACATGGGCCCCGGCGATGCCCTCCACGCTGAACATCACATCCAGCGCCGTTCTGAGGGGGCGGAAATTGATGGACCCCAGGACGCCCAGGAGCGTGCCCATCACCGCATTGATGGCGATATAGGCCGCCACGCTCATGGCCACCCGATTCCTGTTGAACAGATGGCCGATCGCCATGGCCAGATACAGCTGGAGATACCCCTGGGCCATGCCCACGCAGATAAGCAGCAGGAGCTCCAGCAGGAAGAAGACGCCGTGGGTGGCCTGGATGTTCCAGTGGGTGAACAGGTACCCCAGGCCCCGGAACAGGTCCCCCAGCTCATGGACCCACTGGAAGGGCGCGATGAGCAGGATGGAGAGGATTGCCACAACGATGCTCAGCAGGGTGGCCGCCACCGCGCTGAGGAGCTTGGAGGAGATGAGCTGCCAGGGCTTGACCGGCAGGGTGTGCATCAGATATCCCTCGTCCCCCAGAAGGCCCTTGAAGAACCGCTGGATGACAAAGATCATGGTGATGACGAACATGGCCATGAGAATGGCCACATACACCAGCATGGCCATGCCGGCGGTGGTCTCCCCCACGGTGCTGGTGCTGTCCAGACCGGAGAGGGTGAAGTGGTTCACCAGGGCCAGCAGCAGGGCCGCGGGCCAGATGAAGCCGAACTGCTTGAACATGGAGCGGAAATCGTATTTCACAAGCCTTCCAAACATCAGAACGCGCCTCCTTCCATATTGTGGGCCCGGAAGATCTCCCGGAACAGCGCGTCCACGCTCTTCCCCTCCCGCTCCCGGATGCTGTCCACCCCGTCGTGGAGCGTGACGGAGCCGTCCTTGAGGAATACCACCTCGTCCAGCACCGTCTCAATGTCGCTGATGAGGTGGGTGGAGAGGAGCACCGTGCCCTCCTCGTTGTAGTTGGTGAGAATGGTGTTGAGGATGAAGTCCCGGGCCGCCGGGTCCACCCCGGCAATGGGCTCATCCAGGAGGTAGAGCTGGGCCTTCCGGGCCATGACCATCACCAGCTGCACCTTCTCCTTGGTGCCCTTGGACATGCTCTTGATCCGGTCGCTGGGGGTGACGCCCAGGCTGGCGCACATGTTCAGGGCCTTTGTCCGGTCAAAGTCGGCGTAGAAGTCCGCGAACAGGTCAAAGAGGTCCGTGGCCTTCATCCAGTCGGCAAAGTACATCCGGTCCGGCAGGTAGCTGATGATGGACTTGGTGTAGGGCCCCACCGGGGAGCCGTCCACCAGCACCGCCCCCTCCGTGGGCTGGAGAAGGCCGCAGAGAATCTTGATGAGGGTGGTCTTGCCGCTGCCGTTGGGGCCCAGCAGGCCCACGATGCGGCCCCGGCCCAGCTCCAGGTTCACGCCGGTGAGGGCCGTCTTGCTGCTATAGCGCTTGGTCAGCGCCGTGCAGGTGACAAGCTGTTCATTCATGTTCCAATTCCTCCTTTACAAACACAAGGGCGTCGCTGGGGGTGTAGCCCAGCTCTGAGAGTACGCGCAGACAGTCGGCCACAGCGGCCCGGGCCCGGGCCTTGGCTGCCGCCTCGATGACCCCATGATCCTGGGTGACCGTGCGGCCGGCGGTGCGGCTGCCCACGGCCAGGCCGTCGGCCTCCAGCTGGGCCAGGGCCCGCTGCATGGTGTTGGGGTTGACCCCCGCCTGGGCCGCCAGCTCCCGCACCGCCGGCAGCCGCTCCCCGGGCGGGTACTGTCCCTTCAGGATGCGCAGGGTCAGCTGCTCCGTCAGCTGCTGCCAGATGGGCCTGTCGTCGGTAAATTTCCAGTCCATATGTTCCTCCTTTCCCGGATGTAGTGGTTCTTTTGGTGGAAAACCATCCATCATAAATTTGAAAAGGGATTTCCGCACCTAATGCAGGGGCACAAGGTTCTGCGCTATTGTATTAGGTAATTAATACAATAATACATCCGGAGCAATTTGTCAAGGCCTTTCTAAAAAAATTTTCCGCCGCATAGATATGGATATGCTGACGCAGGGGCTGTCAAGAGGAACGGGAGCGCCCGCCTCTGCACGGATATGCTGACAACGGAGGCAGTTATGGAAAAGAAGAAGGTATTTCTTGAGGCGGCGGAGCTCTTTGATCTGCCGGCGGATCTGGTGGCGGGCCTGCCCCACGTGGAGGTGCTGGGCAGCGGCTATTTCTACATGGAGCACCACCGGGGCATCCTCTCCTACAGCGGAGAGGAGATCGACATCAACGGGGATGGGAGCATCGTGCGGGTGTACGGCCAGGGGCTGGAGCTGACCAGCATGACCGGGGAGGCCCTGCGCATACGGGGGGAGATCAGCCGGGTGGAGTGGGTGAAGTGAGATGATGCGCCGCATAGTGAACCTCCTGAAGGGGGAGGTGACGGGCCGGGTGGAGAGCGGATTCCCGGAGCGGGTGCTGAACCTGTGCGCGGAGTACGGGATCGTATTCTGGGATCTCCAGTGGGTCTCGCCGGTGGAGTTCACCTTCACCCTGGCCCGGCGGGACTGGAAGCGGCTGCGCCGCCTCAGCCGCCGCATTGACTGCGACATGACGGCGGTGGCGTGGAAGGGCGTGCCCTTCTTCATGGGCCGGATGCGCCGCCGCTACGCCCTGTGGGTGACCCTGGGGGCCTGCGTGGCCGCGCTGATCTGGGGGTCCTTCTTTATCTGGGACTTTGAGATCGAGGGCAACGAGGCGGTGTCCGAGGAGGAGATTCTGCGGGCCCTGGAGAAGTACGGGGTGGGGTTCGGAACCTACGGCTACGCCGTGGACTCCTTTGAGCTGCGCAACTACCTCCTGCTGGAGATCCCGGAGCTGAGCTACATTGCGGTGAACGTGAAGGGGTGCCGGGCCTACGTACAGGTCCGGGAGCGGATCCCGCCCCCGGAGATTGTCAGCAAGCGGCGGCCGGGGAACACGGTGGCCGCCAGGGACGCCCTCATCACCGCCATCGAGCCCTGGGACGGGGAGAAGCAGGTCCTGCCCGGCACACTGGTCAGCGAGGGGCAGCTGCTCATCTCCGGTGTGGTGGAGAACGACTTCGCCGGGGCCCGGTACCTGCGGGGCATGGGGAAAGTCTACGGCCGGACCTGGTACACCCTCCGCTGTCAGGTGCCCCTCACCGTGGAGCGGAAGGCCCACACCGGCGGGGAGCAGGTGCGCCGGGCCCTGCTGGTGGGAAAAAATCGGATAAATTTGTATTTTGGCAGTAGCATTTCCGGGGATACTTGTGATAAAATAATAACTTGGGACAAGTGGCGGCTGCCCGGCGGGATCGCCCTGCCGGTGACCATGGTGACGGAGACCCTGCGGCCCTACACCCTCACCCAGGAGGTCAGGAGCGAGGAGGAGGCCCTGCGTCTGGCGGATCTGACGCTCACAAAGCAGCTGGCCAGGGCCATGGAGGATGGAAAGGTGCTCTCCCGGTCCCTGTCCGCGGAGGTGCGGGGGGACACCCTGCTGGTCACCCTCTCCGCCGAGTGCGAGGAGCAGGTGGGGCGGCTGGTGGAGCTGCCGTGAGGGATTGATTTTTAGAAGAAATAAAACCTTCCAACGCTTTTCTTTTGCTTCTTTTCCGGCAGGCCCGCCGGGGGCGGCGCCTGTTCACAGAGAAAAGAGGAGAATCACAAAGGAGACAAGGCACATCTATGGAACAAAGGATAGAAATCGAGCGGCTGGAGCAGGCGGTGAACATCTTCGGCTCCTTTGACGAGAACATCCGGCTCATGGAGGCGGAGTTCCGCGTAACCGTGGCCAACCGGGACGGGGAGCTGCGCATCACCGGCGAGCCGGAGGACGCCATGCTGGCCGCCAAGGCCATCCGGGCCCTGCTCACCCTCTCCAGCCGGGGGGAGAACATCGGGGAGCAGACCGTGCGCTACGTCATCGGTCTGGCCCGGTCCGGCCAGGAGGAGAAGGTCTCCGAGCTGACGGCGGACGTGATCTGCATCACCGCCAAGGGCCGGCCGGTGAAGGCCAAGACCATCGGACAGAAGCGGTACGTGGAGTCGGTGCTGAACAACACCGTCACCATCGGCGTGGGCCCCGCCGGCACGGGCAAGACCTATCTGGCGGTGGCCGCCGCCGTGGCCGCCTTCCGGGACAAGCAGGTCAACCGCATCATCCTCACCCGCCCGGCGGTGGAGGCCGGGGAGCGGCTGGGCTTCCTGCCCGGGGACCTCCAGAGCAAGGTGGACCCCTACCTCCGGCCCCTCTATGACGCCCTCTTTGACATGCTGGGGGCGGAGACCTACCACAAGTACCTGGAGCGGGGCAACATCGAGGTGGCCCCCCTGGCCTACATGCGGGGCCGGACCCTGGACGACAGCTTCATTATCCTGGACGAGGCCCAGAACACCAGCCGGGAGCAGATGAAGATGTTCCTCACCCGCATGGGCTTCGGCTCCAAGGTGGTCATCACCGGGGACGTGACCCAGATCGACCTGCCGGCGGACAAGACATCTGGCCTGAAGGAGGCTGTGCGGGTGCTGAAAAACGTGGAGGGCATCGGCATCTGCACCCTCACGGACCAGGACGTGGTCCGCCATGTGATGGTCCAGCGGATCATCAAGGCATACGACGACTACTACAGCTATAGCGGCAAGGGGAAGAAGAGGGCCCGGGAATGATCCGATACGTGCTGGCGGAGGACAGGCCCTTCTGGCTCCGGCTGGACCGGCATCTGGCGGAGGAGGGCTTTGCCCGGAAGGTCCGGGACCGGGAGGGGTATGTCCTGCTGGAGGCAGGCCGCCCCGCCGGCCTGCTGCGCTGGAACCTCTTCTGGGACGAGATCCCCTTCTGCACCCTCCTGGCCGTGGCGGAGGACCGGCGGGGCCAGGGGCTGGGGCGGGCTCTCCTGGCCCGGTGGGAATCGGACATGGCGGCCCGGGGCCATAAGCTGGTGATGACCTCCACCCGGGCGGACGAGCGCGCCCAGGGGTTTTACCGGCGGATGGGCTACCGGGACGCGGGGAGCCTGCTCCTCCGGGAGGCGGGCTATGAGCAGCCTGCGGAGCTGTTTTTCACCAAGGAACTGAAAGAGAAGTGATTGGATGGCAAAAAGACACTACATCCCCGTGACGGCGGACGTGCCGGGGATCAGCGAGAGTATGCGGGCCTTCATTCGCAAGGTGATCCGCGCCGCCCTGGCGGCCCAGGGGGTGGACTTCCCCTGCGAGGTGGACGTGTGCGTCACCAACGACGCCAGGATCCGCGAGGTGAACCTGGAGCAGCGGGGGGTGGACCGGCCCACGGACGTGCTCAGCTTCCCCATGTTCCCCCTGGAGCCGGGACAGCTCCCCGGTCCGGAGGACGCGGACCCGGCCACGGGGCTGATCCCCCTGGGGGACATGATGCTCTCCATGGAGCGGGTCCAGGCCCAGGCCAAGGAGTACGGCCACTCTAACCGCCGGGAGCTGGCCTATCTGGTGGTCCACTCGGTCCTCCACCTGCTGGGCTATGACCACCTGGACGAGGGGCCGGAGAAGGCCCGGATGCGGGCCCGGGAGGAGGCCATTATGGCGGAGCTGGGATTGGAGCGGTAAGATGAAAACACAGAAAAGAAGGAGCGCTCTGAAAATCGCGGGCCTGGTCCTGCTGGCGGCGGCGGTCCTCTTCTCCCTTGTGTCCCTGGCGGCGGTGCAGGTTCTCTTCAGCGACACCTTCCGGCGCACCGCGCCCCGGGAGTACACCGCCAGCCTCCGCTATGGCGACGTGGCGGACCAGTACGGCCGGGAGGCGGTCAGCTTCCTCTCCGGCAAAAACCGCCTGCGGGGCCACCTCTACGGCGGGGGAAACCCGGCGGGGCTGGTGGTCATCTCCCACGGCCTGGGGGGCGGCGAGGAGAGCTATCTGTCCGAGGCCCTGTACTTTGTGGATCACGGCTATCAGGTCCTGTGCTACAGCAACACCGGCTGCTGGGACAGCGAGGGGAAAAACTGCGTGGGCCTGAGCCAGTCCCTGCTGGATCTGGACGCGGCCCTGACCTGGGCGGAGGGGGAGAGCCGGTTCGACGGCCTGCCCGTCCTCCTCTACGGCCACAGCTGGGGCGGCTACGCCGCGGCGGCGGTCCTCCACTTTGACCACCGGGTCACCGCCGCCGCCAGCGTGGCCGGGTTCAACGATCCCCTGCCTATGATCCTCTCCTGGGGGGAGGACATGATAGGGCCCCTGGTCTACGCGGAGTATCCCTTCATCTGGCTCAACCAGAAGCTGACCTTCGGCGATACCCTGTCCCTGACAGCGGTGGACGCCATCAACGCCGCCGGTACGCCGGTGCTCCTCCTCCACGGCAGCGCTGACGGCACGGTGGGCTTTGACACGGTCAGCATCATGGCCGCCCGGGGCCGGATCACCAACCCCAACGTGGAGTACATCGTCCGCAGCCAGGAGGGGCAGGATGGACACAACAGCCTCTTCCAGTCCCCGGACAGCATCGCCTACCGGGAGGAGATCAACCGGGCCTATGAGGCCCTCTACGAGCAGTACGGCGGGGAGATCCCGGATGACGTGAAGGAGGCCTTCTACGCGCCCATTGACAAGCGCCGGGCCTCGGCGGTGGACGGGGAATTTATGGACAGCGTTTTGGACTTCTACCAAAGGGCAAGCTCAATGCCCTCAGATTAAGAAAGTTGAGGATTACCTGAGAAATGAACGAGATCAAGAAAACAGCCATGATTACCATTGCCGGACGGCCCAACGTGGGCAAGTCCACCCTCACCAACGCCCTGGTGGGGGAGAAGATTGCCATTGTCTCCTCCAAGCCCCAGACCACCCGCACCCGCATCTCCGGCGTGGCCAACCGGGGGGACACCCAGTTCGTCCTCCTGGACACCCCGGGCTTCCACAGGCCCCGGACCCGGCTGGGGGACTACATGGTAAAGGTGGTCCGGGAGTCGGTGGCGGACGTGGACGGGGTGTGCCTGCTGGTGGAGCCCATCGCCAAGGTGGGGCCCCCGGAGCAGGCCCTCATTGACCGGATCCGGGAGGAGAAGCTGCCCGCGGTGCTGGTCATCAACAAGATCGACACCGTGGAGAAGGCCCAGCTGCTGGAGGTGATGGCCGCCTACAGCGGCGCCTATCCCTTTGACGCCATTATCCCCATCTCCGCCCAGCGGAAGGAGGGCCTGGACGTGCTCATGGAGCAGCTGGAGAAGTACGCCGCCCCGGGCCCCCAGCTCTTCCCCGACGGCATGACCTCGGACCAGCCGGAGCGGCAGATTGCGGCGGAGATCGTCCGGGAGAAGCTGCTGCGGAACCTGGACAAGGAGGTGCCCCACGGCACGGCCGTGGAGGTGACCAGATTCTCCGAGCGGGACGGCGGCGGCACCGCCCCCGGGATCATTGATCTGGACGTGACCATCTACTGCGAGAAGGCCAGCCACAAGGGCATCATCATCGGCAAAAACGGGGCTACCCTGAAAAAAATCGCCTCCCACGCCCGGGAGGACATCGAGCGGTTTATGGGCGCGAAGGTCTACATGGAGACCTGGGTAAAGGTGAAGGAGAACTGGCGGGATAATTTGAACTACGTCCGCTCCTTTGGGTATGACGAGCAGTAGGAGGGGACCGGCATGGAATATACGGAGAAAACCGTCAAACTGAAAAACGGGAAAACCTGTTTCCTCCGCCGCGGGGAGGAGGCGGACGCAGCTATGCTGGTGGACTATTTGAAGGCCACCGCCGGGGAGACGCCCTATCTTATGCGGGAGCCGGAGGAGGTCCAACTCACGGCAGAGGAGGAGTGGGATCTCATCCGGGAGAAAAACAGCGAGGAGCGGACGCTGAACCTGCTGGCCTTTGTGGATGGAGAGCACGCTGGAAACTGCGCCTTCAACCCCGTCTCCGAGCGCAGCCGGGCCCGCCACCGCTGCACGGTGAGCATCGCCCTGTACCGGAAATTCTGGGGCATGGGCATCGGGACCGCCCTGCTGGGGGAGATCCTGGATATGGCAAAATCCGCGGGCTACGAGCAGGCGGAGCTGGAGGTGGTGTCCGCCAACCGGCCGGCCGCTGCGCTGTACAGAAAATTCGGCTTTGAGACCACCGGGACCATGCCCCGGGTGATGAAGTACGGGGACGGGACCTATGCGGATTTCCTGTTCATGGTGAAAACGCTGTAAGGGAGCCAAATCCCCCACAACTTCCCACGGATGGTCCGTCCCCTTTCCGCCCAACATAAGGGCGGGAGGGAGAGGGCATTGGAGGATAGATACTGGGACCTGTTCTGGGCCACCGGCGCGCCGGCGTTCTATCTTCTCACGAGGAAGGACGGGGAACAGGACTGACGGCGGGACCTCCCGCCGTCTACATAGAGGGACAAGAGATGGCGAGAGAACGGACGGTAGTGAAGGGCATCGTGCTGCGGGCGGTGGACACCAAGGAGAGCGACAGGATATTGACCCTGCTGACGGCCCAGGGCAAGCTGCCCGTGGTGGCCAAGGGGGCCAGGAGCCGGAGGAGCCGGGTCACGGCCTGCACCCAGCTGCTGGCCTACGGCGAGCTGACCCTCAGCGAGAGCCGGGGCTGGCAGTACCTGACTGAGGGGAGCACCATCGAGCTCTTCCAGGGGATCCGGGGGGACATCGGGCTTCTGAGCCTGGCCAGCTACTTTGCGGAGCTGACGGAGGCGGTGGCCCAGGAGAACACGGAGAGCGGGGAGGTTTTATCCCTGCTGCTCAACGCCCTCTACGCCCTGGGGACCCTCAAGCGGCCGGAGAAGCTGGTGAAGGCGGCCTTTGAGCTGCGGCTGATGGGGGCGGCCGGCTTTGAGCCCCTGACGGACGCCTGCGCCTACTGCGGCGTGCCGGACCCGGCGGAGCCCCTGCTGGATACGGCGGGGGGCGTGATCCGGTGCAGACAGTGCGGCAGAGGGGAGCACGGGCTGTCCATGCCCCTGAGCCCCGCCTCCCTGACCGCCATGCGGTGGGCGCTCCGTCAGGAGGTCCGGCATCTGTGCGACTTCCGCCTGCCGGACCGGGACCTGGCCCTGCTGGCGGACGCGGCGGAGGCGTATGTCCACACGGTGCTGGAGCGGGGGTTCCGGACCCTGGACTTCTATAAGAGCCTGGGCTGAGAGGAGGAGACCACATGCAGGTGGAATTGACAGCGGTTCTCCCGGTGGAGAAGGAGACGCTCCGTAATTTACTGGAAAAATACAACTATGAGTTTTCGCAATATGATCTCATCCCCTTCAACGAGGAGGGGCTGTACGGATACCGCTACCTGGACAGCTATTTCACCCAGCCGGACCGGGCGGCCTGGTTTATCCGGGCGGACCGGCATCTGGCGGGGTTTGTGCTGGTAAACCGCCACCCGGACTGCGGACGGCCCCTGGACTGGGCGGTGGCGGAGTTCTTCGTGGCCTACCCCTTCCGCCGCCGGGGGGTGGGCAGCGCGGCCATGGCGGAGATCTTCCGCCGGTTCAAGGGGAACTGGCAGATCAAGTACCACCCCCGCAACGAGGCCAGCGCCGCTTTCTGGCAGGCCGTGGCGGAGCGCGCCGCCGCCGGGGCGGTGGGGAACGTCTCGGGGGACAGCCCCTACCAGGACGGCTCGGAGGCCAGGGTGCTGTGCTTTTGCGTGGAATAGCGTTCTTTTTCTTTGTGAACAAAGAAAAAGAACCAAAAAGAAAAACTTTAGAGGTGGTATTCTTGGAGCTTGTCCTTTCCAGCGCGACAACAGCGGCGGTCAATCTGATCGTATTTTCATTTCTGCCGGTTCTCTGGTGGTTTTTCAGGCACAGAAGAGAGGGCGGGTTTTTGAAATGGATCGGCTTCTTTCGGCCGCAATTAAAAAGCAGCTGGCAGATACTGCTGTTGTTTGCTGTTTTGTATGCCTTCTTTTATAATTTTGATTTCACGCAGCTTGTGGATCCCCAGACCCTGGCGTACATAGAAAGCAGCGCCTCCGTATCCGCCAACGCCTTTGCGGGGCTGGGCGCGGCGGCTGTTCTGCCGGCCCTCATTGAAAATTTTATCGCCAACGGCGTGGCGGAGGAAATTCTATACAGAGGGTTTCTGTGCAAGAGATTATGCGGAAAAACCGGCATTGTGGGAGGAATTATTTTACAGGCTGTTTTGTTTGGCCTGATGCACAACATACTGTATATAGCGGCAGGACTGGATGTGGGGCTGTGGTATCACACCTTAACCTTTCTCTTCACGGGAACAGGCGCGTTATTATTGGGGTGGCTGAACGAAAAAATCTTCAATGGTTCCATAATCCCCAGCATTCTGCTGCATGGCGGCGGAAATTTTCTCGCATCCATGCTGATTGCTTTTGCCTAAAACAACTTTATGAACAATAAAAAAGCCTTAGAGGCGGAATCATAAGACTGCCGGCAGCTGCGGCATACAGCCTCTAAAAGTTCTTTTTGATTCTTTTTCTTTCAAGAAAAAGAATGGATACTGAATAGTACATCTGGAGTATTGATTTATGAGCGAACTATTTGATAAATCCATTCGCACCCTGGAGCTGCCAGCGGTCCTGCGGATGCTGGCGGACCAGACCAACTGCGCCGCGGCCCGGGAGAAGGCCCTGGCCCTGGTCCCCCAGACGGACGTGGACGACGTGAAGCGTCTCCAGGACGAGACGGACGCGGCCCGGGACATGATCGGGCTGAAGGGCTCCCCGCCCTTCTCGGGCATCAAGCCCGTGGCGGAGAGCCTCTACCGGGCGGACCACGGCGGCGCCCTGAACACCCGGGAGCTGCTGGACATCGCCGGGGTGCTCCGCTGCGCCCGGCGGGTGGGGGACTACCCGGGGGATCAGGAGAAGAAGTCCGCCATTGACGTTCTCTTCTCCGCCCTGCGGGGGAATCGATTCCTGGAGGAGCGGATCTTCTCCGCCATCCTGGAGGAGGACGTAATCGCCGACACCGCCAGCCCCGCCCTGGCGGACATCCGCCGCCACATGCGGGTGGCGGCCGCCAAGGGCCGGCAGATACTGCAAAAGATCATCTCCTCCCAGAGCTACGGCAAGGTCCTCCAGGAGGCCATCATCACCCAGCGGGACGGCCGGTTCGTGGTGCCGGTGAAAGCGGAGTTCCGCTCCAGCCTCCCGGGGCTGGTCCACGATGTCAGCTCCAGCGGCGCCACCATCTTCGTGGAGCCCATGGGCGTGGTCCAGGCCAACAACGAGCTCAAGGAGCTGGAGGCCAAGGAGAAAAAGGAGATCGAGCGCATCCTTCGGGAGCTGTCCGCCCAGGCGGCGGGCTGCTGCGGCGACATCCTCTCGGACTACGATCTGCTGGTGGGCCTGGATCTCATCTTCGCCCGGGGCCAGCTCAGCTATCAGATGAACGCCAGCCGGCCGGAGATCCGGCGCAACGGCAGCATCAGCCTCCGCCACGCCCGCCACCCCCTGCTGGACACGGGCCGTGCCGTGCCCATCTCCGTTGAGCTGGGCCAGCGGTTCGACACCCTGGTCATCACCGGGCCCAACACCGGCGGCAAGACCGTGAGCCTGAAGACCCTGGGCCTTTTGACCCTCATGGCCCAGTGCGGGCTCCACATCCCCGCCGACGACCGCAGCGCGGTGAGCGTATTCGACCGGGTGCTGGCGGATATCGGCGACGAGCAGAGCATTGAGCAGAGCCTGTCCACCTTCTCCGCCCACATGATGAACATCGTGAAGATTCTGGAGGAGGCGGACAGCCACAGCCTCATCCTCTTTGACGAGCTGGGGGCGGGCACGGACCCGGTGGAGGGCGCGGCCCTGGCCATTGCCATCATCCAGCACGTCCGGGACCGGGGGGCCAGAGTGGCCGCCACCACCCACTACGCGGAGCTGAAGACCTTCGCCATGACCACCGAGGGGGTGGAGAACGCCAGCTGTGAGTTCGACGTGGAGACCCTGCGGCCCACCTACAAGCTCCTCATCGGCATCCCCGGCAAGTCCAACGCCTTCGCCATCTCCCGGCGGCTGGGCCTGGATCCGGCGGTGATCGAGACCGCCAAGGCCCAGATGGACAGCGAGTCCGTCCGGTTTGAGGACGTGCTCACCCAGCTGGAGGAGAAGCGCCAGCGGCTGGAGAAGGACCAGGGCGAGGCCGAGCGCCTGCGGGCGGTCCGGGAGGAGGACGCCCGGCGGGCCAGGGAGTTCCGGGAGCAGATGGAGCGGGCCAAGGAGAACGCCCGCACCCGGGGCGAGGCCGAGGCCCGGCGCATCGTCCGGGAGGCCCGGGCCCAGGCGGACGCCATCTTTGAGGAGCTCAGCCAGCTGCGCCGGGAGCAGGAGAAGGCGGTCAGCTGGCAGAACGTCAACGACGCCCGCTCCGCCATCCGGGGCAGGCTGAACCAGATGGAGGAGGAGCTCCACTTTGAGGCGGAGCGGGAGCCCATCCCCGCCCCCAGCCGCCCCATCCGGGCCGGAGACCTGGTGGAGCTGGGGGGCACCCGGAAGCAGGCCGTGGTTGCGGCGGTGAACGGGGAGAAGCTGACCCTGACGGCGGGGAACATGAAGCTGACCGTCAAGGCCGGGGAGGTCCGGCTGGTGGAGGAGGCCGAGGTCCGGGAGAAGAAGGAGGCCAAGCGGCAGGTGGCCACAGCGGTCCGGCTCCAGGGGGCCCGGGCGGCCATCAGCGAGCTGGATATCCGGGGGCTGATGACTGACGAGGCGGATCTGGCGGTGGACCGATTCCTGGACAACGCGGTCATGGGCAAGCTCAACGTGGTGACCATCATCCACGGCAAGGGCACCGGCGCGCTGCGCAAGGCCGTCCACCAGCAGCTCAAGCGCCACCCGTCCGTGAAGAACTACCGCCTGGGCCGCTACGGCGAGGGCGAGGACGGCGTGACGGTGGTGGAGCTGCGGCAGTAGGCGGTTTTGGAGGATATCCGGAGGCGGGCAGATTCGGGCAGGAAGGGAGCGTTTGCATGGATACTAATCTGGCGTATCGGGAGGAGCGGCGGGAGGAGCGGCGGGAGGAGCTGATCGGCGGCAAGGCGGTCATGATGTCCCCTGCGTCCATCAACCACGTTTTTGTTGCGGGAAATATCTATGGGATCTTTCGGGACTATTTGAGGGGAAAATCCTGTGTGCCCCTGATGGACGGCGCCAAGGTGTACCTGACAGAGGAGGACCACCTCGTCCCCGACGTGATGGTGGTCTGCGACCCGGACAAGATCCGGCATGACGGCGTACACGGTGCGCCGGATCTGGTGGTGGAGGTTCTCTCTCTCAGCACCGCCAGGAACGACCGATCCCACAAAAAGGACGTTTACGCCAGATGCGGGGTAAAGGAGTACTGGCTGGTCAGCCCCAATGAAAAGTTCGTGGAGGTCTACCGCAGCGCCGGCACAGAGCTCAAGCTCCATGAGATCTACGCCATCTACCCCGACTGGGAGCTGGCCGGGATGCGCGAGGAGGAGCGCTCCGCCGTGGCCACCCACTTCCGGTGCAGTCTGTTTGACGATCTGGACATTGCCCTGGAGGACGTCTTCTACCGCACCATCTGAGCGGCCGCCCATTTCCCTCTTGCCCTTTCCGCCGGGGGGATGTATAATGAGAGTGAATATACAAAGGCAGGGCCCTGCGGGCCCTGCCCCTATGGAGGGAACGTATGAAATCCAATAACCCCGTCCTGCGCCGTCTCTATGAGTACGGGACCATGACCCTGGGCTGCGCCATCTACGCGCTGTGCTTCAACTGGTTTTTCCAGCCCAACAACATCGCCATGGGCGGCTTCACAGGTCTGGCCCAGATCATCAACCGGCTGATCCCCGTCTTCCCAGTGGGCATGACCGTGCTGGTGATGAACGTGCCCCTGCTGATTCTGGGCGTGCGCAAGCAGGGGGTGAAGCTGCTCGTCGCCACCCTCTACGCCACCTTCATCAGCTCCCTGATGATCGACGGACTGGCCATGGTCTACACCTTCCCCCCCATGGACTCCCTGCTGGCCTGCATCTACGGCGGGGTGCTTATGGGCGTGTCCATGGCCCTGCTGATGATGATGGGCGGCACCACCGGCGGGTCCGATCTGGCGGCCCGGCTGCTCAAGTACAAGCTGCGCAGCGTGTCCATCGGGCGGCTGTGCCTGCTCATCGACGCGGCCGTGGTCACCCTCTACGCCATCACCTTCCGCAGCCTCAACAACGCCCTCTACGGGATCATCTCCATGTACATATGCAGCGTGGCCATGGACGCCGTGGTCTACGGCTCCAACGCCAAGATGGCCTATATCATCAGCAGCCGCAGCGGCGAGATCGCCCGGCTCCTGCTGGAGATGAATCTGGGCGTGACGCTGCTGGATGGCCGGGGCGGCTTCAGCGGGGACGAGAAGCAGGTGGTGCTCTGCGCCTTCAAGCGCAGCCAGATCGCCCCCATCAAGGCCACGGTGACAGGAGTGGATCCCAACGCGTTTATCATTGTCTGCGAGGCCCACGAGGTCCTGGGAGAGGGCTTCGGGGAGTACTCGCCGGACAGCCTATAGCCATATGAAAGGAGCAGGGAAATGAATTTTGACCATCTGAGAGAGAAGCTGGAGAAGAACGGCTTCACCGTCTCCGTCTTTGCCACCGGGGAGGAGGCCGCCGCCTATCTCAACGAACAGATCGACCAGAGGACCGTGGGCATGGGCGGGTCCATGACCATTGCGGAGCTGGGGCTCCGGGAGAGCCTGAGCCGGCACAACGTGGTCTTCTCCCACGGCTTCACCCCCGCCCCGCCGGCCCGGGTCCAGCAGCTGGCCGCCAATGCGGAGGTCTACCTCCTCTCCGCCAACGGCATCGCCGAGGACACCGGGGAGATTCTCAACATCGACGGCACCGGCAACCGGATCTCCTCCTCCCTCTACGGACACCAGAAGGTCTATCTCCTGGCGGGCCGGAACAAGATCTCCCCCAATTTCCACAGCGCCCTCCAGCGGGTGCGCAACGTGGTGGCCCCCAAGAACGCCCAGCGGCTGGGCCGCAAGACCCCCTGCGCGGCCAGGGGAGACCGCTGCTACGACTGCGACAGCCCGGAGCGCATCTGCCGGGGGCTGACGGTGCTCTACAAGAAGATGGGCAGCATGGACATGGAAGTGGTGCTGGTGGACCAGGAGCTGGGCTATTAAACCCGAGAGGAGGCGGCGGGGCTTGAAAAAGTGGATGCTGGCGCTGCCGCTGTGCCTTGCGCTGTGCGGCTGCGGGGCCCTGCTGGACCGATCCTACAGCAGCGTGGAGCCCTACGCCAACCGCTATTGGGACTCCGGCGCGGAGGACACCCTGCGCTCGGAGAGCTATCAGGATCTGGTCAACTCCCTGCTGCTGCTGGTGGAGGAGCGGGCGGAGGAGGGGACCATCCGCTGCTATGAGGAGGCCAACTCCTACACTCAGGCCCAGCGGGCCCGGGCGGAGGTCCGGCGGGAGACCACCCTGGGCTCCTATCTCCTCAGCGGTCTGACCTTTGAGTACGATGCGGGCACGGCCTACAGCACGGTGACCTACCAGATGACCTACCGGGAGGGCGCTGAGGACGTGGAGGGGCTTATGAGCATCTCCGACAGCCAGTCCCTGCTGGATCTGCTGCGGCTGGCCGTCCGGGAGGAGCACGAGAAGCTGACCGCCCGCTTCTCCTACGACACCCCCACGGCGGATGTGAACGCCGCCGTGAAGGCGCTGTGGCAGGAGCTGTGCCTGGGGGAGGAGGCGGTCCAGACCGGGGCGGACGCGGAGGAGGAGATCCCCGGGGAGGAGGCGCCGGCGGAGCTGCCCGAGGGGCCCCCGGAGGAGACGGAGCCCGTCTCCGGCAATCTGTCCCCGGAGGAGGCGCCGGTGTGCCCCCCCTGCCCCTGGACCATCCGGTTCTACCCGTCCGGGGATACGGCGGAGATCGTGGAGATTCTCCTCCACAGCCAGTGGCCCAAGGCCGTCTCTGATCGCCCCCAGATTCTGGAGTGGTGAGGAGTCCCCTGGGGAGATGTGCCGGGCAGATCCTGCGGGCGCTGTATCCCTGTTTGTGCGCTGGATTTTCGACAAATAGCTGCAGGGGCGAGCAAAGCTCGCCCCTGCAGCGTATTTATGGAGAACTAGGCCAGCACCTCCACCCGGTCCACGCCGTACCGGGCGAACAGCGCTGCCGCCTCCGGGCCGATGCGCTCCCCGGCCACGGCGATGGGCACCGCCGGCGGACAGGCCACCGTGGGCGCACCGCACACCCGGCCCAGGGCCTGCGCGGCGGGCACGGTCTCCCAGGGCCGGAACATGGCCTCCCGGATGGAGCACACCGCCTCCCCCCTGGCCTGGGGCAGGGGCGGACGGGGCCTGGACGGTCTGTCGTTCTCCCCCAGGCAGTCCAGGAGCCGCTCAAAGTCCGTTGGCGGGTTCTCCGGCGTCCACATGCACACCAGATCGTCCCGGTCCCAGTACTCGCACTCCACCCCTCCGGACCGCAGCTGGGCCGCCAGATCCCCGCCCTCCCATCCGGAGGCGGCGCAGTCAATGGTCAGCTTCAAGGGCTCTGTGTCCCTCACCGCCCAGCCACGCCCCCGCAGCCGCTCCCGCAGGGCCGCCAGGGCTCCGGCGGTCTCCGCCAGACGGCGGGGGTAGTCCCCGGCCAGATATTGGTTGCAGAGATCCAGGGATTGCAGGATCAGATAGGACGGGCTGGTGGAGCCGAACAGGGCCAGGGCCCGCCGCCCGTTCTCCCCAAAGAAAGCCGGAGCCCCCTGGCCCACGTGGAGATAGGCCCCGCCGGTGAGGACCGGCAGGGTCTTGTGGGCGCTGTCGCAACAGAGATCCGCCCCCAGGTCCATGGGGTGCCGGGAGGGGGAGAGAAAGCGCAGGTAGGCCCCGTGGGCGTTGTCCACCAGCAGAGGTACGCCCCGGCGGTGGGATACCGCCGCCAGGGCCGCCACATCGCACGCCCCGCCCAGGTAGTCCGGGCTGGTGACGTACACCGCCGCCGGACGCGTCTCCTCCAGAGCCCGCTCCAGGGCCGCCGGGGACACCGGGCAGGCGCACAGGCTCTGCCCCGGGGACTCCGGCCACAGCCACGCCACGTCAAAGTCCAGCAGCGCGGCGGCGTAGAGGAGGGACTTGTGGGCGTTCCGCGCCGCCAGCACCACCGGACGCCGCCCCGGAGGGGCGCTCCACACTGCCAGGGCCAGCATGGCCCGGACGCACTGGGAGGAGCCCTCCGCGGCGTAGAAGGTCCTGCCGGAGCCGAAGAGGGCCCCGGCGTTTTTTTCGCTCTGGGCGATGATCCCCGCCGCCCCGTAGAGCTCGTCCGCCCCGGTGATCTCCGTAACGTCCAGGGCCTCGCAGCCTAGAAAGGGTCTCCCCTTGTGGCCCGGCATGTGGAGCCGGGCGCAGCCGGAGGCGGCGTAGGCGCGGACAAAGTCGGCAATGGGGGTGTTCACCGCTCCTCCGCCTGGGCGGCCTTCATCATCACCGCGCACTCGATCCGCTTGCGGAAGAGCTCGCAGCCGTACTCGTACACGCCCCGGATGGACCCGGAGGCGTGGTAGGCGTTGGCCGCGCAGCCGCCGGAGCAGTAGAGCTTGGCCCAGCAGTCCGCGCACTCCGGACGGGCGTAGGCGTTGCAGGTCTTGAACTCGTCCCGGACCGCCGTGTTGGTCACCCCCTGCCAGATGTCCCCCAGCCGGTAGGCCTCCTCCCCCACGAACTGGTGGCAGGGATAGAGATCCCCCCAGGGGGTGACAGCCATGTACTCTGTGCCGGACCCGCAGCCGGAGATGCGCTTGTAGATGCAGGGGCCGTGGGCCAGATCCAGCATGTAGTGGTAGAAGGTGAAGCCCCGGCCCTCCCGCTCCCGCCGCAGCATCTCCTTGGCCAGGAGCTCGTACTGCTCCAGGACAATGGGCAGATCCTCCGCCGTCAGGGCGGCGGGATCGTCGGGGGCGCACACCACCGGCTCCATGCTCAGTTGATCAAAGCCCAGATCCGCCATGTGGAGCACGTCCTTGGTGAAGTCCGGGTTGGCGTGGGTGAAGGTGCCCCGCATGTAGTAGCCCTTTCCCCCCCGGCGCTCCACCAGCTTCTGGAATTTGGGCACGATCCGGTCGTAGCTGCCCCGGCCGGCACAGTCCACCCGCAGCCGGTCGTGGACCTCCTTCCGCCCGTCCAGGCTCAGCACCACGTTGTGCATCTCCCGGTTGGCAAAGTCGATCACGTCGTCGTCAATGAGCATGCCGTTGGTGGTGAGGGTGAAGCGGAACTTCTTCCCCCGGGGACCCTCCTGCTCACGGGCGTAGGCCACCAGCTCCTTGACCACCTCCCAGTTCATCAGGGGCTCGCCGCCGAAGAAGTCCACCTCCAGGTTGACCCGGTCCCCGGAGTTCTCCATGAGGAAGTCCAGGGCCCGCTTTCCCACGTCGAAGCTCATCAGCGCCCGCTGGCCGTGGTACTTCCCCTGGCTGGCAAAGCAGTAGGGGCAGCTGAGGTTGCAGGTGTGGGCCACGTGGAGGCACAGGGCCTTCACCACCGTGCTGCGGTTTTTGAAGTCAAAGGCCATGTGCTCGAAGGTGTCGGGGGTGTAGAGCTTCCCGGCCCGCTCCAGCGCCGCCACGTCGCCGATGCAGGCGCGCACCTCCTCCTCGTTCACGTCGGGCCGGCCGCCGTATTGGGCCAGGATGGCGGAGACGATCTCCTCCCGGGTCTTCTCCGGGTACAGGGCGATGATGTCGTAGGCCACCTCGTCCACCACATGGACGGACCCGGAGCAGGTGTCCAGGACGATATTGTAGCCGTTGAGCTTGTATTGATGCACCATTGTGGGCGTTCCTCCTCATCGTAGCTGCGCAGGAAAAGCGCCGCCCTGAAACCGGCGGCGCTCTCTCGATATGATGACCTTACTTGTTGGCGTTCTCGCAGGCCTGGTTGGCCACGCCGCAGGAGGTCTTGCAGGCAGACTGGCAGGAGGTCTGGCATTCGCCGCAGCCGCCGGTCTGTGCGCTCTTGTTCAGGTCACGGGTCTCAAGGGTCTTGATGCGTTCCATAGTTGTATTCTCCTATCCTGCCGCCGCGTGATAAAAAGCGGCATATTTAACTAGGATAAGGATACCATATCGCGGCGTGGATGTCAAGAAATCCTTTTTCGGTCCGCCATACCGTCCCCGGAAAAACCAAATTGACGCAGGCGGGGTAAAATGCTATAATGTGCTATCTGACCATTTCAAATCGACCAGCGCGTGAAGGGAGCGGGAGCCATGGGAGAGACCGGAAAAACACAGCGGATCAGCCAAGAGGACATCGGGCGGCAGCTTCGCTTCTGCGAGAAGCTGAGGGAGCTGAACGAGGCCCGCCCCGGGGGGCCGCCTCTGGCCTGCGTCCAGACCTACGGCTGCCAGCAGAACGTGGCGGACAGCCAGCGGCTCATGGGGATGCTGCGGGACATGGGCTGCGGCTTCACCCAGGACCCCGGCCGGGCGGAGATCATTGTCATCAACACCTGCGCCATCCGGGAGAACGCGGAGAAGAAGGTCTTTGGCGTGGTGGGCCAGCTGGTCCACGCCAAGGAGCGCAATCCGGATCTCACCATCTGCCTGTGCGGCTGCATGGCCCAGCAGGAGACCGCCGCCGCCCGGATCAAGGCCTCCTACCGCCACGTGGATCTGGTCTTCGGCCCCCAGGCCCTGTGGCGGTTCCCGGAGCTGCTCTTTGAGGTCCGCACCCGCCATAAGCGGGTCTTCTCCATCGCCCAGGAGCGGGGCGCTATCGCCGAGGGCCTGCCTGTGGTCCGGGAGAGCGGTGTGAAGGCCTGGGTGTCCATCATGTACGGGTGCAACAACTTCTGCTCCTACTGCATCGTCCCCTATGTCCGGGGCCGGGAGCGGAGCCGGGAGGCGTCGGACATCCTGGCCGAGGTCCGCTCCCTGGTGGAGGACGGGGTGCGGGAGATCACCCTTCTGGGCCAGAACGTCAACTCCTACGGCAAGGATCTGGAGAGCCCCATGGACTTTGCGGACCTGCTGGCGGAGATCGACGCTATCCCCGGGGACTACCTCATCCGCTTCATGACCAGCCACCCCAAGGACGCGGGCCAAAAGCTCTTTGACACCATGGCCCGCTGTTCCCACGTGGCCAAGCAGCTCCACCTCCCGGTGCAGTCCGGCAGCAGCCGGGTGCTGCGGGCCATGAACCGGGGCTACACCCGGGAGCAGTACCTGGAGAAAGCGGCCTACGCCCGCAGCGTCATGCCGGAGCTGGTGCTGACCAGCGATATTATCATCGGCTTCCCCGGGGAGACGGAGGAGGAGGCCATGGAGACCATCTCCCTCATCCGGGAGGTCCGCTACGACGCCCTCTTCACCTTCATCTACTCCCCCCGGCCTGGTACGCCTGCGGCCAGCCTGCCGGACACGGTGAGCCGGGCGGAGAAGCAGGTGTGGTTTGACAAGCTCCTGGAGGAGCAGAACCGGATCTCCGGGGAGCTCCACCGGGCCTATGTGGGCCGCCGGCTGCGGGTGCTGGTGGACGGGGAGAGCGGCGATGAGCAGTGGCCTCTCTCCAGCCGGACCCACGGCGGCAGGCTGGTGCATCTGCGGGGGGACGCGTCTCTGATCGGGCAGTACGTGGACGCGGAGATCCTGGACAGCAACACCTGGGCCCTCTTCGGGGCGGTATGAGCCCGGAGATGGATTATTCTATATTCAAAAGGGTGAAGCGGCGCAGCAGGGCAATGGTCTCGGAAAATCTGCGGCGGTTTACTATGGCGGTGAGGGCGTTTTCCTGATCCTCGTACAGTATCAGGAGCTGACGCTGCCGAGGTGTCATAGTGGCCAGCAGGGCCCTCTCTATCCTATCACGCGCATCCTTCTGCTGCTGGTAGCCATCGTCGGTAAGCAGTCTTTCATACTCTCTGTCCAGGAGATATTCATAGAGTAGATCGGTTAATGAATTCATGGATATGGCCTCCGCGAATGTTTGTGCGTTCTTCTCGTCAGTATATCACGTTTATACATTCGTGTCAAGACCAGAAAGGCATTATTATGAAGTTAAACGAAAATCTCATCCAACTGCGGGCAGAAAAGGGGCTCTCCCAGGAGGCCGTCGCGCAGGCCGTCCGTATCAAGACGCGGACCTATCAAAATTATGAATATGGTCTGCGCCTTCCCACGCTGCCCACTCTGATTGCCCTTGCGGATTTATATGACATCAGCCTGGATGAGCTGGTGTGCCGGGAACGGCGGGCATAATCACATCTGAACAGAAATTGTCAAGGAGGGGCTATGACATTTTCTGAACACTTGGCCGCCTTGCGTCTTGGCCGCAGCCTGTCCCAGAAGGCGCTGGCACAGCAGCTGAAGCTTGGCCTGCACACCTATCAGCGCTATGAATACGGCGAGCGGGAGCCGGCGCTCTCCACCCTTGTGGCCATTGCCGACTTCTACGGCATGTCCCTGGATGACTTGGTGTGCCGTGAGCGGCGGGAGTGAGGCGCTTTTTATCCATTTTTAAGACAGACAGGCGGTCCTCCGGGGCCCCTGTCTGTTGCTTATTTTGCAAAGCCGGCAAATTCCCATTGCAGGACGGACGAAAACCTGCCATAATAGGGGGAAATGAAGGAAAGAGAATGGACGGCATATGAGACGAATCTGTATCGGTATTCTGGCCCACGTGGACGCGGGGAAGACCACCCTGTCCGAGGCTGTTCTATATAAGACCGGCAGCATCCGGGCCCTGGGCCGGGTGGACCACCGGGACGCCTTCCTGGACACGGACCAGCTGGAGCGGCAGCGGGGCATCACCATCTACGCCAAGCAGGCGGTGTTCCCCCTGGGGGAGCAGGAGGCCACGCTGCTGGACACCCCGGGCCACGTGGACTTCTCCGCGGAGATGGAGCGCACCCTCCAGGTGCTGGACTGCGCCATCCTGGTCATCAGCGGCACGGACGGCGTGCAGGCCCACACCCGCACCCTCTGGCGGCTGCTGGAGCGCCACCGCCTGCCGGTGTTCCTCTTTGTCAACAAGATGGATCTGCCGGGGACGGACCGGGACGCCCTCCTCTCCGCCCTCCGGACCCAGCTGGGGGAGGGGTGCGTGGACTTCGGCGGGTCCCGGGAGGCCCTGCTGGAGGAGGCGGCCACCGCCGGGGAGGAGGCCCTGACGGAGTACCTGGACACAGGGGGCCTCTCCCGGGACACCCTGGCCGGGCTCATCGCCTCCCGGGCCCTGTTTCCCTGCTGGTTCGGGTCCGCCCTGCGGCTGGAGGGGGTGGACCAGCTCCTGGAGGGGCTGGCCCAATACTGCCCCCGGCCCGCCTACCCGGCGGACTTCGGGGCCCGGGTGTACAAGATCGGCAGGGACAGCCAGGGGAACCGGCTCACCTATATGAAGATCACCGGCGGCCGGCTGGCGGTGAAGCAGCTCCTCACCGGCCTGGACGAGAGCGGCGAGATCTGGGAGGAGAAGGCGGAGCAGCTGCGGATCTACTCCGGAGTCAAGTACCGGACCGTGGACAGCGCGGAGGCGGGGACGGTGTGCGCCGTCACCGGCCTGACCCGCACCAGCTCCGGCCAGGGGCTGGGGGCGGAGGGATCGCGGCCCCCGGCGGAGCTGGAGCCGGTGCTCAGCTGCCGGCTGCTGCTGCCCGAGGGCACGGACCCCCACACGGCCCTGGACAAGCTCCGGGCCCTGGAGGAGGAGGACCCCCAGCTCCACCTCCTGTGGAACCAGCGGCTGGGCCAGATCCGTCTCCAGCTCATGGGCCCCATCCAGCTGGAGGTGCTGCGGCAGGTGGCGGCGCAGCGGTTCGGTCTGGAGGTGGACTTCGCCCCCGGGGACATTGTGTACAAGGAGACCATTGCCGCCCCGGTGGAGGGCATCGGCCACTACGAGCCCCTGCGCCACTATGCCGAGGTCCGGCTGCTGCTGGAGCCCGCCCCCCGGGGCACGGGCCTATGCTTTGACAGCGCGTGCAGCACGGACCGCTTTGACGGACACTGGCAGCGGCTGGTGCTCACCCATCTGGCGGAAAAGCAGCACCTGGGGGCGCTCACCGGCTCCCCCATCACGGACATGCGCATCACCCTCACCGCCGGCCGGGCCCACGTCAAGCACACCGAGGGGGGCGACTTCCGGCAGGCCACCTACCGGGCCGTGCGCCAGGGCCTCATGAGCGCCCGGAGCGTCCTGCTGGAGCCCTGGTACGACTTCCGTCTGGAGCTGCCCCCGGAGAACCTGGGCCGGGCCATGACGGACATACAGCAGATGGGGGGGAGCTTCGACGTCCCCCGGACGGAGGCGGACCGGGCCCTGCTCACCGGCCGGGCCCCGGTGTCGGAGATGGGGGACTACTGGCAGACCGTCACCGCCTACACCCGGGGACAGGGACGGCTGAGCTGCACCCTGGCGGGCTACGACGTCTGCCACAACCCGGAGGAGGTGATCTCCCGGCTGGGCTATGACCCGGAGGGGGATCTGGACAACTCCCCGGACTCCGTCTTCTGCGGCCACGGCGCGGGCTTTACGGTGAAGTGGGACCAGGTGCCCGCCTACGCCCACTCGGAGAGCCAGCTGGAGGAGGAAGCGCCGGAGGCCGGGGAGAGCCCGCCGCCCGGCCCGGCGTCCGGTCCCCGGCCTGCGGCCCCCTACCCCTCCAGCCGGGAGGAGGAGAAGGCCCTCCAGGCCATCTTTGAGCGGACCTACGGCCAGGTGAAGCGGCGGGGACCGGACCCGGGGGCGGCCTTCCGTCCCCTGCCCTCCCAGGAGAAGCGGACCGTGCCGGACCGGCCGGCGGGGCCGGAGTATCTGCTGGTGGACGGGTACAACATCATTTTCGACTGGGACGAGCTGAAGGACGCGGCCCGGGACAGTCTGGAGGGGGCCCGGCACCTGCTGATGGACCTGCTGTGCAACTACCAGGGGTACAAGCGGTGCGAGGTGATCCTGGTGTTCGACGCCTACAAGGTAAAGGGGAGCCCGGGGAGTGTGGAGCACTACCGGAACATCCACGTGGTCTACACCAAGGAGGCGGAGACGGCGGACACGTATATTGAGCGGGCCACCTACGAGATCGCCCGGGAACACCGGGTGCGGGTGGCCACCTCGGATAACCTGGAGCAGCTCATCATCCTGGGCCACGGCGCGGTCCGGGTGTCCGCCCGGGAGTTCCACCAGGAGATCGAGGCCGCCGAGGGCCGCATCGGGGAGATCATCCAGCGCAACAACCTCCACGGCCGGTCCTTCCGCCAGCTGCGCCACCAGCTGAAGGAGAAATAGAAAAAGGCGGGCCGTCCCATCCGGGGCGGCCCGCCTCAGCCTATCAAAAAAGCCCTCCGCAGGAGTTTCGCGCCCGCAGGCGCGAAATAAATTCAGATCGTTTTTCTCGCGGCGTGTACGTGAGAAAAACACTTTCCACGGAGCGAGCGTCGAGCTGTACGCCAAAGGCGTACAGCGAGGCGCAGAGCGGAGTGAAGACCCACTCAAAAAAGTGGCTTCGCCACTTTTTTGACAGGCAACGGCGGGCCGTCCCATCCGGGGCGGCCCGCCGTTACCATGTATTTACTTGTGCTTTCCCTGGAAGAACAGGGCCAGGGTGCCGGGGCCGGAGTGATTGCCGATCACCGGGCCCACGTAGTTGATCTCCAGCCGCTCCACAGGGTACTTGGCCTTGATGGCCTCGCCAAGGGCCACAGCCTCGTCCTCACAGTCGCCGTGGCTGATGAACACCACCGAGGGGTCCTCCACCAGCTCGTCCATCTTTTGCAGCAGGGCGTTGACCGAGGCCTTGCGGCCCCGGACCTTGTCCACCGGGATCAGGTGGCCCTCGCCGTCCACGTGGAGCACGGGCTTCATTTGCAGCATGGTGCCGAACAGGGCCGCCGCTGCGGACACCCGGCCGCCCCGCTTGAGGTGGTTGAGGTCGTCCACGGTGAACCAGTGGCAGATGTGGTCCTTCTTCTGCTCCACAAAGTCCCGCACCTCCTCAATGGTCCTGCCCCGGCGCTTCTCCTGGACCGTGAGATAGACCAGCAGGCCCTGGCCCAGGGAGGCGGCCCGGCTGTCCACAACCAGGACCTTGCAGTCCGGATGGGCCGCCTGGATCTCCTGGGCGGCGATGCAGGCGGACTGGTAGGTGGTGGAGAGGCCGGAGGAGAAGCTGACGCAGAGGATATCCTTTCCGGAGGCTGCGATGGGCTCCATGGCCTCGTGAAAGACGCCCACGCTGATGGCGGCGGTGGTGCCCAGGGAGCCGCTCCGCAGGCGTTGGTAGAACTCATCGGGCTGAATATCCCGGTGGTCCGGGTAGTCGAAATATTCCTTTCCCTCCATCACAAAGGACAGGGGAAGGAGGGAGAGCTCCAGCTCCTCCACCATCTGGGCGGAGAAGTCGCAGCAGCTGTCGGTGAGGATGACAAAATCGCGCATGGCATGCTCCTTTCTCGTTGCGGGCGGTACAAAATAAACAGCCGAAACGGCCGGATCTTTACAACCTATATTATAGCACTTTTTTTCCGCCGCGCAAGGGGAAATCTGGCAGGGAGCGCAATTCTCGGAAAGAGCGGCCTAAAGAATGACCTCCATGCCGGTTTTCTGCACCTGGAGGCCGCAGCGCCGGTAGAAATCCATGGCCGTCTGGTTGCAGGCCCACACGTTCAGCGTCACGTTGTAGCACCCCCGCTCCCGGGCCAGGGCCAGCGCCGCCTGATACAGCCCGCTCCCCACGTGCTGGCCCCGGCAGGACTGATCCACGCACAGATCGTCCAGGTACAGGGTGGTCATGTCCGGGCAGACGCGCTCCCCCCGGTGGACCTGGAGAACGCAGAAGGCGTAGCCCACCACCCGGTCCTCCCCGTCCGCCGCCACCAGAATGGGGCGATTCTCGTCGCGCAGAAGGTCCAGCAGCTGCCCTCGGTCATACTTCTGGCCGCCGGCCCGGAAGAGGTCCGGCCGGCCGGCGTGGTGGACGTTGCAGACCTGGACCAGCAGCTCCTCCAGGCGTGGGACATCCCGTTCCTGGGCATATCGTATGTTCATCTCTCGTCCTCCTTGTCTGTTTTTGGGGGGATCAGGCCGCCGGTGAGCTCCATCACCGCCGCTCCCCCCAACAGGATCCCCGCCGCCGTGGGCACCCAGCTCACGCTCCCCGGTACGCTCCGCCGGCCCGGGGGCGGCTCCTCCAGGGCCTGGCACCAGACCGGCTCCTCGGGGCTGTACACCACCTTCAGATGCCTGATCCCCCGCCGCCCCAGCTCCCGGCGCATCACCCGGGCCAGGGGACAGCCCCGGGTCTTGGACAGGTCCGTCACCTCCAGCAGGGAGGGGTCCAGCTTGTTCCCCGTGCCCAGGGCGGAGAGGATGGGGATGCTCCGCGCCTGGGCCTGACAGATGAGATCCACCTTGCAGGACACCAGATCAATGCAGTCCACCACGCAGTCGTAGCTGCCCCAGAACCGCTCCCGGTCCGCGGCGGCGTAGGTCCCCACCAGGGGGTGGACCCGGCAGTCCGGGTTGATGTCCCGGGCCCGCTCCGCCATAACCTCCGCCTTGGGCCGGCCCGCTGTGGAGGACAGGGCCCCCAGCTGGCGGTTGATGTTGCTCAGGCTGTACACATCCCGGTCAATGAGGGTCAGCTCCCCCACCCCGGACCGGGCCAGCACCTCGGCGGCGCAGCTGCCCACGCCCCCCAGCCCCACCACGCACACGTGGGCCCCGGCCAGCCGGTCCATGGCCGCAGAGCCCAGCAGCATCTCGCTGCGCAAAAATCGTTCGTTCATGAATGCACCTTGTTTAGTAGTCATTCTTTTCTTTTATAAAAGAAAAGAATCAAAAGAAAATTTTAGAACCCTGGCCCTGGTAGTGCCGGCAGAAAAGCCGGTCCCGGCGTACCGGGACCGGCTGGCTGCACAGCAATTATCCGATCTGGTTCATGCCCTTCTCGTCCATCTGGGCAGTGACGCTGTCCCGGACGCTGTTCTGCCAATCAGCCGCGTCCCGGGTAATCATATCGTTCTCACAGGCGTAGTGCCAGTACTGGGTGTCGCCGTAGCCCACAAAGTACATGACGTGGGCCCTGGGGGTCCCGGTGGATGCGTCGTAGACAATGCCCGTGTCCCCGCTCTGGCGGCCGGGCTCATAGCACCAGTCCTGGAAGGAGGCCACCATGGTGTTCTTGGCCACGTTCTCGTACAGACCGCCGTTGGTGTTGCTGCCGGGGTCCTTGGAGTTCTGGTTGGCCAGGGAGGCGAAGCCGTCCTCCGTGCCGTCCCAGCTGTCCAGGATCTCCTGGGCCTTAGCCCGCAGCTGCTCCTCCGTGGCCTCCTCGCCCTCGCCCAGGTTCAGGCTCTCGGCGGTCACCAGAATGTGGCGCACGCTGTAGTCCAGGGCCTCGTCCCGCTGGCGGCTGTTGAAGACCGCCACATAGTAGCTGCTGCCGCTGGTGTTCTCCAGCACTGCGGCGTCGCCGGCGCGGCGGGCGCTGTCGTAGAACCACTCGCCGTACACGGCCCCGGAGGCGGAGATGGAGGTGGAGTAGGACGCGCCGTTGCGCTCCGCCAGGCTCTCCAGATCCTCGCCCTCCTGATAGGCGGCCAGGATGGCGTCGGCGGTCTCCTTGGCCGCGGCCAGGGCGGCGGCCTTCTCCTCGTCGGTGGCCTCAATGGCGTTGCCGTCGGCGTCGGTCTTGGCCTCCGGCAGGCCGGAGACGGTGACATAAGCGCCGTCAATGAGATCGTAGGTGTTCTTGTTTTCCTCGTAGTAGGCGGTGATCTCGTCCTCACTGTAGACAAAGTTCTCGTCCGCGTACTGGTTGGCGTACTTGGTGGCCAGGAGCATGTCCTTGGCGCAGGACTCGTAGATGGAGGAGGTCATGGTGGCCCCGTAGACGGCGTTGAGGTACTGCTTATAGGAGTAGCCGTTCTGGGCGGCGGAGGCCTTCATGGAGCTGATAGAGGCGTCCAGGGAGGCCTGATCCTCCTCGTCCAGGGTAAGACCCGCCTGATTGGCCGCAGCTACGGCGGCGTGGACGAAGCGCATGGTGTCCACAGCCTGCTCCTTGAAGTAGTCGTCCCAGGTCTGGTCCTCGGTGTAGCTCTGGCTCTTCAGGGATACGTTGGTGTTCAGCATGCCCAGGGCGGCGTAGATAGAGCCCATTTCGCTGTTGAGGAAGTTCTGGTAGGACTGCCAGTAGTAGTAGGAGGTCTCCGGCACGGTGTAGCTCTCCCCGTCGATGGTGACGGCGGTCTGGCGGCGCTGGATGACGCCGGAGTTGTACACCACCAGAGCGATGGCCACCACCACGAAGACGACGGCGATGGTGCCGTAGAGGATGTTGGATTTTCTTTCAGCAGCCCTCTGCTCCGCCGCGCGGGCGGCCTTGGGGTCCACCACGCCGCTGGACAGCAGCTCCTGACGCTTTTTCTTTTCTCTGGATGCGCTCATTTCTTGTTCATTCCTTCCAAAATTTTCTGCCCTCCCCGCCGGGCTGGGACGGCGATAGCTTTTGTTGTACGCTGGGGTCTCATTCACGGCTCAACGAACACTAGTATACTCGATTGCGCCCTATTTCGCAAGTAAAAGTTGCATCGCGGCTGTAAAATATTTATGAATGCCCGGCAAAGGGCGGAGGAGGGCCCGGCGGAGGTGTCCGCCGGGCCCGAATTGCCGGAAAATTATCCCTCGTACGTATTTTTTACCCGCTCCAGCCAGTTGGTGATCTCCAGGTGCTGGGGGCACTGCTGCTCGCACTGGCGGCAGCTGACGCAGCCCGAGGCCCGGCCCCGGCCCTCGGTGAGGGCCCGGTATTTCTCCCGGTCCGCCGGGCGGCCCTGGCGCATGGAGAGCTGGTCCTCATTGTAGAGAGAGAAGAGCTCGGGAATGGGGATCTGCCGGGGGCAGCCGTCGGCGCAGTAGCCGCAGGCGGTGCAGGCGATGACGGGGGCGGCGCTGATGATCTCCGCCGCCCGGGCCAGGGCCGCCAGCTCCTCCGCCGTCAGGGGCTCCGGCGCGGCCATGATGCGCGTATTCTCCTCCAGCTGGGCCATGTCCGACATGCCGCTGAGGACCATGTCCACCCCCTCCAGGCCCGCGGCAAAGCGGAGGGCCCAGGCGGCTGGGGTCCAGTCGGGGTGGAGTCCCGCCAGCAGCTCCGCCGCCTCCTGGGGCAGACGGGCCAGCCTGCCCCCCTTCACCGGCTCCATCACCACCACGGGCTTGCCGTGGCGGCGGGCGGTCTCGTAGCACTTGCGGGACTGGACCCGCTCGTCCTCCCAGTCCAGATAGTTGATCTGGAGCTGGACAAACTCCGCCTCCGGGTGCTCCGTCAGCACCCGGTCCAGCACCTCCGCCGTGTCGTGGAAGGAGAAGCCCAGGCGCCGGATTTTCCCCTCCGCCTTCATCCGGGAGAGGAAGGCGAAGGTGTCCAGGCGCTTGGCGGTCTCGTAGTTGGCCGCGTCCACGCAGTGGAGGAGGTAGTTGTCAAAGAAGTCCACGCCGCACTTCTCCAGCTGCTCCTGGAAGAGCTTCTCCTGGTCTGCGGCGGTATCTGCGGGCTTGAACCGGAACAGGGGCATCTTGTCCGCCAGGATGAAGGCGCTCCGGTCATGGCGGCGGACCACCGCCTCCCGGACCGCGTGCTCACTCTCCCCGCCGTGGTAGCCGTAGGCGGTGTCAAAATAGGTGAAGCCCTGGGCCAGAATGGCGTCCGCCATGGCGCTCACCAGCGATACGTCGATCTGGCTGGTCTGCTTGGGGTCCAGCAGGGGCAGGCGCATCATGCCAAAACCAAGCTTGTGCATTATCGTTTCCTCCTCGTTCTCCCCGGGCCGGACCCGGGCGTTTACTGCGCTTATCATACAGGATATCCGGCAGTTTTGCAAGGAAATCATGGAGATCTATTTTATGAGGGGGATCCTGGGGGCGGGGGGAGGCGGCAGGCTCTGCCGATATCCCGCCGCGCGGAGAGAGAAAATCCCTACAGGCGGGGTGATCTTTTCACCACTTCAGAGGATCTCCGGAAAGCGGGAAGGGAGCGGCCCGCTGGCCGCTCCCTATATCGTCTCGTCGTGGTTTTCTTCCGCCGGCCGGGGGACATACCTCTGGAAAGCCCGCTCCAGGAAGAAGGAGGAGAGCAGGGCCGTCACCGCCGGCATGAACAGGGCCGGCCACCAGTTGGGGATGCAAAAGGCCGCCGTCTCCGCCGTCAGAAGCGTCACCACCACCGTGGAGGGCAGATGGCGCACCGCCAGCTGGAGGGCGGTTGCAAACAGGTCCCGCACCCCGAAGGTGAATCGGCCCAGCAGGGGAAACAGCCAGCACAGCACGCCCGCCGGCAGGAGCAGGGCCGTGTAGTAGGCCCCGAAGAGCACGCCGGCGGCACTGGTGGAGGCGGCGTTGGCCCGCATCAGGGCGTATCCGCCGGCCAGCAGGGCCCCCGCCAGAAGGCAGATCAGGGTGGCCGCGCAGCCCACCCGCAGGTTCTCCCGCAGGGAGAGAAAATAGTACTTGAAGGCCCCGGACTCCCGGCCCCGGACGCACTTGACCACCGTATAGTAGAGTGCCGCCGTGGCCGGACCGATGGTCACCACAGGCAGGCACAGGAAAAGCCACAGGATGGACAGGCCGCACACGTCCACCAGGGTGCTCAACGCCGCCCATATCCCCCGCTCGGGGTTAAAAAATCCGCCCATTTACAGCACCTTCTTGGCCAGGGCCTTGCCCACAGACTGGCGGCACTGCTCCGCCCCCTCGGGGTCCCGGCGGGAGAACTCGGTGAGCAGCACGTCCACCACGTAGAGCTGAGCCACCAGGGCGGCGGTGGAGCCGAAGCGCAGGGGCTGCTCGTTGGGCCCGCACAGCAGGAGGGCGTCGGCGTAGGCGCTGGCCGGGGAGTTGAGGAAACGGGTGACCAGGATGAGCCGCGCGCCCCGGCGGCGGATGATCTCCGCCGCCTCCAGCACCTCGTGGGTGGCGCCGGAGTAGGAGAAGTAGAGGACCACGTCCTCCGGCGAGAGGGTGGAGAGGGCCACGGTCTGGAGGTGGGCGTCCTGGATGGTCTTAAACTTGGGGGAGGTGGTGGAGAACTGGGCCCAGGCGGCCAGGGACACCACGGAGTGGTTCCCCTGCCCCAGACACAGCACCTGCCGGGCGGCCAGCAGCAGGTCCACGGCCTGGGTCACCGCAGGCTCGGCCAGCATGTGGTAGGCTTTGCCCAGGGTGTCCTGGGCGGAGCGGAGGACCTTGCTCATCACCGCGCTGGTGGAGTCGTCGGGGAGGACCTCCCCGGCGGCGCGCTGCTCCATGTCCGGGGCGGCCAGCAGGGAGGCCCGGGCCAGCTCCAGCTTGAAGTCGTTGAACCCTGCCAGCTTCAGCTTGCGGCAGAAGACGGAGATCGTGGACACCGCCACCTCGCACACGGCGCTCAGATCGGTGATGCTGATGTACTGGGTCTCCGTCTGGTGCTCCAGCACGTAGTCCACAATTTTCCGCTCAGAGCGGGTGAAGTTTTCATATTCCTGCAGCATAAGCGCCACGATATTCTTTCCCACGGCTGTCCTCCCACGGACCTAGTTTTTATGGAACTATACAAATTATAATATATATTGGCCGGTTTTGCAACATATTTGGTGGGATTTTTGAAATCTCTCCTGGCATTTCCCGGGCAGGCGGCCCCGGAGGGGCGGCGAAAAAAATTGCACCGTCAAAAAAATGACAGTGCAATCAAATGGAGCGGGCGACGGGGCTCGAACCCGCTACCTCCACCTTGGCAAGGTGGCGCTCTACCAGATGAGCTACGCCCGCAGAACACAATGTATTATAGCAGACATATCCGCCGGTGTCAAGAGGGAATTTTCATATAGATCCCTCCGTTTCCCGTCTATTTCACAAAACAAGTTGAACCTCGGGGCGGCCCATGCTATAATAGAACACCTATCGAAAATCGGAAGACGGAGGAATCCGCATGACAGACCTACAGGACAAGCAGACGCGCCCCACCCTGGAGGAGATCGGGGCGTACGTCAGAAACCCCCTCTTTGCCCGCTTCTGCGGGGAAATCCAGGAGACCCACCAGTGCGCGGAGAAGATCGAGTACAGCGCGTGCAGTCTGGCCCCGGGCTGGAACGTGAAGTTCAAAAAGGCGGGAAAGACCCTGTGCACCATCTACCCCCACGAGCAGTATTTCACGGCCATGGTGGTGGTGAGCCGGAAGGAAAAGGCGGCCGTCGAGGCCCTGCTGCCCTCCTGTGCGCCGGCCCTTCGGGAGCTGTACCGGGAGACCCGGGAGGGGAACGGACAGCGGTGGCTGATGATCGACCTGGAGGACGAGGGGCCCCTCTACCGCGACGCGCTCCGCCTCATCCAGCTCCGCAGGAGCGCCGTTTGACCCGCTGCGGCGAAATCCCCTTGCTATTGCCCCATAAATTTGTTAAACTAGAGAAAAGTAGACGCAACCGGAGGAACCTATGGCATCTGAAAAAGCAAAAAACTACGGCAACCAGTCCATCAGCGCCCTGAAGGGGGCGGACCGTGTCCGGAAGCGGCCCGGGGTCATCTTCGGCTCCGACGGGCTGGAGGGCTGCGAGCACGCCGTTTTTGAGATCCTCTCCAACTCCATCGACGAGGCCCGGGAGGGCCACGGCCGCCTCATCACCGTCACCCGCTTCCTGGACCACAGCGTGGAGGTGGAGGACCAGGGCCGGGGCTGTCCGGTGGACTGGAACGAGAAGGAGAAGCGGTGGAACTGGGAGCTGGTGTTCTGTGAGCTCTACGCCGGCGGCAAGTACGGCAACAACGAGGGGGAGAACTACGAGTACTCCCTGGGCCTCAACGGCCTGGGCTCCTGCGCCACCCAGTACGCGTCCGATTACATGGACGTGACCGTCTGGCGGGACGGCTTTGAGTACCAGCTCCACTTCAAAAAGGGTCAGATCACCGGCAAAAAGGGCCAGGAGCTGGAAAAAACGCCCCTGACCCGCCGGAAAACCGGCACCCGGACCCGGTGGCTGCCGGACCTGGAGGTGTTTACGGACATCGACATCCCCCCGGAGTACTTCGCGGGGGTGATGAAGCGGCAGGCGGTGGTCAACGCGGGCATCACCTTCCGCCTGCGGGTGGAGACCGGGGCGGGGAAGTTCGAGACCACGGAGTTCCTCTATGACAACGGCATTTCCGACTATGTCCGGGAGCTGGCCGGGGAGGGGACCCTCACGGACCCGGTGTTCTGGGAGACCGAGCGCCGGGGCCGGGACCGGGAGGACAAGGACGAGTACAAGGTCCGGCTGAGCGCCTCCTTCTGCTTCTCCAACCGGACGGCGGTGATCGAGCACTACCACAACTCCAGCTGGCTGGAGCACGGGGGCAGCCCGGAGAAGGCGGCAAAGTCCGCCTTCGTGGGGGCCATCGACGGCTGGCTGCGGCAGAACAACAAGTACCAGAAGAGCGAGAGCAGGATCACCTGGGGGGATATCGAGGACTGTCTGGTGCTGGTGTCCAGCAACTTCTCCACCCAGACCAGCTATGAGAACCAGACCAAGAAGGCCATCACCAACAAGTTCGTCCAGGACGCCATGGCGGAGTTCCTCCGCAGCCGGCTGGAGATCTACTTCATCGAGAACCCCAACGACGCCCTGCGGATCGCGGAGCAGGTGCTCATCAACAAGCGGAGCCGGGAGCAGGCGGAGAAGGCCCGGCTGAACGTGAAAAAGAAGCTCTCCGGGTCCATCGATATCGCCAACCGGGTGCAGAAGTTCGTGGACTGCCGGACCAGGGACGTTTCCAGGCGGGAGATCTACATCGTGGAGGGCGACTCGGCCCTGGGCAGCGTGAAGCTGAGCCGGGACGCGGAGTTCCAGGGGATCATGCCCGTGCGGGGCAAGATCCTCAACTGCCTGAAGGCGGACTACGCCCGGATCTTCAAAAGCGAGATCATCACCGATCTCATGAAGGTCCTGGGCTGCGGGGTGGAGGTCCAGAACAAGCACGTGAAGGATCTGAGCACCTTTGATCTGGGCTCCCTGCGCTGGAGCAAGGTGGTCATCTGCACGGACGCGGACGTGGACGGCTTCCAGATCCGCACCCTGATCCTCACCATGCTCTACCGGCTGTGCCCCACCCTTATCCAGGAGGGGTACGTATACATCGCCGAGTCCCCCCTCTTTGAGATCACCAGCGGGGAGAAGACGTGGTTCGCCTACTCGGAGAAGGAGAAGGCGGAGATTGTGAAGAAGCTGGAGGGGAAGAAGGTAAAGATTGATCGTTCCAAGGGTCTGGGCGAGAACGATCCGGACATGATGTGGCTGACCACCATGAATCCGGAGACCCGGCGGCTCATCAAGGTTATGCCGGAGGACGCGGAGGCCACCAGCCGGATGTTTGATCTCCTGCTGGGGGACAACCTCCAGGGCCGGAAGGAGCACATTGCCAACGAGGGATACAAGTTCCTGGATCTGGCGGATATCTCCTAGGGTTCCACAGAACAGGTCTAAAAAGTTTTTCTTTTGGTTCTTTTCTTTGTTCACAAAGAAAAGAACAATAAAATATCACAACAAAACGAAAGGAGCTTCCCCATGAAAAAGTGCATTACCCTGTGTCTGACCCTGGCGCTGGCTCTGGCGCTGGCCGCGCCCGCCTCCGCCAGCGGCAAAGCGGATCTCAGCGTCATCGGCGGGGCCGACGGACCCACCGGCATTTTCGTGACCAGCGCTCCCACGGCGGCGGACAGGGAGACCTCCGCCGGGAACGGCGTGGTGGACATGCAGATCAACGGCGAGTACATCGACTTCACCGGCGCGGAGCCGGAGATCGTGGGCGGACGGACCATGGTGCCCATGCGGGGTGTGCTGGACGCCCTGGGGGCCACAGTGGACTATGACCACCCGTCCAAGACCGTCACCGCCGCTCTGGGCGGCGTCTCCCTGCGCCACACGATCGGCACGGAGGAGATCACCGTCTCCGGCGGACAGGTGCTGACCATGGACGGGGCCTCCTACGTGAAAAACGGCAGCGTCATGGTGCCCGTACGGTTCTTCTCCCAGGCCCTGGGCCTTGAGGTCTACTGGGATCGGGGTCAGCGGACGGCTGTGGTCATTGACAAGCAGAAGCTCATCGGCCAGATCGACAGCGGCTTCGCCATTCTCAACAGCTTCCAGGAGAAGCAGACCGCCGGCCGGGGGGAAAATCTGGCCATGACCATGGACTTTGACGGCACGGCCAAGGTGCTGGACTCCATCGGAGGCGACAAGGAGTACCCCTTCTCCATGGAGATGACCGGCCTGTACGGCCCCTCCGCCATCAACGCCCAGGGGTCCATGGATCTCTCCATCCTCACCGCGCTGATGGAGGCCATGGACGAGGAGGTCCCCCAGGAGATGGCCGGCCTGCTCAAGGATTTTGATTTCCAGATGATCTACAGCAACGCGGGCCTCTGGATGCAGATGCCCGCCGTCATAGACATGCTCCGCGACAGCGGCGAGGCCGTGCCCCAGGGCGAGGTGTGGTTTCAGCTGGACGGCAGCGGGGCCGGCGACATGATGGACCTCTACGGCATAGCCCTGGCGGCCCAGAGGGAGGCCGTCACCATGGGCGGCATGCTCTACGCCATAGCGGAATACAGCGATCTGGAGGTCCCTGTAAATATCTATGACGACGTGACCCAGACCGCCGCCCTGCTGACGGCCCTGGTGGGGGACGACGCCTTTGCCAGGGACGGCGGGGACTACGTCTGGAAGCTGGATCAGGCCGCCATGGATACGCTGGCGGAGGCGCTGGGCGCGTCCAGCGTGACCTTCCCCGGCTCCATGGAGATGACCCTGCACGCCGACGGCAGCAGCGAGTTTGCCCTGGAGCTGACCGTGGACGAGGCGCCGCTGGCGCTGACCATGACCATGTCCGGCACGTCCACCGCCACGGACAGCGCCCTCCAGGGCCGGGTCCAGGTGAAGAACGTGTGCGACGTGACCTTCCAGGGCACGGCTGCGGTCCAGGCCGGTCAGACGGCCCCCTTCTCCGCGCCCCCGGCGGACGTGGTGATCGTGGACATGGGCGCGGCTCCCCTGGTGATGAGCCCCGCGGCCTGAGCGCCTGAGCGCAGTTAAAGTTTTTTCTTTTGCTTCTTTTCTTTTGTTCACAAAAGAAAAGGAGAGAAAACCGTACTAAGGAATACGTCATATGCCAAAGAAAAAGCAGCCAGACGAGAACAAGCCCCGGGTCAGCAACCCCAACGTGATGGGCCTGCGGGCGGCCATGCTGGAGCAGCCCATCACGGAGACCCTGGAGACCAACTTCATGCCCTACGCCATGTCGGTCATCATGTCCCGGGCCATCCCGGAGATCGACGGCTTCAAGCCCAGCCACCGTAAGCTCCTGTACACCATGTACGAGATGGGCCTGCTGACCAAGGCCCGGACCAAGTCCGCCAATATCGTTGGCCAGACCATGCGCCTCAACCCCCACGGGGACGCGGCCATCTACGACACCATGGTCCGCCTCTCCAAGGGCTACGGGGCCCTGCTCCACCCCTTCGTGGACTCCAAGGGCAACTTCGGCAAGGTTTACTCCCGGGACATGGCCTGGGCCGCCAGCCGGTACACGGAGGCCAAGCTCTCCCCCATCTGCCAGGAGATCTTCCGGGACCTGGACCAGGACGCGGTGGACTTTGTGGACAACTACGACAACTCCATGAAGGAGCCCGCCCTGCTGCCCACCACCTTTCCCAACATCCTGGTCTCCGCCAACCAGGGCATCGCCGTGGGCATGGCCAGCCAGCTGTGCGGCTTCAACCTCTCCGAGGTCTGTGACACCACGGTGGCCTACCTCAAAAACCCGGACTGCGACATCTCCGCCACCCTCCTGGGCCCCGACTTTCCCACCGGCGGGGAGATCATCTACGATCAGTCCGCCCTGGAGGAGGTCTACCGCACCGGCCGGGGCTCCATCAAGATCCGGGGCAAATACCGCTACGTGAAGAGCGAGAACGTGGTGGAGATCTACGAGATCCCCTACACCACCACCACGGAGAACATCATGGACAAGGTCTCCGAGCTCATCAAGGCCGGCAAGCTCAAGGAAGTGAGCGACATGCGGGACGAGACGGATCTGAGCGGCCTGAAGCTGGCCATTGACCTCAAGCGGGGCGTGGACCCGGAGAAGCTGATGGCCAAGCTCTTCCGGTCCACCACCCTCCAGGACGCGGTGAGCTGCAACTTCAACGTCCTGGTGGCGGGCACGCCCCGGGTCATGGGGGTGCGCTCCCTGCTGGAGGAGTGGTGCTCCTGGCGGACGGAGTGCGTGCGGCGGCGGGTGTACTTCACCCTGAACAAGAAGCGGGACAAGCTCCACCTGCTCAAGGGCCTCAAGCGGATCCTGCTGGACATCGACAAGGCCATCCGCATCATCCGGGAGACGGAGGAGGAGGCCGAGGTGGTGCCCAACCTGATGATCGGCTTTGGCATCGACCAGATCCAGGCGGAGTACGTGGCGGAGATCCGCCTGCGCAACATCAACAAGGAGTACATCCTCAAGCGGGTGCGGGAGGAGGAGGCCCTGCGGGACGAGATCGAGGACCTGGAGGACCTGGTCAACAGCCCCGGCCGGGTGAAAAAGCTCATCATCCGGGAGCTGGAGGACGTGAAAAAGAAGTACGGCCAGCCCCGGCTCACCACCATCGTCTATGAGCACGAGCTCCCCGCCTACGACGAGAGCGAGGACACGCCGGACTACCCGGTGACCGTCTTCCTCTCCCGGGAGGGGTACTTCAAGAAGATCACCCCCCAGTCCCTGCGCATGGCGGACACCCAGAAGTACAAGGACGGGGACGGCCCGAGCCAGAGCTTTGAGACCACCAGCCGGGCGGAGGTCATGTTCTTCACCAACCGTCAGCAGGTGTACAAGTGCCGCCTGAGCGACTTTGACGACGCCAAGGCCAGCGTCCTGGGGGACTACCTGCCCAGCAAGCTGGGCATGGACCCGGAGGAGGCGGTGGTGCGCATGGTCCTGCCGGGGGACTACAGCGGCGCACTGCTGTTCTTCTTTGAGAACGGCAAGGCCGCCCGGGTGGATCTGACCGCCTACGCCACCACCTCCAACCGCCGCCGGCTCACGGGGGCCTACAGCGACAAGAGCCCCCTGGCGGCGCTGCTGCACCTGAAGGAGGACCGGGAGCTGGCCCTGTTCTCCTCAGACAGCCGGGTCCTTATCTTTAATACCGCCCTCCTCTCCCCCAAGGCCACCCGGTCCACCCAGGGGGTGCAGGTGATGGCCCTCAAGGCCAGGCACCGTCTGACGGAGGCGGCGGCGGTGGAGGACACCGCCCTGACCAACCTGCCTCGGTACCGCTGCCGGAACATCCCCGCCGCCGGAGCCCTGCTCCGGGAGGAGGACGGGGAGCAGCTGAGATTGCTGTAGCGGCCGGACGCCTTGCCGGAGAGCGGCATAGAATACCCTGCCGGGCATAAATCCGGGGCGGCGGGGGAATACTTTTCCATACCAGATTGACGGATTCAGGGGACGCCGGGAGAGCACCGTCAATTTTCCCACAAAATGGCGTGGACAAGTGAAGAATATGCCGCTAAATTTGTAGAATGTGCTATTGACGAGAAAAAAGAAATTTGCTAACATAGCAGATATACTCCCGCGCTGCCAACCATCGCGCAGATTGAGATTGAAGAGGAGATAATGGTCTATGTATACTCAGGAAGTCACCATCAACAATGAGGTCGGTCTGCATGCGAGACCTGCCACCTACTTCATCCGTAAGGCCAACGAGTTCAAGAGCGGCATCTGGGTTGAGAAGGACGAGCGCCGGGTGAACGCCAAGAGCCTGCTGGGCGTTCTGTCTCTGGGCATCGTAAAGGGCACCACCATCACCCTGATCGCCGACGGCTCCGATGAGAAGGAGGCCGTTGAGGCCCTGGCCGAGCTGGTTCGTTCCGGTGAATTCGGCGAATAACGCACATATCGACGGATGAGGAGACTGTTTCGGCAACGAAACAGTCTTTTTCTGTCCGGAGACAGTCTTTTCAAAAGGAGGAGAGACGCCATGACCAAGGAGGAGCTGCTGGAGAAGGCCAACAGCCTGCCCCTGGCCCCGGGGGTGTATCTGATGCACGACAAGGAGGGCACGGTCATCTACGTGGGCAAGGCGAAGCGGCTGAAAAACCGGGTGAGCCAGTACTTTCAGGCCGGCCGGGGCCACAACCTGAAGACCCAGACCATGGTGAAGCTGGTGCAGGCGTTCGACACCATCGTGGTGGGCAGCGAGTTTGAGGCCCTGGTGCTGGAAAACGCCCTCATCAAGCAGTACATGCCCCGGTACAACATCCTCCTCAAGGACGACAAGGGGTACCCCTTTGTGCGCCTGAGCCGGGAGCAGTACCGGCGCTTCTCCCTGGTCAGCCGGGTTGCCGACGACGGGGCCCGGTACTTCGGGCCCTACGGCGGCCGGCTGGAGACCCGCTCCGCCCTGGACGCCATCCGGGCGGCCCTCCATCTGCCCACCTGCCACAGGACCTTCCCACGGGACATTGGTAAGGAGCGGCCCTGCCTGAACCACCACATGGGCCGGTGCGACGGGTTCTGCCGGCCGGAGATGAGCCGGGAGGAGTACGAGCGGCGGGTGGACATCGCCGTGCAGCTGCTGGAGGGCAAGATCCGGCTGGTGACGGCCCAGCTGGAGCGGGAGATGGAGGAGGCCGCAGAGGAGCTGCGCTTTGAGGAGGCAGCGGCCCTCCGGGACCGGATCGCGGCCATCAAGGTGCTGGGCAAGCGGCAGAAGGTGATTGCCGGGGTGTGCGCGGACACGGACGTGTGGGGGCTGTACCTGGAGGCCAAGTGCTGCTTCGCGGTGCTCCACTACCAGGAGGGCCAGCTGACGGGGAAGGAGGCGGAGCTCTTCGCCGCCTCGGCCCTGGAGGAGGAGGGGGAGATCCTCTCGGCACTGCTGCTGCAATACTACGGCTCCCGGTCCGTGCTGCCCCGGGAGATCTTCATCCCAGCGGCCATTGAGGACCAGGAGGTGCTGGAGCAGCTGCTGGGGGAGAAGGCGGGGCACAAGGTGACGGTCCGCACGCCCCAGCGGGGGGACCGGGCCCAGGTGCTGGCCCTGGCCGCCGCCAACGCCCGGGAGGAGGCGGAGCGGCAGACCACCAGCCAGGAGCGCAGCGACAGGACCCTGGAGCTTCTGGGGAAGCTGCTGGGCCTGGAGGAGCCGCCGGAGTGGATGGAGAGCTACGACATCTCCAACACCGGCGGGGAGGATATCGTGGCCTCCATGGTGGTGTTCCGGGGCTCCAGGCCCGCCAAGGACCGCTACCGCCGCTTTCGCATCAAGGAGCTGGACGGCCATCCGGACGACTACAAATCCATGGAGGAGGTGCTCACCCGGCGGCTGACCCACTACATGGAGCAGGACAAGAAGTTCATGCCCCTGCCGGATGTGATGCTCATCGACGGCGGCGAACAGCACGCCAAGGTGGCCCGGCGGGTGACGGAGCGGTTCGGCCTGGCCATCCCCATCTTCGGCATGGTGAAGGACGACCGGCACCGCACCCGGGCCCTGGTGACCCCGGAGGGCCGGGAGATCGGCATCAAGGGGACCCAGGCCGTGTTCACCCTCATCGGCCGCATCCAGGAGGAGACCCACCGCTTCGCCATCACCTACAACCGCCAGAGCCACGGCAGGAGCGTCCGGGGCTCCGTCCTGGACGAGATCCCCGGCGTGGGGGAGGCCCGGCGCACGGCCCTGCTGCGGCGATTCAAGAGCGTGAAGGCGGTGCGGGAGGCCAGCCTGGAGGAGCTGGAGGAGGCGCTGCCCCGGAACGCGGCCGCGGCGGTGTACCTCTGGGCCCACCCGCCGGCGGAGGAAAACCCCCAGCCCCCCGCATAGGACAACGGTCTTTGCGATACACTAATACAGATCCTGTGGGAGCAGCCGGATCAGCCGGCTGCTCTCTTTTTAACAGCATTTTACCTCCATTTAACCTTCACGCTGTTTCCCATTTTGCATTTCTGGTCTATCCTGGCAATATAGCCGACACACCGGGAAAGGAGCGCCCACCGATGAAAAAACGATTTTTCCCCCTGCTGGCCATTCTGCTGATCCCCCCTCTGCTGGCCGCCTGCGGCGCCAGAGCGATGCCGCCGGGCCTCGTTGGCACGGTGAATACCGATGGCTCCACCTCCATGGCCGACGTGATGGCGGTGCTCCAGGAGACCTTCCGGGAGCGGGAGCCCGGCGTCACGGTGAACTACTCCGGCACCGGGTCCGGCGCGGGGGTGGAGGCGGCGCTGGCGGGCAGAGCGGACATCGGCCTCTCCAGCCGCCCGCTGAAGGAGTCGGAGCTTGCCAAGGGGGCCGCTGCCCGGACCGTGGCCCTGGACGGGGTGGCGGTGATCGTCCACCCCTCCAACCCGGTCTCCGGCCTGAGCCTGGCCCAGCTGCGGGAGATCTTTACCGGCCAGGTGGACAACTGGTCCGCCCTGGGCGGGCCGGACGCCCCCATCGCGGTCTACGGCCGGGAGGCGGGCAGCGGCACCCGGGGCGCCTTTGAGGAGCTGCTGGATGTGACGGACCAATGCGCCTATACCAACGAGTACGGCTCCTCCGGGGACGTGGTGGGCAACGTGTCCGGCAACCCCAACGCCATCGGCTACACCTCCCTGGCCTCCGCGGGGGAGACGGTGTCTGCGGTGGCGGTGGAGGGCACGGCCTGCACGGAGGAGACGGTGCGGAGCGGGGCCTACCCCATCCAGCGGCCCTTCCTGCTGGTGACCCGGGAGGGCGCGGCCCTCTCCCCGGCGGCCCAGGCCTTTCTGGACTACGCCTGCGGCGGCGAGGCGGGGCCCTATATCGCCCGAGCCGGCGCGGTTGCGCCGTGAAGCGGAGGCAGCCATTCTTTTTCGTTGTGAGCAAGGAAAAGAATCCAAAGAAAAACTTTTAGAGGAGGCACGCCACATGAAGCGCCGGATAAAACCAGCCGAGTTCGCCATGCAGACCCTCTTTCTGGTCTGCGGCCTGACGGCCATCGCCTTTGTCCTGCTCATCACCGTCTACCTGATCCTGGCCGGCCTGCCGGCCATCCGGGAGATCGGCCTGACAGACTTCCTCCTGGGCCGCACCTGGGCCTCCACCCACGCCACGGATCCCCGGTTCGGCATCCTGCCCATGATCCTCACCTCCGTCTACGGCGCGGCCGGGGCCATTGTGCTGGGGGTGCCGGTGGGCTTCTTTACCGCCCTCTTCCTGGCCAAGGCGGCCCCTCCCCGGCTGGCGGGGCTCATCCGTCCGGCGGTGAACCTGCTGGCGGGCATCCCGTCGGTGGTCTACGGCCTGGTGGGCATGTGCGTGCTGGTGCCCGCCCTCCGCGCCTGGCTGGATCTGCCGGCGGGGGACACCCTCCTGGCCGCCATGATCGTGCTGGCCGTCATGATCCTGCCCTCCGTCATCTCGGTCTCTGACGCGGCCCTGGCGGCGGTGCCCCGGGAGTACGAGGAGGCCAGCCTGGCCCTGGGGGCCACGCCGGTGGAGACCTATCTGCGGGTCACCGCCCCGGCGGCCCGGGGCGGTGTGGCGGCGGCGGTGGCGCTGGGGGTGGGCCGGGCCATCGGGGAGGCCATGGCCATCCTCATGGTGGCGGGCAACGTGGCCAACATGCCCTCCCTCCTCTCCAGCGTCCGCTTTCTCACCACCGGCATTGCCATTGAGATGAACTACGCCGCCCCGGGCTCCCTCCAGCGGCAGGCCCTCTTCTCCATCGGTCTGGTGCTGTTCTTTTTCATCATGGTCATCAACATCCTGCTGAATCTGGCCCTGAAGCGGGGCAGGGAGGGCTGATATGGACGCGAACCTGTCCCGCCGGGCCTGGAATCTGCTGGCAAAGCTGGCGCTGTGGCTCAGCGCCGCCGCCACCTGCGCCCTGCTGCTGGTGGTCATCGGGTATATCTTCCTCCGGGGTGCGCCGGGGTTGAGCTGGGAGCTGCTCACCACCCAGGAGAGCATTCTTCGGGGCACAATGGGCATCCTGCCCAGCATCCTCAACACCCTCTATGTGGTGCTCGTCTCCCTGGCCCTGGTCCTGCCCTTGGGGGTGGGGGCGGCGGTGTACCTCACCGAATACGCCAAAAACCGCCGTCTGGCGTGGGCGGTGGAGTTTGCCGCCGAGACCCTCTCCGGCATCCCCTCCATCCTCTACGCCCTGGTGGGGGTCATCCTCTTCTGCAATGCCCTGGGCCTCCAGAAGACCCTGCTGGCCGGGTCCCTGACCCTGGTCATCATGACCCTGCCCACGGTCATCCGCACCACCCAGGAGAGCCTGCGCACCGTGCCCCGGTCCTACCGGGAGGGGGCCCTGGGCCTGGGGGCGGGGAAGTGGCGGGCCATCCGCACGGTGGTGCTGCCCTCCTCGGTGGACGGCATCGTCACCGGCTGCATCCTGACGGTGGGCCGGGTGGTGGGGGAGAGCGCGGTGCTCATGTACACCGCCGGCCTCTCCACGGCCATGCAGGACTTCTCCACCATCCAGGGCATCCTCCGCGCCTCCGGCTCCACCCTCACCGTGGCCCTGTACGTCTACGCCAAGGAGCGGGCGGACTTCGCCATCGCCTTCACCATCGCCACGCTCCTGCTCCTCCTCACCGGGCTCATCCATCTGGCCGCTTATCTGGCCGGGAGGCTGCTACGGAGGAGATAGTAGAACCTGTCTTCACAACCGGGGGATGCCGGATGGACGAGGATTTTTCTCGTCAGACAAGGAGATTTTCCGCAGCAATCCTGACGGATTGCAAGGGAAATCGACGCAGTATGGCGGGAAAAAGACCGCCCAGACGGCGTGCAACGGTTGTGAAGACAGGTTCTTAGCTTACATTCTTTTTCTTTGTGAACAAAGAAAAAGAATCAAAAAGAAAAACTTTAATCCTTAAAAGCTCTTTTTACCACTAGAAACACAGAGAAAAGACATACTTCACTGGAAAGGACAGCGACGCCATGGCAGAGCAAGCGATCCTCTCGGCTCGGGACCTGGATTTCTTCTACGGCGCAGCCCAGGCCCTGCGGCACATCACCCTGGATATCCCCGCCGGCCGAGTGACGGCCCTCATCGGCCCCTCCGGCTGCGGGAAATCCACCTTCCTGCGCACCATCAACCGCATGAACGATCTGGTCCCCGGGACCCGGATGGCCGGCTCCCTCACCTTCCAGGGCCAGGAGATCTACGCCCCCGGCCTGGACGTCACCGCCCTGCGCCGCCGCGTCGGCATGGTCTTCCAGAAGCCCAACCCCTTCCCCATGTCCATCTACGACAACGTGGCCTACGGCCCCCGGACCCACGGGGAGCGCCGCCGGGCCCGGCTGGACGAGCTGGTGGAGACCTCCCTCCGGGCCGCCGCCATCTGGGAGGAGGTCCGGGACCGGCTGAAGAAGAGCGCCCTGGGCCTCTCCGGGGGACAGCAGCAGCGGCTGTGCATCGCCCGCGCCCTGGCCGTGGAGCCGGAGGTGTTGCTTATGGACGAGGCCACCAGCGCCCTGGACCCCATCTCCACCGCCAGGATCGAGGACCTCATCGGCTCCCTGAAGGAGCGGTACACCATCGTCATGGTCACCCACAACATGCAGCAGGCCCTCCGGGTCTCCGACCGGACCGCCTTTTTCCTCTCCGGGGAGCTGGTGGAGTTTTCCCCCACGGAGCGCCTCTTCTCCATGCCCCGGGACCAGCGCACGGAGGATTACATTACCGGGAGGTTCGGCTGATGCGAAACCGCTTTGACCAGCAGCTGGAGACGCTGCACCAGGAGCTCATGGCCATGGGGGCCATGTGCCAGGAGGCCATTGCCGCCGCAGCGGCGGCCCTGCTGGACCGCGAGCCGGCCATGGCTGAAATCGCCATCACCCGGGAGGTGGAGATCGACCGCCAGGAGCGGGAGATCGAGAGCCTATGCATGGCCCTTCTGCTCCGGCAGCAGCCCGTGGCCCGGGACCTGCGCGCCGTGTCCTCGGCCCTGAAGATGATCGGGGACATGGAGCGCATCGGGGATCAGGCTGCGGATATCGCCGAGATCTCCCGCCACCTGGGCTCCGGCTGTCCCCTGCCCGGCCAGATCCACATCCGGGACATGGCCCAGGCTGCGGCCAGGATGGTGGACGGCAGCGTGGAGGCGTTTATAAAAAAGGATTTGCAGGCGGCCCAGGACGTGATACAATATGATGACGTAGTGGACGAGCTGTTCCTCCGGGTCAAGGAGGAGCTGACGGAGCTCATCCGCCGGGATGCCGCCGGGGCGGGAGAGGCCCTGGATCTGCTCATGGCGGCCAAGTATCTGGAGCGCATCGGCGACCACGCCGTCAATCTGGCGGAGCGGGTGGCCTACTCCATCACAGGGAAGGTGCGGGCGCAGAGCGCCCCGGGGGAAAGTGCCTATGATTTACTTTGTTGAGGACGACAACAGCATCCGCAAGCTGGTACTCTACTCCTTGACCAGCGCGGGACTGGAGGCGGAGGGGTTCGCCCGGCCCTCCGCCTTCTGGGCCGCCCTGGAGCGGCGGACGCCGGAGGTGGTGCTGCTGGACATCATGCTGCCTGAGGAGGACGGCATCTCCATTCTGAAGAGACTACGGGAGAGCCGGCGCACCCGGTCCGTCCAGGTGATTCTCCTCACCGCCAAGGGCAGCGAGTACGACAAGGTGGTGGGCCTGGACGCGGGGGCGGACGACTACGTCTCCAAGCCCTTCGGCATGATGGAGCTGATGGCCCGGGTCCGCTCCGCCCTCCGCCGGGTGGGGGACAGGCCCCCGCCCCAGGGCGTTCTCACCCTGGGCGCGCTTACCGTGGACCCGGCCCGCCACGTGGTCCGGGTGGGGGAAAACGGCGTAACCCTCACCCTCAAGGAGTTCCAGCTGCTGGTCCTCCTGATGGAGCGCCCGGGGGCGGTGCTCACCCGGGACCAGCTGCTCAGCACCATCTGGGGCTACGACTTCGACGGGGCCAGCCGCACGGTGGACGTACATATCCGCACCCTCCGCCAGAAGCTGGGGGAGGCGGGGAACCTGATCCAGACCGTCCGGGGCATGGGCTATAAGATCGAGGAGACGCCATGACCAGGAGAATTTTCCGCACCAGCCTGCTGGTGGGGCTGGCGGCCCTGGCCCTCAGCGCGGGCCTCTTCAGCTGGGCCCTGGTCCGCCACTTCACGGCCAAGGTCTGCGAGGAGCTGATGGTGGAGGTCCGTCTGGCCGCCCAGGGGGTGCGTCTGGGGGGGCGGGACTACCTGGAGGCGGTGGAATCCGCCAACCGCCTGACCTGGATCTCCGGGGACGGCGCGGTGCTCTTCGACTCCTCCGCCCAGGCGGAGCTCATGGCCAACCACCTGGCCCGGCCGGAGATCCAGGACGCCCTCTCCCGGGGACTGGGCCGGGACAGCCGCCTGTCCGACACCCTCTCCGAGCGAACCATCTACGTGGCCCTGGCCCTGGAGGACGGCACGGTGCTCCGGGTGGCCAGCCGGCAGAAGTCCGCCGCCGCCCTGCTGGCGGCGCTGGCGCCGGAGGCGGCCCTCATCGTGGCGGCCACGGCCCTCCTGGCCGCCCTGCTGGCGGGGCCCCTGGCCCGGCGGATCATCCGGCCCATTCTGGAGCTGGATCTCAGCCGTCCGGATCAATGCCGGTGCTACGAGGAGCTGACGCCTCTGCTGAGCCGCCTGCGCACCCAGCAGGAGACCATCCGGGCGCAGACCGACGAGCTGCGCCAGCGCAGGGAGGAGTTCACCGCCATCACCGAGAATATGAGCGAGGGCTTTCTCCTCATTGACCGGCGGATGAATCTGCTCTCCTGCAACGCCAGCGCCCTGCGGCTGCTGGGCGCGCCGGAGGCGGAGCCGGGGGAGAGCGTGCTGGGGCTGAGCCGGGCGGAGGACTTCCGCCGGACGGTGGAGGGGGCCCTCTCCGGCCGCCACGGCGAGGCCCTGCTGGAGGGGGAGGGGGTGTGCTGCCAGCTGCTGGCCAGCCCGGTGAGCCACCAGGGACGCCCCGCCGGGGCGGTGGTGGCCATCCTGGACGTGACGGAGCGGCAGCGGCGGGAGGCCCTGCGCCGGGAGTTCACGGCCAACGTCTCCCACGAGCTGAAGACCCCCCTCACCTCCATCTCCGGCTTCGCGGAGCTGATGAAGGGCGGTCTGGTGCCCCAGGAGACCGTGCCCGAGTTTGCCTCGGACATCTACCGGGAGGCCCAGCGGCTCATCGCCCTGGTGGAGGACATCATCCATCTCAGCCAGCTGGACGAGAACGCCGTGCCTGCGGCCCGGGAGACGGTAGATCTCTGGACGCTGGCGGAGGAGGCGCTGGCCCGGCTGGCCCCGGCGGCCGCCCGGGCGGACGTATCCCTCTCCCTGGAGGGGGAGCCGGCGGCGGTGGAGGGGGTGCGCCACCTGCTGGAGGAGATGCTGGGCAATCTGGTGGACAACGCGGTAAAGTACAACCGCCCCGGAGGCGCGGTGACCGTCTCCGTGGGGCGGCGGGAGGGGCTTGCCCGGCTCACGGTCCGGGACACGGGCATCGGCATCCCCCCGGCCCACCAGCCCCGGGTGTTCGAGCGGTTCTACCGGGTGGACAAGAGCCACTCCCGGGAGGTGGGCGGCACAGGCCTGGGCCTCTCCATTGTCAAGCACGCGGCGGCCTACCACGGCGCGGCCCTGGAGCTGGAGAGCCGGGAGGGGGAGGGCACGGCGGTGACGGTGCAGTGGCGGTAGAGGGGACGGGCTGCCCGGAGATTTCGGTGGAATCCGGCTATTTTTTCCTTGCGGGCCGGCGGTTTTTCTGATATAATGAGCCAACTAAGGTATGGATTCGGTCTGTGCGTGAAAAGGAGTGCGATTATGTCAAAACGCTGCCCCGACTGTCACCGGCTCAACGACGACGAGCGCATCTACTGCGCCTTCTGCGGGGAACCGCTGGACAACAATGTCCGGATGATTAAGAACCTGGAGAAGGAGATCTCCGCCGGGCCCAAGGGGGCGGCGCAGTCCGCCTCCCGGAAGAGCGATGACGGCGACGATGATTACGAGTACATCCCGTCCCTGAAGGCGCAGCGGAAGAAGGGCAGCGCCGCGCCCTGGCTGATCCTTCTGGCCGCTGCGGCGGCGGTCGTCCTGTGGTTCTTCCTGAGCCGGTAAAGCCGGCAGCGCCCGCTCCCGCATGTGACGGCTCCCCCGGAGTACGGGGCGGAATCGGCAGAGGCTGCTCTCTTGAAAATAGAGAGCAGCCTCTGATTTTTCTTTTCTCAGTGGGATCTGCGGTCCATCAGGGCCCCAGCGGCCTCCTCCAGCGCGGCCAGGGCCCCGGCGGCCTCCTCCTCTGTCCGGCCCCGGACGGACAGATACAGCTTCAGCTTCGGCTCCGTGCCCGAGGGCCGCACGATCACCTTTCCCTCTCCGGCCAGCCGGAACTCCAGCACATCCGCTGGGATGAGGCCCGTGCCCTCCCGGAGGTAGTCGGTGAAAGCCTCCACCCGCTGCCCGGCAATCTCCGCCGGAGGCGCGGTCCGCAGGCCCTCCATCAGGGCCCCCATGGCCGCCATGCCGTCCTGGCCCTCAAAGGCGCGGCTCATCAGACCGCTGCGGTAGAAGCCGAACCGCTCATAGAGGGCGTTCATGGCGTCCAGCAGGGTCATGCCCTGACCGGCGTACCAGGCCGCGCACTCGCAGGCCAGCATGACGGCGTTCACCCCGTCCTTGTCCCGGACGTGGGCCCCGGAGAGGTAGCCGTAGCTCTCCTCAAAGCCGAAGAGGAACCGCTCCGCCCGGCCCTCCGCCTCCAGAAGGCCGATCTGCTCGCCGATGTACTTGAACCCCGTCAGAGTCCGGCGCAGCTCCACGCCGTAGGCCGCCGCCACAGGGGCGGCCATGTCCGTGGATACGATGGTGGTGACAGCCACAGGGTCCGCCGGCATGGCGTTCCGCTCCCTCCGGGTGCGGCACAGGTAGTCGAAGAGGAGCACGCCCATCTCGTTGCCCGTGATGAGCCGATAGCCCCCCTGGCCGTCGGGCACCGCCGCGCCCATGCGGTCGCAGTCCGGGTCCGTGCCCAGGAGCAGGTCCGGCTTCACCTGGCCGCACAGGGCCAGCCCCCGCGCCATGGCCTCCCGGATCTCCGGGTTGGGGTAGGGACAGGTGGGAAACCGGCCGTCCGGGGCCTCCTGCTCCGGCACCACGGTCAGCTCTGTCACGCCCATCTTCCCCAGCAGCTTCTTCACGCACTCCAGGCCCGAGCCGTTGAGGGGGGTGTACACCAGCTTCAGCCGGCTCACGTCGTTGCCGGGCCGCAGGGCCAGCACCGCGTCCACAAAGGCGTCCAGGCAGTCCTCGCCAATGGGGCGGATCAGGCCCTGGGCGGCGGCCTCGCCGTAGTCCGCCAGCTTCACGCCGTCAAAGCAGTCGGTTTTCTCCATGGCGGCCAGAACCCTCTCCGCCGCCTCGGGGGTGATCTGGCAGCCGTCCGCGCCGTAGACCTTGTAGCCGTTGTACTGGGCGGGGTTGTGGCTGGCGGTGACGCACACGCCGGCCCCACAGCCCAGGTACCGCACCGCCCAGCTCAGGGCCGGGGTGGGCTCCAGACGGGGGTAGAGGTGGGCGGTGATGCCGTTGGCCGCCAGGACCCGGGCCGTCTCCCGGGCAAAGAGGTCCCCCTTCAGCCGGCTGTCGTGGGCGATGGCCACGCTCTTGGGCAGACCGGAGGCGTTGAGGTAGTCGGCCAGCCCCTGGGTGGCCCGGCGGACGGTGTAGATGTTCATGCGGTTGGTCCCCGCCCCCAGCACGCCCCGCAGACCGCCGGTGCCAAAGGCCAGATGGCGGTAGAATCGGTCCGAGACCGCCGCCTCGTCCGTCTCCACGGCCCGCAGCTCCTGGAGCAGGTCTGGGTCCTCCCCTGCGCGGTCCAGCCACCGCGCCAGCTCTGATGTGTAATTCATACTGCGTTTCCTCCTGGTGGATGTGTTTTTTGCGGACAAGCGCCGCCTTCGGCGGGCCCGGGCCCCTGGGGACTGTGAGAAAAAAGAAAAACGGAACGGCTCCTGTCTGCGGCTGCCGGCGCGCCGGCGGCCCTCCTGCCGCAAGCATACCATGGGCGGCGGGAAAAGGCAAGCCGCTTTTGCCTTTTCTCCCACTGGGCGGAGATTTTCCGCGCGATGCCGGGGACCATTGACGAACGGGACCCTGTCCGGTATAATAAAGGCGTTATAATCGGTGAACGGAGGGGAAACATGGGATTTTTTTATAACTACGACGAGGTTCCCCAGGAGGGCCAGCCCAGGAAGCGGGGCCTGGCCCGGCTGTGGGAGATGCTGGGCCGGGACTTCATGTCCTTTTTTGTGGCGGGCTTTCTGGCCCTGGTGGGGATGCTGCCCCTGGCCGGGGGCACGGTGTTCGCCCTCTACGTCCGCAGGGCGGCTCTGGCCCCGATCCTGGGGCTGGCGGGGGGCCTGATCGCGGGGCCCCAGCTGTGCGCCCTGGCGGACGCCATTCTCCGCTCTCTCCGGGATGATTCCGGCTCCTGGTGGAGGGCCTACAGGCAGGCTTGGCGGCGCAGCGTCCGGGCGGCCCTGCTGCCGGGCGCACTGGGGGGATCGCTGCTGAGTACGCAGATCTTCCTGCTCTTTTCTGCCGGGGTCCTGGGGAGCCCCGCCCCCGTGGGCGTCGCACTGATGACGGGACTTCTGCTGACGCTGGGGCTTTCATCCTACCTGTGGCCCCTGCTGGCCCTGACGGAGCTGCCCTTCCTTCCGCTGATAAAGGACGCTGCCCTGCTCTTTCTGGCCCAGCTGCCCCGCAGTCTGGCCGCCCTGGCGGTGGTGGGGCTCTACTGGGGCGTGGTCCTCTGGTTCTTCCCCCTGGCGGCGCCGATGCTGCCCCTCACCAACCTCTGGCTGCCCACCCTGCCCGCGGTCATGCTGGTCTACCCGGGCATTGAGCGGGCCTTCCATGTGGAGGAGAAGCCGCAATAGAGGAAATAGGCGCGGGCCGTCCCGGACGGGGCGGCCCGGTTTTTGGTGTGGCGGGGGGCGGCGCATCGCCGGCGGCGTAAGGCGCGGGGGCGGGACGCTGCCCATCCCTGCAAAGGCGGGTCTCGCAGGATGCCCGATTGACGAAAAAGGTCCCGCCGTCCCCGGAGGGACAGCGGGACCCGCGTTTTCTAGGACAGGCGGCGCTCGAAGTTGGTGCTCACATGGACGCCCTCCTGGACGATGAAGAAGGCCTTGGGGTCAATTCTGTGGAGGGCCTCCCGGAGGTCGTCGATCTCGTACTTGTTCATGCACACGCACAGGATGTGGGTGGCCTCCCCGGTGTAAACGCCCTTGCCCTCCCAGCGGGTGATGCCCCGGTGGAGGTTCTCCATAATGAACTGCCCCAGCTCCGGGCTGTCCTGCTTGGTGAAGATGAGCACCTGCACCGTCACGCTCTGGCGGTGGGACCGATCCATGGCCACGGCGTTGAAGATGGTGTTGAGCACCGAATAGATCAGGGTAGGCAGATCGTAGAGGACCCAGCAGGCGGCGAACAGCACCGCGTTGAAAATCAGGTTGAACCGCCCGACAGTTACCTTCGCCCCCCGCTTGGCCAGGTACAGACCCATCAGGTCCACCCCGCCGCCGCAGCAGCCGCTGGTGAGGGTGAGGCCCACCCCGGTCCCGGAGATAACGCCCCCCAGCAGGCAGCCGGTGAGCATGTCCTCCACAATGGGGGCGGCCGGCACGGGCACAATACTGGCAAAGAGGGAGTAGGCCGTGGAGCAGATGAGGGTGTTGCGGAAAAAGACCTTCCCCATGGAGCGGTAGGCCAGGATCAGCAGGGGCACGTTGAAGGCGTACATGATGACGCCCGCCAGCTCGAACTGCATGGACTGGATGCCCAGGGCCATCATGATGACGGACCGCAGCAGCTGACACAGCCCCATGAGCCCCCCGGTAATGAGCCCCAAAGGCGCGACGAACAGGTTGATCCCCAGCGCGTAGATCAGCGCCCCCAGCACGGCTGCGGTGAGCCGGCCCCAGTTGGTGCGCATGGCGGTATTAATCATTGGTTATGTCCTCCCTCATGTGTGGCTTCTGCCAACATGGAGTGTAACAGATTACCAGCTATATTGCAAGTACCTTTTGATCCGCGCCCGGCCCCGGGCCAGGGTGCGGGACACGGCGGACTTGGTGATGCCCAGCTCCTGGGCGATCTGGGGCATGCTCATGCCCTGGTCGTAGTAGAGCTGAAGCATCTGGGCCTGCCGCCCGGTGAGCTCCGAGGCCCGCACACGCCGCAGATTCCGCCGCAGCCGGTCCAGCTGGTCGGCGTTGTCCTCGCTGTTTTCCCGCTCCCAGACCGCCAGATCCGCCAGAACGGAGCTGGCCCGGCGGCCGGTCCTGCCTCTCTTAGAACGTATATCTGTCATTTTTGTGATACCTCCTGTCGTAATACCGCTCCAGCACCAGAGCGATCTCCCGCGTGTCCCTCTGGAGGACCTTCAGCTCCCGGATGCGCTGCTCCAGCCGGCCCCGCTCCGCGGGCTGGGCTTGCCGGGCCTCGTCCCGCAGGGAGATGATCCGCAGCCGGATCATCTCCGCGCTCTGCCGGTAGCCGGCGGCCATTCGCAGCAGCGTCATGGCTTCGCCTCCCCGCACACAGACCGAAAGGCCGCCAGCTCCTCCAGGGCCCAGGCCGCCGCGCAGCTCCGGCACAGGGGGCGGCCCCCCAGCAGCCAGCGGGCGTCCCCGGGGTACAGCTCCCCGCCGCAGCGGCCGCAGATGCCCGCCGGGTAGGCCCTCTGGCGGTCCCGGCGGCGCTTGTGGATGATTTGCAAAAAAATTCCTCCTTAAATCCCGATTTAGAGGTTGACAAATCGGAGAAATTCTGCTATTATACTACACGTTGCTGAACGTGCTGGTATAGCTCAGTTGGTAGAGCAGCTGATTTGTAATCAGCAGGTCGGGGGTTCGAGTCCGTCTACCAGCTCCACCTCTCTCCGTGCCAACAGCATCAAAATTGCATATGGGAGCGTTCCCGAGTGGCCAAAGGGGGCAGACTGTAAATCTGTTGTCTTCGACTTCGGTGGTTCGAATCCACCCGCTCCCACCACACCGGCGCAAGCGTATGCTTGCGTCGGTTTTTTGCCGCAAATCCGCCCCCTGACCGGCGTGTCTCCCTCCTCTCCAGCGGCCTGTCCCCTCTTTGTTTAGAACTCATGTTCCCTTGGCAAAGCTATATTAGCACACACGTTCTGAAATGTCAAGAGAAAATTTTAGTTTTGCTGTTGACTTTTTTTCTGCTACCGGGTATGCTAGAAATAGAATGATCCGGAGGAGGACTGACACAATGAGCTTTGGGCAGAGACTGCGGGAGCGGCGGAAGGAGCTGGGCATCAGCCAGGGCCAGCTGGCCAAGGCCCTGGGGGTCAGCGTGGCGGCGGTGAGCAACTACGAGAACGGGCTGAACGCCGTGCGGGAGGAGATCCTGCTGCGGATGCTCCAGGCGCTGGACGTGGATCCCAACTACCTATATCAGGACGACTTTCAGGGCAGCGCCTTCACCTGCACGGTGGAGGAGCAGACTCTGGTGCGCAAGTACCGGGGCCTGCGCACCACGGGGCGGCAGACCCTCCACGCGGTGGCGGACGCTCTGGGGGCGTACCAGGAGGATCTGGACAGAGGGCTGCCGGAGGAGGAGGCGCGGCAGATTCCCCTCTACCGCTGTCCGGCGGCGGCGGGCTACGCGGCCCCGGTATTTGGGGAGGATTTCGACTATATCAGGGTATCCGGCGACGTGCCCCGGGGGGCGGAATTCGCGGTGCGCATCCAGGGGGACTCCATGGAGCCCTATATCCGGGACGGGTCCGTGGCCTATGTCAACCGGGACCCCCTGGCCAGCGGGGACGTGGGGATTTTCTGCGTGGATGGGGAGATGCTGTGCAAGCAGTATGTCCGGGATCAGCTGGGCATGGTGTACCTGTTCTCTCTGAACCGCCGGCGGGCGGACGCGGACGTGGTTCTGCCCCGGGACAGCGGCAGGACCATGGTGTGCTTTGGCCGCGTGCTGCTGCCCTCCTGCCCGGAGCCGCCGGTGTAAGGGGCGTTTTGTTTCTTTTCTTTATTAAAAAAGAAACAAAAGAAAAACTTTAGACGTATTCAAAATAACTGCCGGCAGTCTGTTGATAGACTGCCGGCAGTATCTTTGAGAACGTCTAAAGTTCTTTTTGATTCTTTTTCTTATCTGAAAAAGAATGATTACTCCCAATCACGGCAGGTAGTTCATGGGGTTCTGCCGCTCGCCGTTGAGGCGGACCTCAAAGTGGCAGTGGTTGCCGGTGGACCGGCCGGTGCTGCCCATCTCCGCGATGTGCTGGCCCTTGAAGACCTTGTCGCCCACCTTCACCTCCAGGCTGCTGTTGTGGCCGTAGTAGGTGACGTAGCCGTTTTGGTGGTCGATCTGGACCAGGTAGCCATAGCCGCTCATCCAGCCGGCGTAGATGACCTCGCCGCCGTCGGCCGCCACAATGTCCGTGCCGTAGGAGTTGGCGATGTCGATGCCGCCGTGGAAGGATCTGCCGCCGAAGATGCTGCGGTAGCCGTACTTGGAGGTGATGTTGCCGCTGGTGGGCCAGCGGAAGGAGCCGGTGGGCGCCCAGCTGGGACGCTCCAGGGTGCCTCTGGCCTGGACCTCGGTGACGGGCTGGGTGGTGATGGTCTGGGACTCAATGGTCCGCTCGATCTCCTCCAGGCCCTCGTAGGTGACCCGGGCCACGGTGTCCGCCGCGCCGTACTGGCCTTTGGTGATGGTCCGGGTGTCGCCCTCCCACATGGTGTTGTCGTCCACGTACTCGATCTCGTAGGGGATCTCCGCCACGTAGTACTCCATCTGGGTGGCACGGACAGTCAGGTAGGGCACGGCGTTGCTGATGGTCAGCACATCGCCGATGTTCAGCCTGTCAATCTCAAAGCCGGGGTTGAGGGCCAGCAGCTCGTCGTTGCTCAGGTTGTGGTCCTGGGCGATGACGGACCACACGTCCCCGGGCTCCACGGTGTAGGTGACCTCGCCGGCCTTGGTGCTGTTGAGCAGCAGGGCCACGTTGGCCAGATTGGTGAAGTCCTCCACCGGCAGGTCGCACTCCCGGATCTCCGTGTTCTCCACGTAGTCGATGGACACCGTGTTCTCGTTGCGGTAGGGGATGGCCACCTGCTCCAGCAGCTCCTCCAGAGCGCCCTCGGTCTGGGTGGCGCCGATGAAGGTGTCGTCCACGTACAGGGCGTAGCCGTGCTCCACCACGCCGGCCCGGAGGGCACTGTTAAGGACCTCCTCCAGCTCGCTCTCGTCCACCACGGTGCTGCGGTAGGCGAGGCCGGTGGTGTAGGACACCCGGCTGGGCTCCACGCTGTAGTCGCTGCCAATGGCGTCGGAGATGGACCGCTCCACAGAGAGGAAAGCCGCCTGGGCCTCCGCCTCGCTGGCCACGGTGCCCATGTCCACGCCGTCATAGATCACCGTGGTGGCGGTGGTGTAGAGGACCTGGAACACGGCGAACACGGCAATGGCCAGTCCGGCGGCCAGGAAGACCGCCGCGTGGACCCGCTTGGGCTCGGTGACCCGCCGCATCCGGGTGACGAACTCCGATATGGCGGAGCGGACGCGGTATATCAGCCCCCGGGCCCGCTGGCGCAGCAGGGGCATGGAGCCGGCCAGCAGCAGCTGGAGCTGCCGGTAGGCGCTGTTGGACTCCGGGAACCGCTGCCGGTCCCGATAGCTCAGGATCCGGCGGGCGTAGCCGTCCCGCTGGGTCATGATGACCCGGTGGGTCACAGGGTCCTGGACCCACTGGCCGCCGGCCTGGGTTTCCTGGGCCGGGCGCTCCGTGGGGAGCCGCTTGCCCCGGGCGTGATCTCTTTTATATTTGTGCTTTTGGACTGCCATTCTTTATCCTCCGACGACTGCACCACGCCCCCGCGAAAAGGGCCCCGGAGGGGCCTGACGGGGGAGAGTTACAATCCAGCGTAAAGAGTTACAAAAAGTTACAGGCGTATTTTACCCTATTTTTCTCCGGCAGTCAAGCCCCTATCTGTTGTGCGTTTTATAGAAATTCTCCTGGAAAGGAGGGCGCGGGCCGGAGGAGGGCCCCTCCGGCCCCATTGCCTTTTCCCACGGGGTCTGGTATACTGGCAGGCAGTATAGTCAACACGCTTAAGAAGCGGTAAAAAGGAGGGCGCGCGATGCTGACATTTGCCATTCCGTGTCTGTTCGGCCTGGAGGGCCTGGTGGGGGACGAGGTGCGGCGGCTGGGCCTTGAGGAGGTCCAGGTGGAGAACGGCCGGGTGCTGTGCCGGGGGACCATGGCGGATCTGCCCCGGCTGAACGTGAATCTGCGGTGCGGGGAGCGGGTGCTGGTGCTTCTGGCCTCCTTCCCGGCCAGGAGCTTTGAGGCCCTGTACCAGGGGACCGCCGCCGTGCCCTGGGAGGAGTTCATCCCCCGGGAGGGCCGCTTCCCGGTGAAGGGCCACGCCCTGGACTCCCAGCTCCACTCGGTGCCCGACTGCCAGAGGATTGTCAACAAGGCGGCGGCGGAGCGGCTGGGCCGGGTCTACGGCCTCCAGCGGCTGCCGGAGACCGGGGAGAAGTACCAGATCCAGTTCGCCATCCTCCGGGACCAGTGCTCCCTGTACCTGGACACCACGGGCCCGGGGCTCCACAAGCGGGGCTACCGGGCGGTGGGGGTGGAGGCCCCCCTCCGGGAGACCCTGGCGGCGGCCATGGTGCTCCTCAGCCGCTACCGGGGCCGGGACCCCTTCCGGGATCCCTTCTGCGGCTCCGGCACCATCGCCATCGAGGCGGCCCTGATCGCCAAAAACCGGGCCCCGGGCCTGGACCGCTCCTTTGACGCCCAGCGGTGGGCCTGCGTGGACAGCCGGCTCTGGCTGGACGCGGCCGGGGAGGCCATGGACAGGGAGTTTGACGGCCAGTACGATATCTGGGGCGGGGACATTGACCCCAAGGCGGTGCGCATTGCCCGGGAAAACGCGGTAAAGGCGGGGGTGGAGGATCTGGTCCGCTTTGAGACAGCGGACGCGGCCCGCCTGCGGTGCCAGGGGGAGTACGGCCAGATCGTCACCAATCCGCCCTACGGGGAGCGGATGCTGGAGAAGCAGGAGGCGGAGGCCCTGTACGCGGCCTTTGGACAGGCCTACCGGAGCATCCCCCCCAAGTGGCGGGTGCTGGTGCTGACCAGCCACCCGGAGTTTGAGCGGTTTTTCGGGCGGAAGGCGGACAAGAAGCGGAAGCTGTACAACGGCATGATGAAGTGCGAGCTGTACCAGTTCACCCGCTGACCGGACCGGCTCCCCACGCCCCCTTCAGGGCCTCCGCCAGCAGGGGGATCTCCCCGTCCCCCAGGGACGCGTATCCCAGCACCACCGTGTTCTCCGGGCACCGCTCCACCCGCTCCATGTAGTACCCGCTCAGGCCCCGCAGGCGGACCCCGGCCCGCCGGGCGGCCTCCGCCATGGCCGCCTCCCCGGGACCCTCCGGCAGGGTGAGCAGCAGGTGGAGCCCCGTGTGCCGGCCCCGGAGGACCGCCCCGGGAAAGGCCGCCTCCAGGGCCGCGGCCAGCGTCTCCATTCGCTGGCGGTAGGCCAGCCGCATCCGGGCCAAGTGGCGGGTGAAATACCCCTCCTCCAGGAACCGCCGGAGGGTCTGCTGCTCAAAGCGGCTGACCGTGCTGGAGTAGCTGCCGAAGGCCTGGCAGTACGCCTCCAGCAGGTCCCGGGGCAGCACCATGCAGGCGATGCGGATGCTGGGGGCCAGACTTTTGGAGAAGGTGCACAGGTACACCACCGGCCCCTCCGGCCCCGCCATGCCCTGGAGGCTGGGCACGGGGCGCATGTCGAAGCGGAACTCCGCGTCATAGTCGTCCTCCAGAATGTACCGGCCCGGCTTTCCGGCGGCCCAGCGCAGCAGCTGGGCCCGTCGGCCTACGGGCATGGTCACGCCGGTGGGGAAGTGGTGGCTGGGGGTGACGTAGCACAGGCTGGCCCCGCTCTCCTCCAGCCCCGCCGGGTCCAGGCCGCTGCCGTCGATGTCCACGCACCGGCAGGGGATGCCGCTGTTCTCCAGAATGGTCCGGGGCCGGTCATAGCCCGGGTTCTCCACCGCAGCGGCCGCCCCCCGGAGCAGCTGGGCCAGCAGGCCCAGCAGGTACTCCATCCCCGCCCCCACCACGATCTGGTCCGGCGCACACACCACCCCCCGGTAGGAGCGCAGGTAGTCCGCCAGGGCGGCGCGGAGATCCGGATCCCCCTGGCGGTGGCCGTGGCAGAGGAGCTCGCTGCCCGCGTACAGCAGCTCCTTCTGGATGCGGCCCCAGGTGCGGAAGGGGAAGAGGTTGGTGTCCACCGCGCCGGTGGAGAGGTCAAACCGGGGGGCCGGGTCCGGCGCCGCCGGCTCCCCGGCGGGGGCCGGGGCGGGCCGGGGCGGCAGGGCGTCCGTGGCCTCCAGCACGAAAAACCCGCTCTTGGGCCGGGCCTCCAGATAGCCCTCCGCCACCAGCATCTGGTAGGCCGTGTCCACCGTGTTCACCGCCACCGCCAGCTGTCCGGCCAGGCTCCGCTTCCCCGGCAGCCGGTCCCCCCGCCGCAGCCGCCCGTCCCGGATCTGCTGGATCAGGCTCTCGTAGAGCTGTTGATAGAGGGGCCGCCCGTCCCCTGGGTCCAGGCATACGGTCAGTTCCAGCATGGTTCTCCTCCAACTGATACCATAAAAAATTTACATTCTGACAGTTTCAATAGAGCCAGATGGGAGTATAATAGCATCATCAACAGGGGCCGTCAAGAGGGCGGCCCAGTAAAGGAGAGAACTGCCATGAATGCTTCCAGGACCCATGCCGCGCTTTTGAAGCTCTGTACCGCCGCCATGATGACGGCTATCGTGTTTGTGGGCAACTTTCTGCGGGTGACCATGCCTGTCCCTCTGGGGGGCGTGACCTCCTTCACCCTGGCCAACATCCTCTGCGCCCTGTCGGGGATTCTGCTGGGGCCCTGGTACGGCTTTATGGCCGCGGGGCTGGGCTCCTTCCTCTACGACTGCACCAATCCTGTCTACGCCATTGAGGCCCCCATTACCCTGCTGACCAAGGGCATGTACGGTCTGGTGGCCGGCCTGGTGCTCTGCTATCTGTTCAAGAACCGCCGGGAGAAGTACGGCCCCCAGGTGGCGGCCGCGTTCTGCGCGGCGGCGGGCTACATGCTGGCCTACTGCGTGAAGAACTACTTCTACAACGCCTCCGTCCAGGGCCTGACGGAGCCGGTGCAGCGGTGGGCCCTGGTGGTGTCCAAGATGCCGGCCACGGTGGTCAACGGCCTCATTGCCGTCATCTTCGCCCCCATCCTGGGCGTTGCCCTGATGAAGGCCCTGCGGGCCGCCCATCTGGAGAGAATCCTGGGCTGAAAAGAAGAAAAGACCTCCCGAGGACCAAACGGCTCCCCGGGAGGTCTTTTTGGACTTTACAGGGCCCGGTAGTGGTAGAACCGGGCAAAGTTGCGAAAGAGGATGTCCTCCAGAAAGTCCTCCGGCAGGCCCAGGGCCTTGGCCTTGGCCAGCTCCTTCTCCGGGCACCAGATGGGGTAGTCGGAGCCGAAGAACACGTGGGAGGGATCGTACTCCGCCAGGATGGGGTACAGGGGGGACTTGTCCTGCACATAGCTGAAGGAGGAGCTGATGTCCGTGTACACGTTGGGCAGCTTGGCAATGGGCCGGATCTTCTCAACGTCCCAGTCCCCCCAGTTGCCCAGGTGGGCGGCAATGCACCGCAGGCGGGGGAAGGTCCGGGCGATGGGCAGCATCCGCCGGGGGCCGGAGACGTTTACCCGGGGGTCCCCCATGTGGGCGATGAGGAACATGTCCTGGCGCTCCATCTCCTCGAACATGGGGAACAGCCGCTCGTCGTCCAGCACAAAGCGCTGGAACTCCGGGTGGAGCTTCACGCCAAAGATGCCGTTTTCCCGCATCCAGGCCAGCTCCTCCCGGAAGCTCTCGTACTCCGCGTGGAGGGTGCCGCAGGGGATGAGCTGGGGGTGCTCCTGAGCCTGGGCAAGGATATAGCGGTTGATATGCTCCACCTGATGGGCTGTGGTGGCGGCGGAGAAGACCATGGCGTAGTCAATGGAGGCCCGGCGGAGGACCTCCAGCAGCTCCCCCGTGCTGCCGTAGTGGTTGGGGGGCTCGGGGAGGTCAAAGTACTCCGCCGTGGCCACGGTGGCCTTGGCCGCGATTTTCTCCGGGAAAATGTGGGTGTGCATATCAATAACTTTCATGGCTGCCGCTCCTGACGTGTGATGGTTTCTCTCAGATTATAACACAGGCCCGGCGGCTTATAAAACGGCGGATACCGCCAAAAATCCCAGGGTAAGCAGGAAGAAAATTAGTATCAATTTCCAGACGAATTTCAGCCACCGATCGTAGGGCACGTTTCCCAGGGCCAGTCCGCCCATGACCACCGCCGCCGTGGGGGTGACGATGTTCACCAGTCCGGAGGCGGACTGGAAGGCGGTGACGATCAGCTCCCCGCCCACGCCGGCGAACTGCCCCAGAGGGGCCACAATGGGGATGGACAGGGTGGCCAGACCCGAGGAGGAGGGGATCAGGATGGAGAGGGGCAGGTAGATCAGGTACACCAGCACCAGGAAGGCCACGCTTCCCGTGCCCTTCAGGGCCCGCTCCCCCCAGTAGAGCACGGTGTCGGTGATCTGGCCGCCGTCCATGAGCACGGTGATGCCCCGGCTGATGCCGATGATGAGGGCCACCCCCACCAGCTCCGAGGCCCCGGCCACAAAGGCATCCGCCGTTTTCTCCTCCCCCAGGCCGCAGGCCAGGCCGATCACCGCCCCGCCCACGAAGAACAGTCCGCTCAGCTCCGGGAACCACCAGCTCAGGGTGGGGATGGGCAGGCCGATCTCGTCAAAGGGGATCACCGCGTAGACCATCACCAGAAACACCAGGGCGAACAGGGCCAGCGCCAGCTTCCGCCGCCCGTCCAGGGCCGGAACGTCGCCGCCCTTTTTGGCGGACCCGGCGGGGGTGAGCCCGGCGGTGAGGGACCGCTCCGGGTGGCTGCGGACCCTGGCGGCGTAGGCCATCACATACCACATGGCCGCCAGATCGAACACCACCAGCATGAGGATCCGCACCATCAGCCCGTCCCCCAGGCTCACCCCGGCAAAGCCGGAGGCGATGCCTGTGGCAAAGGGGTTGACCGTGCTGGCCAGCACCCCGGCCCCGCTGCCCAGGAGCACCACGGAGATGCCCACCAGGGCGTCGTACCCTGCGGCGATGAACACCGGGATCAGCAGGGGGTAGAAGGCCATGGTCTCCTCCCACATGCCGAAGGAGGTGCCCCCCAGGCTGAAGAGGAGCATCAGAACCGGGATGAGGAAGATCTCCTTCCCTCCCAGCAGCCGGACCACATTGCTCACCCCGGCGTCAATGGCCCCGGTGGCCATCACCACCCCCAGAAAGCCGCCCACCATCAGGATGAACAGAGCCACGTCCACCGCGTCGTAGAACCCCTGGAAGGACGCCAGGATCACGTCCCCCACGCCCTGGGGCTGCTGCTCCACGGCGTGGTAGGTTCCGGCCACCGGGGTCTCCCCCGCCCGGTCATAGCTGCCGGCGGGGATGATCCAGGTGGCCGCGGCCACCAGCACCAGCAGAAGAAGCAGGATGGTATATGCTGTGGGCATTCGAAAATTCTTCATGGTTTTCCGCCTCCAATCCCGGGTAGTATGCGCCGGAAGGGCGGAGGACATTCCACGATTTCAGAAAAAACGCCGGCGGCCTCGATAAAGAGGCCGCCGGCGCGGACAGGGCGTAAGCCCGGGTTCTATGGATGGATCAGGCGTTGGCCTTCTTGGCCATGTCCACCAGCTGCTTGAAGGCGGTCTCGTTGTTGACCGCCAGCTCGGAGAGCATCTTGCGGTCGATGGTCACGCCGGCGGTCTTCAGACCGTGCATGAAGGTGGAGTAGTTCATGCCGTTCAGCTTGCAGGCCGCGCTGATGCGGGTGATCCACAGGCGGCGGAAATCTCTCTTCTTCAGGCGGCGTCCCTTGTACGCGTACGTCAGGGACTTCATCACCTGCTGATTGGCCATCTTGAAGTGCTTGCTCTTGGCGCCCCAGTAGCCCTTGGCCATCTTCAGGATTTTATTTCTTCTCTTGCGGGTCATCATCGCGCCCTTAACTCTTGCCATTGTAAAAGCCTCCTATTCTAAAGCGTATCGTATCTTATTTGTAAGGGATCATCTTGCGGATGGCGGACTCGTTGGTCACGTCCGCATAGCCGCCGGCGCGCAGACGACGGGTACGCTTGGTATCCTTCTTGGTGAGGATGTGGCTCTTAAAGGCCTTGGCACGCTTGACCTTCCCGGTCTTGGTCAGATTGAATCTCTTCTTGGCACCGCTGTGGCTCTTCAGTTTCGGCATAATCAATTAAACTCCTTCCGTATACTTCCCTGGCTGTGCATGGGTCTGTGGATTACTTCTTGGGGGAGAGGAACATGGACATGTTCCGGCCCTCCAGCTTGGCGCCCTTATCGACGTTGGCGATCCCGGCGCACTGTTCTGCAAACTGGTCCAGGAGCTTCCGCCCGATGTCGGTGTGGGCCATCTCGCGGCCCCGGAATCGGACGGACACCTTGACCCGGTTGCCCTCGGACAGGAATTTCTGGGCGTTCTTCAGCTTGACGTTGAAGTCGCCCACGTCGATGCCGGGGGACATGCGGATCTCTTTGATCTCCACCACGTGCTGGTTCTTGCGGGCCTCTTTCTCCCGCTTCCCCTGCTCGAACCGGAACTTTCCATAGTCCATCAGCTTGCACACCGGGGGCTTGGCCTGGGGGGATATCTTGACTAAGTCCATGCCCTTCTCGTCCGCAATGCGCAGGGCGTCCTCGGAGGACATGATCCCCAGCTGCTCGCCGTCGCTGCCGATCAGGCGCACCTCCTTGTCGCGAATATCCTCATTTAGTTGATGCATTACAATGCTAATAACCGAGACACCTCCTTCAACATGTTGCCCGATATGTGACCCATAAAACAAAAGCGCGGATGCCCCCGCACCCGCACGAACAACTGCGCCCCGGTTTCCCCGGGCGCATCGTCCTATGAACCCCTTCGCTGCGCTGGGGGTGAGGCGGGCGCATCCTGCCTACTTTGTTTTTACCTGTTCACTATAGCAGACCTGCCGGACCTTGTCAAGAGCTTTTTTGCGGGAAGAGGGGCGAAAAATTCCCTCTTTGCCCCGGATAAGCTATTGAGAAATAGGAATCACTATGGTAAAATATAAAATTACTGCAATCGCCGCCCCTGCGGGAGGGGATGCGGCGTGTACGTGGAAAAAATACGGTGCGCGGAGGCGGCGCGGACGACATTTATGCGCGCCAACTCCGGCACAATCAGGAGGAATACAAACATGAAGCTCGGCATCGTGGGACTGCCCAACGTGGGCAAGTCAACCCTTTTCAACGCCATCACCAACGCCGGCGCGGAGAGCGCCAACTACCCCTTCTGCACCATTGACCCCAACGTGGGCATGGTGGCCGTGCCCGACGCGCGGCTGGACAAGCTCTCGGAGATGTACCGCCCCAAGAAGACCACCCCGGCGGTGATTGAGTTCGTGGACATTGCCGGACTGGTGAAGGGCGCGTCCCAGGGGGAGGGACTGGGCAACAAATTCCTCTCCAACATCCGGGAGACCCACGCCATCGTCCACGTGGTCCGCTGCTTTGACGATGAGAACGTCATCCACGTGGAGGGGACCACGGACCCCCTCCGGGATATCGACATCATCGACCTGGAGCTCATCATGGCGGACGTGGAGATGGTGGAGCGGCGCATCGAGAAGGCCCAGAAGGCCGCCAAGGGGGACAAGAAGTTTCTGCGGGAGGCGGAGGTGTTCCAGGGCCTGCTCGCCTGGCTCAACGACGGCAACGCCGCCCGCGCCTACGACTGCGACGACGACACCCGGGCCATCATCGCCACCAGCGACCTGCTCACCCTCAAGCCCGTCATCTACGCCGCCAACCTGGACGAGGCCGGGTTCTCCGACTGCGGGAGCGTGGACTACTACCGGCTGGTGGAGGAGCGGGCCCAGAGCCAGGGGGCCCAGGTCATCCCCGTGTGCGCCAAGCTGGAGGCGGAGATCGCGGAGCTGCCCGGGGAGGAGAAAGCCATGTTCCTGGAGGATCTGGGGGTGAGCGAGAGCGGCCTGGACCGGCTCATCCGGGCCAGCTACACCCTCCTGGGCCTCATCTCCTACCTCACCAGCGGGGAGGACGAGTGTCGGGCCTGGACCATCACCCGGGGCACCAAGGCCCCCCAGGCCGCCGGCAAGATCCACACCGACTTTGAGCGGGGCTTCATCCGGGCCGAGGTCATCGCCTATGACGATCTCATGGCCGCCGGGTCCATGGCCGCCGCCCGGGAGAAGGGCCTCATCCGCTCCGAGGGCAAGGAGTACGTGGTGAAGGACGGGGACATCATCCTGTTCCGCTTCAACGTGTAATGGGCCGGCGGTTTGACGTTCTGGACGGCTGGCGGACCCTGGCCCTGGCGCTGATGACGGCGTACCACCTTCTCTACGATCTGGCCCTCTTCGGCGTCATCAGCTGGCAGCAGCTCTTCTCCCCGGCCCTGAACGTGATGCAGAAATTCACCTGCGGCAGCTTCATCCTCCTGGCCGGAGCCTCGGCCCGGTTCTCCCGCAGCAACCTGCGCCGGGGCATCATCGTGCTGGCGGCGGGGATCGCGGTGGAGCTGGGGGCCATGGTGGGGGGACAGATCATCCACTTCGGCATCCTGCACTTTATGGGCGTGTCCATGGCGCTCTACCACTTTCTGGGCAGGTATCTGCGAAAATGCCCGCCCGCCATCCTGCTGGCGGCCAGCGCCGTCCTCTACGGTCTCACCGGCTGGTGGACCTCCGTGACCACGGTGTCCGTGGGCTGGCTCTACCCACTGGGCCTCCTGGCCCCTGGATTCCACAGCGCGGACTACTTTCCCCTGCTGCCCTGGTTCTTCCTCTTTCTGGCGGGGACCGTGCTGGGGGGCTGGTGCCTGGACCACCGGGACAGCCGGGTCCTCACCCTGACCCTGCCCGGGGCGCTCACGTGGCCGGGGCGGCACAGCCTGCTCATCTACCTGCTCCACCAGCCGATTCTCTTCGGCGTGAGCTATCTCATCTGGGGGTGACGCTGACATGCGCAGCAAATGCAACAGCACCTTGATCTATCTGGAGAACAGCCGGGGGGAGTACCTGATGCTCCACCGGGTGAAGAAGAAAAACGACATTAACCACGACAAATGGATCGGCGTGGGCGGCGGCTTCGAGCACGGGGAGAGCCCCGAGGAGTGCGCCCTCCGGGAGACCCGGGAGGAGACGGGCCTGACCCTGACCGACTTCCGCTTCCGGGGAATCGTCACCTTTGACTGCGAGGGTCAGGAGACCCTGTACATGCACCTCTTCACCGCCTCCGGCTGGACCGGGGAGCTGACGGACTGCGACGAGGGGGAGCTGGAGTGGGTGGCCAAGGAGAAGGTCTATGACCTGCCCATCTGGGAGGGGGACAAGATCTTCTTCCGTCTGCTGGAGCAGGAGCGGCCCTTCTTCTCCCTGAAATTGAGCTACGACAAGGGGGACGTGCTCCGCCGGGCCGTGCTGGACGGAGAGGAGCTTGCCCTGTGAAAGAAAAGCTGCTGGTGTCCGCCTGCCTGCTGGGGGAGAACTGCCGGTACAGCGGCGGGAACAACTACAGCCCCGCAGTGGCGGCCCTGGGGGAGCGCTATGAGCTGATTCCCGTGTGTCCGGAGGTCCTGGGGGGCCTGCCCACCCCCCGGCCGCCAGCGGAGCGGACCGGGGAGCGGGTGATGGGCCGGGACGGGACCGACGTGACGGCGGCCTTCCGCCTGGGGGCGGAGCGGGCCCTGGAGACGGCTCTGGCCCAGGGGATCACCCGGGCGGTGCTCAAGGAGCGGAGCCCCTCCTGCGGCAGCGGGCAGATCTATGACGGCGCCTTCACCGGCAGGGTGATCCCCGGCCAGGGGGTGACGGCGGAGCTGCTCTCGGCCCGGGGCGTGGCTGTGTACGGCGAGAGCCGGATCCAGGAGCTTTTATAAAATAGTATAGACGAGAGGGGAGAGGCGGAATGAAAAGCGCGCTGCTGCGCCTGCGGGAGTACAGGGACTCCATCAGTCCCACAGAGCGGACCATAGCCGACTATCTGCTGGACCACCCGGAGAGCGCCATGGAGTGCGGGGTCCACGAGCTGGCGGAGCGGACCTTCTCCTCCGCCTCCACCATCATCCGCATGTGCCGGCGGATCGGCTTTGACGGGTACAAGGATTTCCGCAGGGCCGTCACCTACGAGGCGGCCCTGCGCCGGCACAACGAGGAGGAGGAGCAGAAGGAGATCACCTTCTCCGACAGCATGGAGGACATCATCGAGAAGATCACGGAGAAGAACATCGTCTCCCTGGAGGACACCCGGAACCTGCTGGACCCCAAGAGCCTGGAGCAGTGCGTGGAGATTATCTGCCGCAGCCGGAACGTGCTGCTGTTCGGGCTGGGGGCCTCCCTGCTGGCAGCCCGGGATCTGTACCTGAAGTTCCTGCGGCTGAACAAGGCCTGCGTCATCAACGAGGACTGGCACGCCCAGCTGCTCACGGCCCGCAACGCCACCGGCGAGGACGTGGGACTGGTCTTCTCCTACTCCGGGGAGACGGAGGAGGTGCTCACGTGTATGCAGGCCCTCAAGGAGAACCGCACGCCGATCATCGCCATCACCCGGTTCAGCGCCTCCCCGGTGGCGGAGCTGGCGGACCACAACATCTACATAGCGGCCAACGAGTCCATCTTCCGGTCCGGGGCCATGTCCTCCCGCCTGTCCCAGCTCAACGTGGTGGACATCCTTTACACCGCCTTCGCCAACAGGGACTACGAGGCGAGCCTGTCCCAGCTGTCCCGGACCCACATCTATAAGAGCAACGGCCGCCGCCAGCCCGGGGAGTAGAGGCGGACTGCGGACGGATTTTTCGCAATTTGTCGAAACAGTGGATATGAATGCGTATTATGGAGGTTTCAGGACCATGAAACAGCAGAAAAGAGTGTCCCTTCGTTTGCTGGCGGCCGCGCTGGCTGTGTGCCTCCTCCTGCCTCTTGTGGGGTGCGGCGGACGGGAGCCGGAGCCTGCCACGGAGGTGGCGCGGCTGAGCAAGCTGTGCAGGGTGTGGGGGTATGTGAAGTACACCCATCCGGCGTTCCTGCTGGGTCAAAAGGACTGGGACGAGGAGCTGCTGACGCTGATTCCCCAGGTGCGGGAGCTGGAGACAGAGCAGGAGGTCAACGCCCTGCTCCATAAGTGGTTCATGGGCCTGGGGGAAATCGACTACGGCACGAATAAGCCGGTGAGGTTCTGGGCGGAGGCGGCGGAGAAAGACCGGCTGGTCATCACCGACACCTCCTGGACTACCGATGCAGAATATCTGGGAACGGATCTGGCCGGGGACCTGGGCCAGCTGGGGGAGATACCGGATATCACGCTGCGGAAAGGGCCGGTGAAGTACCAACGTGACAGCCTAACCGAAGTAACATATCCGATTTTTACGAGAGAGAAGGACTACCCGGATATGGACTTCAGTGACCCCGGATATCGTCTGCTGGGTCTGTTTCGGGCATGGAACATATTGGAGTACTACTTCCCCTACCATGACCTGCTGGACAGGGCCTGGGAGGAGGAGATGGACGAATTGATTCCCGTTATGCTGGCCGGGGAGGATCAGAATAGCTACCTACAGACCATCTACGCACTGCTCGCGCATTTGCATGACAACCATGCGGGCATCATGAGCCAACGCTATGACTACACTCTCGCGCTTGACCTCCCAGTCTGGGACATTCCGGTTTATGTGACGGAGGCGGAGGGAAAACTGGTGGTTTCCGATGTGACCGAGGACTGCCCTCTGGCGCGGGGCGATATCATCCTGGAGATGAACGGCATGAGCGTTGAGGAGGCGGTACAGATTTTGAAGCCGTATACCTCCTGTTCCAGGGATAGCGTGTTCCTCAGCCAGCACACGGATGAGATATTACACGAAATGTCGTCCATCCAGGATCCGGCAACAGTGACCGTCCTGCGGGAAGGAGAAGAGGAGACGTTCTCCTTCTCTTGGCCCTGGTCTATTACCTCTGGCAGTCCCCGGGAGGCCTACCTGATTCTGGAGGGGAACATCGGCCTGATAAATCCTGAAAGCTTCCGATCCACTCTGTTCCGTAATATGATGGAGGACCTCCGGAGCACAAATGGGTTAATCATTGACCTGCGCCAGTATCCGCCTGTGGGGATGCTTGGGATTTCATCGTATTTCACTAGCGAATACAACCCGATCTTTATACATTCTTCTCCCTCCAAGGCCGTACCTGGCGCATATGTGCGGGAAGTCCACAGCGATGGATACCGGCCGGAAGATGCTGAACTGGGCGCCTACTATTACGACAAGCCTGTAGTTGTATTGATAGATGAGTTCAGCCAGAGCGCCTCTGAGTGGGCTGCCTGGTCCATCGGCAAGGGGGAGAATGTGGTACTCATGGGGCAGAACACCAGCGGGGCCATGGACCGTATCGGGAACGCGCCCCTTCCCGGCGGAGACTGGTTTATGTTTACCGCAATCCGGGCCGAGCTGGACGACGGCAGTCAGGTCCAGCGGGTGGGCATCACACCGGATATCCCCGTCTCCCGCACCATCCAGGGCATCAAGGAGGGCCGGGACGAGCTGATGGAGGCGGCGATGGATTACATTAACCGCCAAAAGGGATAAGGGAAAAGGAGAGAAGGCCCTATGAAACCGCAGAACAACCGTCCCCTACGCCTGCTGGCGGCCGCGCTGGCGGTATGCCTTCTTCTGCCCCTGACCGGCTGCGGCAAACAGGAGCCGGAGCCCCAGCCAGCCACAGAGGTGGAGCGGCTGAGCAAGCTGTGCCGGGTGTGGGGGTATGTGAAGTACACCCACCCGGCGTTCCTGCTGGGGGAACGGGACTGGGACGAGGAGCTGCTGACGCTGATTCCCCAGGTGCGGGAGCTGGAGACAGAGCAGGAGGTCAACGCCCTGCTCCATGAGTGGTTCATGGGCCTGGGGGAAATCGACTACGGCACGAATAAGCCGGTGAAGTTCTGGGCGGAGGCGGCGGCGGAGGACCGGCTGGTCATCACCGATACCGCATGGACCACCGATACAGAATATTTGGGGGAGGAGCTGGCCGGGGACCTGGGCCGGCTGGGGGAGATACCCGCAATCAAACGGACCAAAGCGCCGGCGTGTTCGGTTACTGGCGGAGATGTGCTCTATGAGTTCTATCAAAACGAGACAGAGCCGACTGGATCCTGTGAGGACCCGGCCTTCCGTCTGCTGGGACTCTTTCGGATGTGGAACGCCGTTGAATACTATTTCCCGTATCTGATGCTGATGGATCGGGACTGGGAGAGCTGTCTGACGGAGTACATCCCGCCCATGCTGGAGGGGCCGGACCAGTGGAGCTACGAGCAGACCCTCGCCGCCTGCTCTGCCCACCTCCGCGATCCCCATATCAGCATCGGGGGCGGTGAGCTGTCCAGCCGGGTGTGCGGTCAGTACTGTCTCCCCGCCGCCCTGACCGAGGCGGAGGGAAAGCTGGTTGTCACCGATGCCGCTGCGGACGGTCCCCTGGAGCGGGGGGACGTGCTTGTGCAGATCAACGGCGTGGATATTGCCGCCATGGCGGAGGAGCGGGCGCGATACTACGCCTGTTCCCGGGAGGAGGCCATCCTGCGGTTTCTTCTAACCAGCAGTCCCTTTTTCTCCCGTCCCCTGAGCAGAACAGAGGATATCGATATACTTGCCCTTCGGGACGGCAAGGAAATTTCGCTCTCTGTTAAAGGAGAGACCAGGGAGGAGTACATGGCCCAGGGCTGGACGGCCCTGCCCCAGAAATCACACCGGCTGCTGGAGGGGAACATTGGGCTGATAAACCCGGGGGTAGTCCCGGAGGATGGCGCGGCGGCGGTGATGGACCAGCTCCGGAACACAGAAGGGCTGATTGTCGATATGCGCCAATATCCGGATATGGCCTGGTCTTCCCTGCTCCCAGAATATCTGATAGAAGAAACACAGCCCACGGTTGTGCTAGCGAGACCGTCTATGGCAGTTCCCGGTACATATGTCAAGACAGAGGTATGGCGTGGATACTCGCCCGGCTATACGCGGGGTGTCTACTACTATCATAGGCCTGTGGTGTTGCTAACTGATAAAAGTACCGGGAGCCAGGGGGAGTTTATTACCACAATCTGCGCTGCGGGGGAGGGTGTAGTCACCATCGGGGAGAATACGCTCGGCGCGGACGGAGACGTGTATGTTCTGCCCCTCCCAGGCGGCCTTGGTTTCACGCTCAGCTCTCTGGGTGTTTATACGGTGGACGGCCAGCTGACCCAGCGGGTGGGCCTCACCCCGGATATCCCCGTCTCCCGCACCGTCCAGGGCATCAAGGAGGGCCGGGACGAGCTCATGGAGGCGGCTGTAGAATATATCCAAAAACAAAGCATAAAATAAACTGGAATACGTATTAGGAGGCGCATATGGCCTTTATTTCTCGCAACCACAACGGCGTGGTCTACCACGCCTCCACCCTGCTGGAGGGGGTGGCCCACGGCTTCTCCACCCGCCTGGGGGGCGTCAGCCGGGGGGTCTTCGCCTCCCTCAACTTCCGCGCCAGCGGCCCGGACCCGGACGACCGGGAGAGCGTGCAGGAGAACTACCGCCGGTTCTGCGCCGCAGTGGGCGCTGACCCGGCGGGGCTGGCGCTGTCCAAGCAGGTCCACCGGGACACGGTCCGCCATGTCACCGCCGGTGACCGGGGCAAGGGCTTCTCCATCCCCTCGGACTACACCGCCGACGCTCTGGTGACAGACGAGCCGGGGCTGGGACTGATGGTGTTCTCGGCGGACTGCATCATCCTGCTGCTCCACGACCCGGTCACCGCCTCCATCGGTGCGGTCCACGCCGGCTGGCGGGGCACGGCCCTGGACCTTCCGGCCAAGACCGTGGCGGAGATGGGGCGGCTGTTCGGTGCGCGGCCGGAGAACATCCGCGCGGCCATCGGCGCGGGCATCGGGCCCTGCTGCTTTGAGACCCACGACGACGTGCCCGAGGCCCTGCGGTCCGCCTTCGGCCCGGGGGTGGAGGCGTACATCGCCCCCAGGGGGGAGAAGTGGACCGTGGATCTGAAAGCCGTCAACGCCTGGAGGCTGCGGGAGGCGGGGGTGGACCCCGCCCGCATAGACCTTTGCTCCGTCTGCACCGCCTGCCGCACGGACCTCTACTGGAGCCACCGGGTCACCGGGGACCGGCGGGGGGTCCAGGGGGCCCTCATCTGCCTGCCCCAGGCGGGAGGCGGACAGTGAGGCGGCGGGAGACGGGGGCGCTGCTGCTGGCCGCCCTTCTGGTCCTCTCCGCCTGCGCGGTGAGCGGGGAACCGGAGCCGGAACCGGAGTGGGAGAGCTACCAGCAGGGCCTCCTGGAGATCCAGGAGCCGGAACCGGAGCCGGAGGGGCCGGCCCTGCCCGGGGCCTTCACCCTGGCCTGGCAGCAGGACCAGACCCTGGACCCCATCACCTGCGGCGAGGGCATCCAGGAGGACGCGGCCTCCCTCCTCTTTGAGCCCCTGTTCCGCCTGGACCGGACCTTTACGGCCCAGCCCCTCCTCTGCCGGGGATACAGCTGGGACGAGGCGGGGCTGGTGTGCACCCTGGACCTCCGGGAGGACGTGAGGTTCCAGGACGGGAGCCCCCTCACCGCCCGGGATGTGTCGGACACCCTCCGCCGGGCCGCGGCCTCGGAGCGGTACGGCTACCGGCTGCGGGGCGTGGCCTCTGTGGCCCCCAACCGGGCCGGGCAGGTGGTGATTACCCTCACGGAGCCCAACCGGGGCCTGCCGGAGCTGCTGGACATCCCGGTGGTCAAGAGCGGCACGGAGCAGGAGCGGGTCCCCGTGGGTACGGGGCCCTACCGGCTGGCGTCGGAGAACGGGGCCTACAGCCTCCAGGCGGACCCGGACTGGTGGCAGGGCAGGACCCTGCCTGTGGAGACCATCCCCCTGGTCCAGGCCAAGGACCGGGACACGGCGCTGTATCTCTTCTCCACCCACCGGGTGGAGCTGCTGACCGTGGACCCCACCGACGATCTCTCCTCTGTCACCGGACAGGCCCAGAGCGCCAACCGGCCCACGGCCATCCTCCAGTTCATCGGCTTCAACGCGGCCGAGGGGCGGCTGTTCTCCAGTCCGGCGGCCCGGGCCGCTTTCAGCCGGGGCATCCCCCGGGAGAGGATGGCGGACGCCCAGCTGGCCCATCTGGCTCTGCCCGCCCAGTTCCCCCTCTCTCCCCTCTCTCCCCTGTACCCCAAGGATCTGGAGCGGGCCTACAGCAAGGAGGACGCCCAGGCGGGTCTCCGCCTGGCGGGGCAGGACACCGGGGAGATCCGGGAGCTCACGCTGCTGGTGAACGAGGAGGATGGCTTCCGGGTGACCAGCGCCCGGTTCATCGCCCAGAGCCTCTCCCTGCTGGACTGGCAGATCACGGTCCAGGTCCTGCCCTGGGAGGCGTATCTGGCCGCCCTGGAGGCGGGGGAGTTTGACCTCTACTTCGGCGAGGTGCGCCTTACCGCGGACTGGGATCTGCGGGACGTGGCGGGAACCGGCGGGGCCCTGAACTACGGGGGCTTCACGGACCCGGCCCTGGACGAGGCCATGGCGGCCTTCGCCGCCGCCGGGGACCGCCCCGCCGCCGCCCGGCGGCTGGCGAGCCTTCTCCAGAGCGCCGCGCCCATTGCGCCGGTCTGTTTCAAGAATTATACCGTGCTGACCCATCCGGGGGTGGTGGAGGGGCTGGACCCCGCGCCCTCGTTCACCTTCCAGGGCCTGGAGAGCTGGCGGATCCGGCTGGAGGGGTGACCCTGTAACCGGACCGGCCTGGTGAAAATCAGGATTTTCCAGGGAAAATTGTAAAAATTCGGTTGCATGTTCCACGCCGGATGTGGTAATGTAAGAATGGGATTTTTCCCACACATCAACAGAAAAGAGGGACGACAGTGGCAAAAGGATACCAGAGCTACCGGGGACGGCGATCCGCAGGCACGAGGCTGCTCATTGCGGCGCTGGTCATCATCCTGGTGGGGGCCTGCTGCTTCCTGCTGGCGCAGGAATATATCGCCTATACGGACGACGGGGGGATGTATCTGGATCTTCCTTTTGGCCGCATCGACCTCCCAAAGCCCCCTCCGGCCGCCGAGCCGCCGGAGGATGAGCCGCCAGCGGACGGGACGGAGGACAGCCAGGAGCCCGCGCCGCCGGACACGCCGGCGGTGGATCTGGTGGTGGAGCCGGCTCCGGAGCCCGCGCCGCCCCCGGAGCCGGAGGAGGAGACGTACGGGGAGCGCCGGCTGGCGGCCCTGGAGGTCCTGCCGGCGGACGGGGCGGCTCTGGCCGCCCAGCTCTCCGCCGCCGGGGCCAACGGCTTCCTCTATCAGGTGCGGGACAACACCGGAGCGGTCCGCTACGGCTCCGCCGCGGCCTTGAGCAAGGCTGTGGTTCAGGACGGGCCGGGCATGGATTTGGTGAAGGCCCTGTGCGCCGGGGAGGGGCTGGCCGTGGCGCGGTTCAACTGCCTCCACGACAGCTTCTTCGCCTGGGAGAACATGAAGGAGGCCGCCGTGTGCCAGCGCAACGGCTTCGTCTGGTACGACAACCACAGCTACCACTGGCTGGACCCGGAGAAGGCCCTGGCCAGGAGCTATGTCATCAGTCTGGCCGTGGAGTGCGCCCAGATGGGCTTTGACGAGCTGGTGCTGGAGGAGCTGGCCTACCCCTCCTCCGGCCGGACCGGGAAGATCGACTACTCCGGCAACGTCATGACCAGGGGCGAGGCCCTGGTCCTCCTGCTGGGACAGATGCGGGAGGCCCTGGAGCCCTACGGCACCCGTCTGAGCCTGCTGGTGACGGAGAAGCTGCTGCAAGCCGGCGGCGACGAGGCCACGGGGGAGGATCTGGCGGTCCTGCTGCCCATGGTGGACGCAGTGTACGTGGACACCGCCGATCCCGCCGCCGCCAAGGCCCGGCTGACGGAGCTGGCCGGGGAGAGCGCCCCGGCCCTGGTGGTCATGGGCGCGGATGGGATCCGCACCGCCCTGAATCCGTGATTTTTCGCTCTTTTACGGGCTCTGGGGAGTTGTCCCCAGGGCCCGTATTTTTACTGCCGTCAACCGGGCTTTTGGTGAAGGTGGACATATCTGACAAATGAATCCCCTCACTTTTTTCCATTCTGCCTAATTTTGCCGAATCACGGAAAAGTTAGCAAAATCTCTGGCATTGCCGGGGCGATTGTGCTATACTATTCAGTACCTGACTTATCGCCAAAAGCAGGAACGGAGAGGGATTCGGGCCCCTGGCGGCGAGAGGAGGGGGAGCAATTTATCCAAAACTGATTCGGTAGAAAAGGGGTGAGAAAGTGTCACTGGAAGCCATAACCAAAATCCGTGCGGTGGAGGAGGACATGGAGCGCTCCAAAACCGACGCCAAGGCACAGGCGCAGAAGCTGATCGCGGACGCGGACCGGGAGGGCCGCTCTCTGCTCCAGAAGGGCAGGGAGACAGCCGCAGCCGCCGCAGCCGCCGCCATGAAAAAGGCGGAGGAGCAGGCGGCCGGGCAGCGGGACAAGATACTGGCCCAAGCCGCCAAGGACTGCGAGAAACTCAAATCTGACGCCCGCGCGCGCATGGACAAAGCGGCGCAGGCGATCATAGGAAGGGTGGTAGAGAGGTAATGTCCATTGTCAAGATGAAACGGATCCGGCTCATCGCCCTGGCCAAGGACAAGGATGCGCTGCTGTCGAGTCTGCTTCATGTGGGCTGCGTGGAGCTCAAGGAGCCCACGGAGGTCCTGGCCGACGAGGCCTACGCCTCTCTGCTGCACCGGGAGGGCTCCGCCGCGGCCCAGGCAAAGGCCCAGCTCACCGAGCTACAGCACGCGCTGGACGTGCTGGGCCAGTACGCGCCCCAGAAGGGCGGTCTGTTCACGCCCAGGGCGCTGATGAGCTCCAAGGAGCTGCTGGACAGCGAGGCCCGGGCCAAGGCTCTGGAGAAGGCCGCTGACATCAACGGCCACGCCCGGGAAATCGGGGCCCTCAACGCCCGGGAGACCCGGGCCAGAGCGGACATCCAGGCCCTGGAGCCCTGGTGCGCCTACGACGCGCCCCTGGAGACCAAGGGCACCGGCCGGGTGGATGTGCTGCTGGGCACCGTGCCCGCCACGGCGGACTTCCAGGCCCTGGCAGGGGCGGTGGACGAGGCCGCCGGAGCCGCCGACGTGCGGGAGCTGGGGGCGGACAAGGAGCTGAAGTACCTGGAGGTCCTGGTCCACCGGGACTGCCGGCAGCAGGCCCTGGACGCCCTGCGGACCTTTGGCTTCAGCTTTGCCCAGCTGCGGGATCTCACCGGCACGGTCCGGGAGAACATCGCCTCGCTGGAGCAGGAGCTGCGCACCATCGCCGCGGACCGGGAGCGGGAGATCGCCGCCCTGGCCGCCATGGGCGGAGCCCGGGACCAGCTGAGGACAGGCCTGGACCGGGTGGAGCAGGTGCTGGCGACCGAGAGCGCCAGAGAGCGGCTGCTGGCCGGCGGGTCCATCGTGTACTTGGACGGGTGGGCCTCCGCGCCGGAGATCCCCGCCCTGGAGAAGGCGCTGAGCCAGTTCGACTGCGCCTATGAGCTGGAGGAGCCCAAGGAGGAGGAGTACCCGGAGGTGCCGGTGCAGCTGCGCAACGGCAAGCTGGTCCGGCCCATGAACATGGTCACGGACATGTACTCCCTGCCCGCCTACGGCTCCGTGGACCCCAACCCGCTGATGGCCCCCTTCTTCATCCTGTTCTACGGCATGATGATGGCGGACATGGGCTACGGCATCATCATGATGATCCTCTCTGCGGTCATCCTGCTCAAGGCGAAGCCCAACGGGGCCACCATGCGCTACATGATTCCCCTGATGGGACTGTGCGGAATCAGCACGTTTATCTGGGGATTCCTCACCGGCGGCTTCTTTGGCGATCTGATCCCCCAGATGCGGGGCATCCTCACCGGCGTGGATCCGGAGAGCGTTCCCCTGTGGTCCCTGTTCTCCCCGCTGGACGACGCGCTGATGGTCCTGATGGGATCCCTGGTGCTGGGCGTCATCCAGATTTTCACCGGCATGATCGTGAGCATGGTCAAGCAGATCAAGCGGGGCGAGACCATGGCCGCCATCTGCAACGAGGGCGCCTGGTTCGCCGTGTTCGCCTGCGCCGGCGTGGCTGCCGCCACCGGGCTGGTGACGCCCATGATCGTGGTCATGCTGGTCATCCTGGCCCTCACCCAGGGCTACGGCAAGAAGGGCATTGTGGGCAAGGTGATGGGGATCTTCGGCTCCCTCTACAACAACATCACCGGATACTTCAGCGACATCATGTCCTACTCCCGCCTCATGGCCCTGATGCTGGCCGGCGCGGTGGTGGCCCAGGTGTTCAACAAGCTGGGCGCGATCACCGGCAACATCGTCACCTTCTTCATCATCGCCATGATCGGCAACGCGCTGAACTTCGCGCTGAACATCCTGGGCTGCTTTGTCCACGATATGCGTCTGCAGTGCCTGGAGTTCTTCGGCCGGTTCTATGAGGACGGCGGCAAGCCCTTCCGTCCCTTGAATATCAACACCAAATACGTAGACATTCAGAAGTAATTTTAAGGAGGAAATTATCATGAGTTTTCTGGAATCTTTTGGCGGCCTGGCGCTGGCTCTGCTGGGCTCCGGTTTGGCTGTCGGTCTGAGCTGCGTGGGCTCCGCCAAGGGCACCGGCATTGCCGGCGAGGCCGGTACCGGCCTTCTGTGCGAGGACCCCTCCAAGTCCGGTAAGGTCATGGTCCTTCAGCTGCTCCCCGGTACCCAGGGCCTGTACGGCATGGTGGTCTGGTTCTTCGCCCTCATCCGCATGAACTTCATGGGCAACGCCGCCGCCGTGGCCGGCTCCATGACCGTTCAGCAGGGTCTGGCCTTCTTCGCCGCCTGCATGCCCATGGCCATCGGCGGCCTGCTCTCCGCCATCGCCCAGGGCCGCGTGGCCGCCGGTTCCATCAACATCCTGGCCAAGAAGCCTGACGACTGGTCCAAGGGGCTGATCCTCTGCGGTATCGTGGAGTTCTACGCCATTCTGTCCCTGCTGGCCTCCATGCTGATGCTGCTCCAGCTCTAATCTATCCCATAGAAAAGGGGATTCGATATGAACGGAATCGAAAAAATTACCGCCCGCATCGAGACCGACACCAAAGCCGAGGTTGAGGGGCTCCTCCGTGAGGCCCGGGAGAAGGCGGAGGCCCTGCGCGCCGACTATCAGTCCAAGGCGGACGCGGAGGCCAAGGCCGCCGCCCAGTCCGGCCAGGAGGCCGCCCAGCGTCAGGCTGAGCGCCTGGAGAGCGCGGCCCAGATGGAGGCGAAGAAGCAGATGCTCGCCGCCAAGCAGGCCTGCCTGGACGAGGCCTTCGCCCAGGCCCAGAAGAAGCTGTGCGCCCTGCCCGACGAGGAGTATGCGGACCTGCTGGCCCGCGTGGCCGTGAAGGCGGCCCGGACCGGCCGGGAGGAGATCGTGCTCAACGCCAAGGACCACAAGAAGGTGGGCTCCCTGGTGGTGAGCAAGGCCAACGCCCTGCTGGCCGCTGCCGCCGCCCCCGAGGCGGCGGGCAAGGCGGCCAAGAGCGGCGGCAAGGCCGGGGAGATCCTCTCCAAGGTGGTCACCGGCGCCTCCGCCCTGCTCCAGGGCACCGCCATGCTGACCCTCTCCGGGGAGACCCGGGAGATGGCCGGCGGTCTGATCCTGCGGGACGGCCAGGTGGAGGTCAACTGCGCCTTTGAGACCCAGCTGCGGGTGCTGCGGGAGGAGATGACGGCGGAGATCGCCGCTATCCTGTTCCCGTAAGCGCGCCGGAAACGGACTTCTTTTCCATGGAGGAAAGGGAGCCCAAAGGAACGTTCTTTTGATTCTTTTCTCCCGGGCCGCTTGAGGGGCCACGGCCGCCAAAGGCGGGCCCGGTCAAAGAGAAAAGAAGGGACACCCACGCCCACGGAATTGTCAAATAAAGCTATCCAGCGATTATCATCAAGAAAGGAGGATGGCTTTGGCAAAGAAAGTGAAAGACACCGACTATCTGTTCATCTCCACCTACCTGCACAGCCGGGAGCGGGATCTCCTCACCGCCGCCCGCATGGAGCGCATGATCGAGGCGCCCTCGGCGGAGGAGGCGGCCAAGGTGCTCGCGGAGATCGGGTACGGCGAGTTCAACCCCTCCAGCGAGAGGGAGCTGAGCGCCGTGCTGGCAGCTGAGCAGGAGAAGCTGTTCGAGGACCTGTACCGCTTCGTGCCCGACAAGGCGGTGGTGGATGTGTTCAAGGTCAAATACGACTATCATAACCTGAAGACTCTGCTGAAGGCCCGGGCCATGGGCATCGATGGCGGCCGGCTGCTGCTGGACGCGGGAAGAGTGAGCGCCCAGGAGATGAACCGGGCTGTGACGGAGGGCGACTACGGCGCCCTGCCGGAGCTGCTGCGCGCCGCCGCCGAGGAGGCGGGGGAGGTTCTGGCCTCCACCGGAGATCCCCAGCTGAGCGACTTTGTGCTGGACCGGGCCTACTACGCGGAGATGCTCTCCGCCGCCCGGGCCACGGGCAGCGGCTTCCTGGTGGAGTATGTCCAGGGGACCATTGACGCGGCCAACCTGCGCTCCGCCGTGCGCACCCTGCGCATGAAGAAGGGCGCTGACCTTCTGAAAAAGGTCCTGGTGGAGGGCGGCGCCATCCGGCCGGAGAGCGTCCAGGCGGCGGCCCTGGCCGGAAGCCTGGAGGAGCTCTACCGTCCCACCCCCCTGCGCGCTGCGGCGGAGCTGGGCACAGCGGCCGCCCAGGGCGGCAGTCTCACCGCCTTTGAGAAGGCCTGCGACGACGCGGTGACGGCGGTGGCCGCCCGCGCCAAGAGCGTGCCCTTCGGCGTGGAGGCGGTCATCAGCTACGTGGCGGCCAAGGAGATCGAGTTTACGGCGGTGCGCGTCATCATGTCCAGCCGTCTGGCGGGCATCGAGGGGGACACCATCCGGGAAAGGCTGCGTGAGGCTTATGTATAAGATTGCGGTTTTGGGCGACCGGGACAGCGTGATGGGCTTCAAGGCCCTGGGCCTGGAGACCTTCTTCGCCGAGGACGCCGAGCAGGCCCGCCACACCCTCCACCGGCTGGCAAAGCCCGCCGGCGGCGCTCAGTCGGACTATGCCATCATCTATATCACCGAGCAGCTGGCCGAGCTCCTCAGCGCGGATATCGACCGCTATAAGACCTCCGTCACCCCGGCGGTTATCCTCATCCCCGGCAAGACCGGGTCCCTGGGGCTGGGGGCCCGGGCCCTGCAGAACGCCGTGGAGCGGGCCGTCGGCGCGGATATCGGATAAAGCGTTTTGGTATTCATTCTTTTCCAGAAAGAAATACCGGCCCCCTGGCAGCTGCCGGGCAGGCGGCGTAAGAACGGCCGGCAGTAAAAGAATACTTCTAAAGTTCTTTTTGATTCTTTTTCTTTCAAGAAAAAGAATGAATACTTCGGCCCTCAGATTTTGTAAAGGAAGGCAGTGAAGCAATGAGTCAAGGAAAAATCATCAAGGTCTCCGGCCCGCTGGTGGTGGCCGACGGCCTGGCTGACGCCAACATGGCGGACGTGGTCCGCGTAGGCGAGCAGCGGCTGATCGGCGAGATCCTGAATATGACCGGCGACCGGGCCTCCATCCAGGTCTACGAGGAGACTTCCGGCCTGGGACCCGGCGCGGTGGTGGAGAGCACCGGCGCGCCCCTGAGCGTGGAGCTGGGGCCCGGCATCATTGAGAACATCTACGACGGTATCCAGCGCCCCCTGGAGGAGATCGTCAAGCAGACAGGATCCAACAATCTGGCCCGCGGCGTGGAGGTCTCCCCCCTCAACCGGGAGAAGAAGTGGGCCTACACCCCCGAGGCCAAGGTGGGCGACCGCGTGGTGGGCGGCGACGTGCTGGGCACGGTGCCGGAGACCGAGGTGGTCCTCCACAAGATCATGGTCCCCAACGGCGTTTCCGGCACCCTGTCCTGGACCATCAAGTCCGGCAGCTACACCGTGGACGAGGTGATCGCCAAGGTCAAGACCGACAAGGGCGACACCGTGGAGCTCACCATGACCCAGAAGTGGCCCGTCCGCGTGGGCCGTCCCTACAAGCAGAAGTACAACCCGGTGGCCCCCCTCCAGTCCGGCCAGCGGATTATCGACACCATGTTCCCCATCGCCAAGGGCGGCACGGCCGCCGTGCCCGGCCCCTTCGGCTCCGGCAAGACCGTGGTGCAGCACCAGCTGGCCAAGTGGTCCGACGTGGATATCGTCATCTACGTGGGCTGCGGCGAGCGGGGCAACGAGATGACCGACGTTCTCCGGGAGTTCCCGGAGCTTCAGGATCCCCGCACCGGCGAGTCCCTGATGAAGCGGACCGTCCTGATCGCCAACACCTCCGACATGCCCGTGGCCGCCCGTGAGGCCAGCGTGTATACCGGCATCACCATTGCCGAGTACTTCCGCGACATGGGCTACGCCGTGGCCGTCATCGCCGACTCCACCTCCCGCTGGGCCGAGGCCCTGCGCGAGATGTCCGGCCGTCTGGAGGAGATGCCCGGTGAAGAGGGCTACCCCGCCTACCTTGCCTCCCGTCTGGCCCAGTTCTATGAGCGGGCCGGCGTGGTGCAGTGCATGGGCAGCGAGGACCGCACCGGGTCCCTGACCGCCGTGGGCGCCGTGTCGCCTCCGGGCGGCGACCTCTCCGAGCCCGTCAGCCAGGGCACCATGCGCATCGTCAAGGTGTTCTGGTCCCTGGACGCCTCCCTGGCCTACCGCCGCCACTTCCCCGCCATCAACTGGCTGAACTCCTACTCCCTGTATCTGGACACCATGAAGCCCTGGTTTGACGAGCACTACGGCCCCTCCTTCATGGAGAACCGGAACAAGGCCATGAGCCTCCTCCAGGAGGAGAACGAGCTCAACGAGATCGTGCAGCTGGTGGGTAAGGACTCCCTGAGCCCCAACGATCAGCTCACCCTGGAGACCGCCAAGATGGTCCGCGAGGACTTCCTCCAGCAGAACGCCTTTATGGACGTGGACAGCTACTCCAGCCACGACCGTCAGATGCGGATGCTGGCCATGATCCTGGACTTTGACAAGCTGGCCCGGGACGCCATCTCCAAGGGCGCTCCCCTCGCCCCCATGCTGGAGCTCCCCTCCAAGGAGAAGATCGGCCGCGCCAAGTTCGTGGACGCGGACAAGTATGTGGAGGAGTACGCCGCCATCGCCCAGGAGATGGAGCAGGAAATTGCCCAGATCGTAGAGAAAGCGGGTGCTGAGTTATGATGAAGGAATACCGTACCATACACGAGATCTCCGGCCCGCTGATGGTGGTGGAGAAGGTTGACGGCGTCACCTACGACGAGCTGGCGGAGATCGAGCTCTCCAACGGCAGCACCCGCCGCTGCAAGGTCCTGGAGGTCAACGGCGACAAGGCCGTGGTGCAGCTCTTTGAGTCCTCTGCGGGCATCAACCTGCGGGACTCCAAGATCCGCTTCCTGGGCCACCCCCTGGAGCTGGCGGTTTCCGGCGACATGCTGGGCCGCGTGTTCAACGGCATGGGCCAGCCCATCGACGGCGGCCCCGCCATCCTGCCCGAGAAGAGCCTGGACATCAACGGTCAGCCCATCAACCCGGCGGCCCGGGACTACCCCAACGAGTTCATTCAGACCGGCGTCAGCTCCATTGACGGCCTGAACACCCTGGTCCGCGGCCAGAAGCTGCCCATCTTCTCCGGCAACGGCCTGCCCCACGCCCAGCTGGCGGCGCAGATTGCCCGTCAGGCCAAGGTGCTGGGGGACTCCGCCTCCAACTTCGCCGTGGTCTTCGCGGCCATCGGCATCACCTTCGAGGAGTCGGAGTACTTTGTCAACGAGTTCAAGCGCACCGGAGCCATCGACCGGACGGTGCTGTTCACCAACCTGGCCAACGACCCGGCGGTTGAGCGTATCGCCACCCCCCGCATGGCCCTGACGGCGGCGGAGTATCTGGCCTTTGAGAAGGGGATGCACGTGCTGGTCATCCTCACGGACATCACCAACTACGCCGAGGCCCTCCGCGAGGTGTCTGCGGCCAAGAAGGAGGTCCCCGGACGCCGCGGCTACCCCGGCTACCTCTATACCGACCTGGCCCAGATGTACGAGCGCGCCGGCCGCCAGCTGGGCAAGCCCGGCTCCATCACCATGATCCCCATCCTGACCATGCCGGAGAACGACAAGACCCACCCCATCCCCGACCTGACCGGATATATCACCGAGGGCCAGATCATCCTGTCCCAGGAGCTGTTCCGCAAGGGCATCAATCCCCCGGTGGACGTGCTGCCCAGCCTGAGCCGTCTGAAGGACAAGGGCGTGGGCGTGGGCAAGACCCGGGAGGACCACGCCTCCACCATGAACCAGCTGTTCGCCGCCTACGCCTCCGGCAAGGAGGCCAAGGAGCTGATGACCATCCTGGGCGAGTCCGCCCTGAGCCCCACGGACCTGCTGTACGCCAAGTTTGCCGACGAGTTTGAGAAGCGCTACGTCTCCCAGGGCTACGAGACCAACCGCAGCGTCATCGAGACCCTGGATCTGGGCTGGGAGCTGCTGAGCATCCTGCCCAAGAGCGAGCTCAAGCGCATCAAGCAGGACATGATCGACAAGTACCTGCCCAAGAAGGAGTCCTAGGCGGCGTACTGATGTGTCATAATCAGTTAAGAAAGAGGTGAACAGATGGCCTCAGCAACGATTAACCCTACCAGAATGGAGCTCAACCGGCTGAAGGGCCGGCTGAAGACCGCCACCCGGGGCCACAAGCTCCTCAAGGATAAGCGGGATGAACTGATGAAGCAGTTCCTGGAGATCGTGCGGCGCAACCGGGAGCTGCGCGCCAAGGTGGAGCGGGGCCTGGAGCAGGCCAACGCGGCCTTCACCGTGGCCTCGGCCCTCATGAGCCCGGAGATGCTGGAACAGGCCCTGCTGTACCCCAAGCAGAGTGTGGAGCTGGACATGCGCTTCAAGAACGTGATGAGCGTAAATGTGCCGGTCTACGATTTCCACACCAAGAACGAGGATCCGGCGGAGATCTATCCCTACGGCTTCGCCCAGACCTCCGGCGAGCTGGACGCGGCTCTGGAGGCCCTGGCCAACGTGTTCAACGACATGCTGCAGCTGGCGGAGGTGGAGAAGACCATGCAGCTGCTGGCGGAGGACATTGAGAAGACCCGGCGGCGCGTCAACGCCCTGGAGTACGTCATGATCCCAGGCTTCCAGCAGAAGATCCGGTACATCTCCATGAAGCTGGAGGAGAACGAGCGCGGCAACATCACCCGCCTGATGAAGGTCAAGGATATGATTTTGAAGGAAGCCATTGAGGAACGGCAGGCGCAGGACGCTAGAGCGTAAGGGCTTTCGGGTCTGACGGAGGAAGTCCGGCAGAGGTTTAAGGGGAACTGTACTGTATTTGTACCGTTCCTATAAAAGGACTAAAAAGTGAAGGATGGTACTGCCTACTGCCCAGGATAACCCCGGGCAGTACCATCCTTATATTATTGTATTAGTCAGGCAGCTGGTGACCGCAAGCTAAGAGGTAATTCTTTAAGATTTCCTCAAGACACTTTAGCTGCATTTCGCTGAGTGGTTCCATGCATTTGAGTAAATCCTCATAATTCACTTTAGACTGTTTTCCTGTCAAAATATAGTCGGTACTCACGTTCATTGCACGTGAAAGATTTAATAGGCTTTCTGCACGTATATTTTTTATTCCACGTTCCACGCAGGCAAAAAACTGCCACGACAGACCTGACGCTTCTGCGGCTTGCTCTTGTGTCCATCCGAGTTGTTTTCGCCGTTTCGCAATTCTGGACCCCATTTCCAATGCCAACGCTGTTCTTTCCCTTGCCATAACGCTACTCCTTTTTATTGCCGTTGACAACAGTTTAGATGTAGTCGCCCAAATATCTTATTGCCAATAGTAATAGAAACATATTGCTAATAAAATAGAGTTATGGTACAATGAAAAAAATCATGTAGAAAGGAGGCACAATCTCACAGAACACAGTACATTTTGTTGGGATTATTTTGATGAAAGACGTTGCTATCATCGGAACAGGCGGACATGCAAAAGTCGTTGCTGATATCGTACTGAGTTCAAAGGATCGTTTGGTTGGTTTCTTTACAAACGACAACAGCGTAGATAATTTTATGGGGTGGCCTGTTTTGGGAAAAGATACGGAATATAACAAATTCATGGATTGCTATTTTGTCATAGCGATTGGAAATCCAGACGTGCGTGAACGGATTTCAAATTCTATGGACGGTGTAAAATGGTATACCGCAATACATCCATCCGCATCTGTATCCACTATCCATATATCAATAGGGGATGGAACTGTTATTATGGCAAATGCAGTGATTAACCCATATGCACAGATAGGAAACCACTGTATTATCAATTCCAATGCAACGGTTGAACATGATAATCAGATAGAAGATTTTGCACATATATCAGTTGGAGCAAAACTTGGTGGGACGGTAAAAATTGGAAAACGAACATGGGTAGGTGTAGGGGCATCTGTGAAGAATGGGATTAGTGTATGTCAGAACTGTATGATTGGTGCGGGTGCTGTAGTTGTAAAAAATATAGATATTCCCGGTACATATGTTGGAGTTCCGGCACATAGAATTTGATTCATGCCGTTTTGCCTGCGCCTTACGGAGCAGTCGACAGTAATAGGATTACCGGATTTTTACCGCTTCTAAGCTGGGACTATTTGGGAGAATGAGGACAGAAAAGCGTTGACAGATGGGACTAAATATGGTATGTTAGCACTACCTGATAGCGTGGCCCATAAAGGTGCAGGAGATGGTACTGCCTGAATTAAAATCCAGGCAGTACCATTTATAAAAATTCAAAAAGCGGTGCACCGCTTTTGTTTCACTATTAGTGAAACAAAAGCCATATTGCTTTCAATATTTGCAGAGCTCCTTCTCGGAATCGCAGCCATAAGGGCGGCCCTACCTGTGCCTTATAGCATAAATAAAAAGAATGGAAAAATAAACATGACAAATTTTCACGTTCTAGAGGAATTTCAGCGGGTAAGGGAGCATATAAGAGAGACGCAGCAAAAGGAATATATTCGGCTCGAGGATGAAATTGGGGTTTTTTCCTATGGAATTCCCAAGGTATATTCATGGGGCGAAAATGCGCGGCTTATTATAGGAAAATTTTGCTCTATAGCATCTGGTGTTTCCATATTTTTAGGTGGAAATCATCGTGTGGACTGGAACAGCACCTACCCCTTTAACACACTAATGCCGGAATCCTTTTCTTATATTATGGGGCACCCTTCTTCCAAAGGAGATGTGGTAATTGGAAATGACGTCTGGATTGGATCAGATTCAAAAATTATGTCTGGCGTAGCAATTGCTGATGGCTGCATTGTTGGAGCCAATGCCCTGGTGACCCAAAGTGTCTTAAAGCCTTACACAGTTGTGGGTGGGGTACCTGCCAAAATCATAAAGCGGCGATTTTCGTCCATAGCAATTCGACGGCTATGTAAAATGCAGTGGTGGAATTGGAAGGATAATGATATTATTACTGCTATTCCGCTGCTGCAAAGCAATGATATGGATGGACTGTGGCGCTATTATATTGAGTTGAAAAGAAGGGAGAGCACAAGCTCTCCAACTGATTTACCATAAATAAAGATTCAGAGTTCAAGAGATGAAACAATAAAGGACGGCCTGCCATCCCGGCAGGCCGTCCGTGCTATTATTTGTTGGTCTAATGCGATGAGAGTGGTCTAGGCAGCGGCGGGCTCGGTGTCAGCGGCGTCCTCGCCCTCGGCGGGCTCAGTAGCAGCGGCGTCCTCGCCCTCGGCGGGAGCCTCAGCAGCGGGGGCCTCGGGGGCCTCAGCCAGGATCTTGCACAGCTGGGCGCGGGTCAGCTCGCCATTGGGATTGAAGGTGCCGTCGGGGTTGCCGCCGATGACGCCCAGCTCGGCCAGAGCCAGCACATAGCCGTCATCGGTGTCGGGGAAGGTGGAATCCTTCTCGGAAGCCTCGATCTTCAGGGCCTTGGCCAGGAGCTGGCACATCTCCACACGGGTGATGAAAGCGTTCTGCTCCACGTCGCCGTCAATGAGGCCCTCGCTCTTGGCCAGAGCGATGTAGCCGCTGGCCCAGGTGCCGCCCTCCACGGGAGCGGCGTCCTCATAGCCGGCATAGGCCAGGACCATCTTCAGGGCAGCGCCCCAGTTGACGCTGTCGCCGGGCTTGAAGGTGCCGTCGGGATAGCCGGCGACAATGCCATCGTTCACCATGGCGGTGACAAACGCATAGTGCCAGTTGGCCTCGGTCACATCAGAGAAGCTGACAGCAGCGGGCTCCTCGGGCTTGGCGTCGGGCTCAGCAGGCTCCTCGGGCTCAGTGGGCTCAGCGGCCTCGGTCACAACAGTGATGCGGCCGGCGGGCTCGCCATACTTCTCGGCGGTCACGTTACCCTCCAGAACCTCGGTGATGTAGGCCATCAGGGCCTCATCCAGAGGCATGCCGGTGTCAATGATGGACGCAGAGGCGGTGAGAGCGTAGTAGGTGTCGCCGCCAGTGGCCAGGAAGTCGTTGGTCACCACAACATAGCTGGCAGCGGGATCAAAGTCCTGGCCGTTGATGCTGTCGATGGTGACGCGGTTGATGCTCTTGGGGGCAAAATAGGTGGTCTCGCCGTAGACCTCGCCCTGGTCATAGGCCTTGGTGGTGTCAACGGTGAAGACAACGCCGGAAACCTGGGGGAAGCCGCCCACAGCGTCGGGGGTGCAGAAGGTGGAAGCCTCCAGGACCTCCAGCAGGTCCTCGCCGGTAACAGTGACGTAGGCCACAGTGTTGCCGAAGGGCAGAACGGTGTTGACATCCTTCTTGGTGATGTCGCCGGCCTCGATGGTGGCGCGGATACCGCCGCCGTTGGTGATGGCGATCACGTTCTCAGCGGGAACGCCCAGATCCTCGCCGCCGTTGGTGGCGCACCAGACCATGGCGTCGGTGATGAGGTCGCCCAGATTGGTCTCCTCAGTGCGGTTGCCGGGGGCCTTCTCGCCGTTGAGCAGAACCTCGCTGGTGGCGAAGGTGGCGCCGTACTCGGCCTCGATCTCAGCGCGGATGGCGGCGGCCCGGGCGGCGATCTCGTCGTCCTCAGCCACAGCGATGGTCTCAGCGGCCACGTTCTCGGTGGTGATGGTCTCGTCCTTGATGGTGACCACGCCGATGTTGGCCAGCTTGGTTCCGGTGGAGGTGACAACAGTGCCGCCCACAGTGCGGTTCTCGTTGGTCTTCTCCACGATCTTGTCCAGAGTGGAGTGGGAGTGGCCGTCAATGAACACGTCGATGCCGGTCACCTTTTCCAGCAGGTCGATGGAGCGGTTGGCGGTGGCAGCGGTCTCGTCGTCAATGCCCAGGTGGCCCAGGCAGATGATGTAGTCGCACTCGGCCTGGGTGAGCTCGTCAACCTGGGCCTGGGCAACAGCGTACATGTCCTCGCCGCCGGCAAAGGAAACGCCCTTGATCTTGCCGGGGTGGGCCTTGGAAGCAGCCTCGGGGGTGTCCAGACCGAACACGCCGATCTTGGCGCCGTCCTCGGTCTCAAAGACCAGGTTGTCGCCAAAGGCCAGCTCGCCGTTATAAGTAATGTTGGCGGCCAGGATGGGGAACTGGGCAGCCTCGGCCAGCTTGGTCAGGTTCTCATAGCCGTAGTCAAACTCGTGGTTGCCGGGCACAGCCACATCGTAGCCGGCCATGCTCATCAGCTCCACGGCAGTGGCGCCCAGGGAGACGCTCACAGAGGTCTCGCCCTGGCTGAAGTCGCCGGCGTCCATCACCAGGACGTAAGCGCCGGCCTCCTCGTACATGGCTTTCAGCGCGGCCACCTGGGCATAGCCCTCGATGGCGCCATGAACATCGTTGGTGTGGAGAATGACAATTGCGCCGTCAGCCTCCGCAGGCACCTCAAACGCGGCGGCAGGAGCGCCTTCCGCGTCGCCGCTGGCATCCTCTTCCGCCATGGCGGTAACGGTCATGCCAAGGGCAAGGACCATCGCCAGCAGAAGAGAGAGCAGCTTGTTCCACTTTCTCATATCGGGTTTCCTCCTAAAATAAATTTGAGCGGACAGCCGCCTCCAGGCGGCTGTCCGCCCGGAGGACAGAGGGGTACTCCTCTGTCCGCTCGATTCTTTTATGATTATACCTTATGTTTCGCCGTTTGGCTAGTCTTGTTTCCCCTACTTTCGTAAAAATTTTGAAAAAATTTTTCCCATTTTTCAGGGATCGGCGGTTTTGCCTCCGGGCCCCACTGGATTATCATGAAAAAACATGGTATACTGGACAAAACAGCCAGAGGAGGACCGGGTCCTCTGAAACGCTTCTTTCATAAATAAGAACAACCACTTAAAAAAAGCAAGGAGGCGGACTACTATGAAAATCCTGCTTCGAGGCGGCAGCGTGGTCTCCGGCCGGGGCACGGCGCGGCTGGACGTGCTGCTGGAGGGGGAGCGGATTGCCGCCGTGGGTGAAAACCTCCCCGCCGGGGACGCCCAGGCGGTGGACTGCGCCGGGCGGCTGCTCTTTCCCGGGTTCATCGACGCGCACACCCACTTTGATCTGGAGGTGGCGGGCACCATCACCGCCGACGACTTCGCCTCCGGCAGCCGGGCCGCCCTCCGGGGGGGCACCACCACGGTCATCGACTTCGCCGCGCCGGACAAGGGGGAGTCCCTTGCCTCCGGTCTGGCCCGGTGGCGGCGGAAAGCGGAGGGGAAGTGCGCCTGTGACTACGGCTTCCACATGACCATCGACGACTGGAACGAGGATATCTCCCGGGAGGTGGGGGAGATGATGGACCAGGGCCTCACCTCCTTCAAAATGTACATGACCTACCCCGCCATGATGCTGCCGGAGGGGGACATGTTCCGCGCCCTTGTGCGGCTGCGGGAGGCGGAGGGACTGGTGGGCGTCCACTGTGAGAACCACGGCGTGATCCAGGCGCTGACAGCCCAGGCCCGGGCGGAGGGCCGGCTCTCCCCGGCCTCCCACCCCCGCACCCGTCCGGCGGAGCTGGAGGCGGAGGCGGTGGGGAGCCTGCTGCGGCTGGCCCAGGTGGCGGACGTGCCGGTGGTGATCGTCCACCTGACAAGCCGGGCGGCCCTGGAGGAGGTCCGGGCCGCCCGGAAACGGGGCCAGCGGGTGTATGCGGAGACCTGCCCCCAGTACCTGCTGCTGGAGGCGGGGCGCTATGACCACCCGGCGTACGCCGAGGCGGCCAAGTACGTCTGCGCGCCACCCCTGCGGCGGCAGGAGGACCAGGAGGCTCTGTGGGCTGCCCTCCGGGACGGGGAGATCGACATCGTGGCCACGGACCACTGCTCCTTCACCACGGCCCAGAAGCGGGCCGGACAGTACGACTTCACCAAAATCCCCGGGGGCCTGCCTGGGGTGGAGCACCGGGGGCTGCTGCTGTATTCCGCCGGCGTTGCGGCGGGGCGGATCACGGCGGCGGACATGTGCCGGGTCCTCTGCGAGAACCCCGCCCGGCTCTACGGCTGCTGGCCCCGGAAGGGGACCATTGCCCCGGGCAGCGATGGGGACATTGTGGTCATTGACCCAACGGCGGAGGGGGTGGTCCGGGCCGCGGACCAGCTCCAGCGGACGGACTACACCCCCTACGAGGGGATGGCGGTCAGAGGGGCCGTGGAGCGGGTGTACCTCCGGGGCCGTCTGGCGGCGGAGAGGGGAACCGTGTACCCCGGGGAGGGCGCGTTCCTGGCCAGAGGCCGGAGCAAGGATTACAGAAGGTAGAAATTTACTGAAATAGTACCCAGAGAGGAGCGTCCATGGAGGAAAGAGAACTGCTGAAGCTGCTGCGTGAGGTGCAGGCCGGGACGGCCGCGCCGGAGGAGGCGGTCCGGATTCTGAGCCGGTCCACCTTTGAGGATCTGGGCTACGCCAAGGTGGACCACCACCGGGCCAGCCGCCAGGGGGCGGCGGAGGTCATCTTCGGCCAGGGCAAGGAGCCGGATCAGATCGAGGGCATCGTCCGCTCCATGGTGGAGCGGGGGGCGGGGAACATCCTCATCACCCGCCTGAGCGGGGAGAAGGAGGAGAAGCTCCGGGGCCGGTTCCCCTACCGATACAGCGCGGCGGCCCGGCTGGCGGTGGCCAACCCGGTGGAGATCCCCCTGACGGGCTCCGTGGCCGTGGTCAGCGCGGGCACCAGCGATCTGGCTGTGTGCGAGGAGGCGGCCCTCACCGCCGAGGCCCTGGGCAGCCGGGTCCACCGGATCTACGACGCGGGGGTGGCCGGGCTCCACCGGCTCCTGGCCCACCTGGAGGCGCTGGAGGAGGCCCGGTGCATCGTGGCCGTGGCCGGAATGGAGGGAGCCCTGCCCAGCGTGGTGGGGGGACTGGTGAGCTGCCCGGTGATCGCCGTGCCCACCAGCGTGGGCTACGGGGCCAACCTGGGCGGTCTGGCCGCCCTGCTGGCCATGCTCAACTCCTGCGCCAGCGGAGTGAGCGTTGTGAACATTGACAACGGCTTCGGCGGGGGCTTCCTGGCCCACCGGATCAACCAGATGAAAGGGATTGACCAATGAAGACACTGTATTTGGAGTGCGCCATGGGCGCGGCCGGGGACATGCTCATGGGGGCCCTCTATGAGCTGTGCCCGGATAAGGAGGGCTTTCTCCGGGACATGAACCGCCTCCTCCCCGGCGTGACACTGACGGCGGAGACCGTCACCCGCCAGGGCATCGCCGGCGCCCACATGCGGGTGGCGGTCCACGGCCGGGAGGAGGGACACCACCACGATCACGATCATGACCATGAGCACCATCACCATCACCACCGCTCCCTGGGGGATATCCGGGAGATGATCGGCGGCTTTGACCTGCCCCAGGCGGTGCGGGACCGGGCTATGGAGGTCTACGGGCGCATCGCCCAGGCGGAGTCGGCGGCCCACGGCGTGGCGGTGGGGGAGGTCCACTTCCACGAGGTGGGGGCCCTGGACGCGGTGATGGACGTGACGGGGGTGTGCTATCTGATGCACCTGCTGGCCCCGGAGGCGGTGTGGGCCTCCCCGGTGACTGTGGGCAGCGGCACGGTGCGCACCGCCCACGGCCTGCTGCCGGTGCCCGCCCCGGCCACGGCCCGGCTCCTGGAGGGGGTGCCGGTGGTGAGCGGAGACATTGTTGCCGAGCTGTGCACCCCCACCGGGGCGGCCCTGCTGCGCACCTTTGCCGGCGGCTTCGGCCCCATGCCGGAGGGGGTGGTCCGGGGCTGTGGCTACGGCTGCGGGACCAAGGACTTCCCCCGGGCCAACTGCCTGCGGGCCTTTTGGCTGGACACGGCGGAGACCGGGGCGGGGCCCAACGACACGGTGACGGAGCTGATGGCCAACATTGACGACATGACCGGCGAGGAGCTGGGGCAGGCCATGGAGGCCCTGCTGGCGGCGGGGGCCCTGGACGTGTCCTATGTGCCCCTCCAGATGAAGAAGCACCGGCCCGGGGCGCTGCTCCTGTGCCTGTGCCGCCCGGCGGAGGCCGATCAGCTGGCCCGGGAGATCCTGCGTCTGACCAGTACCTTCGGCGTGCGGCGGACGGACTGCCCCCGGTACGCCCTGGCGGTGACCGGGGACAAGGTGGAGACGCCCCTGGGGACGGTGGCCCGGAAGACCGGGACCGGCTGGGGGATCGTCAAGAGAAAGCCGGAGTATGAGGATCTGGCAGCTATTGCCCGGGAAAAGGGGCTCTCCCTGGCGGAGGTCCGGCGGGCCTATGAGAGGGCGCGGTAGCGGATAAGAGGAGGGAGACAGCTCAGTGCGCTGTCTCCCTCCTCTTTTTGTCGTATTCAAAATTTTTAGAGCGAATCCTTTTTTCTCGCCTTTTCAATGACAGCCTTGGCCTCGTCCTTTTTCAGCGCCTTGCCATAGGATACCACCTTGCCGTCAACAACCAGGACCGGGGTAGTCATTACCCCATAGGCGGCGATCTGCGCAAAGTCCGTCACATGGTCAATGGATGTGTCCATTCCCAGCTCCGTCAGAGCGTCCCGGACAGCCTCCTCCAGGGCATTGCATTTGGCACAGCCGCTCCCCAGTACTTTGCCCCCGGCGGCGGACTTTGCCGCTTCCGCCTGCTCCATTGTCTCCGCAGTGCAGCTGCCGCAGCAGCAGGATGCGGCTTCTTCCTTTTTCTTACGAAACAGTCCCAAGAGAACATTTGTCAAGGGGGATTTCACTCGAGTGAAATCCCCCTTTGGTTGTCCGTCAGCAAAGACTCAACGACAGTGCCGCAAGCACCGTTGACAGTGGCCATTGATGATCCAAAAAGCAGTATATCTCTCCAATGCGCCTCAAAAACTGATGGTACCACTTGCCCTATTTTCATAGCAAAATACTATTCCTGTAGAAAAAGGTTTCTTGTTCTTGTATATGTTTAATTGTTTTCTCCAGAGATAAATCTATTCCATTACTTTGTATGTACTGAAGAAAATTATCCCATCCCCCGAACTTTTTTGAAATTGTTGATGGTGAAATTAGACTTTTCCCCTCAAACTGCAATTGTTCAAGGACAGTATGGTTGATTTTATAGCTGGTACTCTCTTTTATAACCGAAAGCAAAATTTTTATCAGTGAGTAAATAACAATTATTTCTTTCTCGGAATATACTCGGTTCAGGCCAGCTTCTGTTCTTGATTTTCCGATACTGTCTAAAAAACCATCTATGCTACCCCATCGTCTCCTATAATAAGAACTTCGATACATACCTTGCCCATCAATTTCTTTTATTGTTGGTGAATGTCCAAGTTCTTCTTGCAATGCAAAATATGCATCTACTAGCTGCTCCTTAGTTACATTTCTTTCAATGTTCGGCCGGTCACCGCACTCTTTCTGTAGTTTTGTAAAAGGATACTCTTTAAATAAATTTCTGGAAAATGAGCTATGCTTTTCTACATCAGATAAGGTTGGGATTCTGTTTATTATAGACCTTATTCTCCGATATTCCTCTTTTATTTCTTTAGCCGGTGGCTTTTTAGAATATGGCGTATCGCCAATTTCAGCAAGAAAACGACTATAATTTCTATATTTCTTTCTTATTCTATATTGCAAATGTTTATCTAATTCATCCCATTTAGGTGTTCTGTGGAGATTTTTCCTGATTTTCTCATATTCTTCCTGCAAACCATAATCAAAGTCGTTTACAATTGTTTCCTCATAGAAAAGCGCGGAGTAATTAACTGGAGGAAAATCATGCAGTTCCCAAAAATCAGATGCAGTAAGCAATATACAATTATTAGCTTTGGCTAGTGCAATCGCAGATGGTGTAAATCCGCTACTTGAAATTACAACACACCTATTAGCCCTATATAGCCGTCTCGCAGCAACTGCCTCTTGAACACATCCGTTCCCTTGTCTCTTTCCATGATCCTTGCACTGAAAAGCATATATTTGCCCATTATACGCCCCAACAATGTCGGCTCCATTATCGGTATTTCTTGTGAGCTGTAAATCTGAAAAACCAATTTCTTTGAGTTTTTTGTAGCATTTTCGCTCAAAATCTAATCCTTTTTGATTATTTGTCATCACTCTATACCCCATGTTATGGCAGTATTATTCCCGAATTTTAATGTTGGAAATAATAACAGTTGAAAAAAGTATAGCACTAACCTGAGTAGCAGTCAACTAATCCTTATAGTAAACATATATCGGTATATACCTAGTACCGATTAGTGGCCGACGGCCTCCAAGCCCCCGCTGCATCGGCGCGGCTCCGTCCGATGCACAAGCCGCCGTTGGCGTTTGCTGGGATTATACCAGCAGGGGAGGACACCCCGGCGGAGCCGCCCCCGGAGGGCGCACGGCTGCCGTCAGGCAGTATCACCATCAGCCCTTGGACGGTGGTGAGTAAGTGCGCTCTTCGCAGAGGGCCGACAAAGAGATCGGAGCGCCCAGGTCATCCCCAGACGCTCCCGCTTCGGTTCCCTCCTGCTGGTTGATCACCGCCTTTCCAGCCTGTGTCATTTTGCCACAAATGAACCATCAGCCAATGTGTATTTGGATGGTGAAACCACCCTTTACACAATACATCTCATAAATCATTCCTCCTAAAATTTATATCAATAAAAATTGGAACACATTGAACAGGTAGCCGACGATGATAATGCCAACGGCGCAGATGCCGACGAACAGAGCGAGCAATTTGGGCTTGACCGCCTTGCGGAGCATAATGATAGACGGCAGACTTAATGTGGTGACAGCCATCATAAAGGAGAGGATTGTGCCAAGCTGTGCGCCCTTATATAACAGGGCCTCCGCCACGGGGATGGTGCCGAAAATGTCGGCGTACATGGGAATACCCACCAGCGCGGCAAGGATAACGCCGAAGGGGTTGCTGCCGCCCAGCACAGCTTCAATCCAGCTCTCTGGAATCCAGTTGTGAATGACCGCCCCAATGCCCACGCCGATCAAAATATACGGGAATACCTTCTGAAAAGTGGAGACAACCTGCTCTTTGGCGAATTGAATCCGCTCCCGCTTCGTCAGCGCAGGGGACTCAATATCTACGCCGCCAGCCTTGCGGATAAATTCCTCCACATACGACTCCATGCGCAGCTTCTCGATCAAGGTTCCGCCCGCTACGGCGATCACCAGCCCGACTGCCACATAGACAACAGCAACCCTTGCGCCGAAAATGCTCATCAGGAGAATCAGACTGCCCAGGTCTACCATTGGAGAGGAGATCAGGAACGAGAATGTAACCCCTAACGGCAGTCCGGCGCTGGTGAAGCCGATAAACAGAGGGATGGAGGAGCAGGAGCAAAAGGGGGTGACGGTACCCAACAGAGCGGATATGATATTTGCGCCGATACCATGAAAACGGCCTAATATCCGCTTGCTCCGCTCCGGCGGGAAATAGCTTTGAATGTAGGAAATGACGAAAATCAAGAAGCAGAGCAGGGCCGTGATTTTCAGTACGTCATAGAGGAAAAACTGGACGCTCCCTCCTATGCGCCCTCCCACATCCAGCCCCAGCATGGAAAGGCCGCCGCCAATCAGCCCATTCAGCCACTTCATGCCTAAGACCTGATCTTGGATAAACTGCCAAACGCCCATAGAGAAAACCTCGCTTTCAATTTGTCGGACAACATATCAAAAATTTTTGATGTTTTGTGTGAAGAGAAACGCCATCGCGCTAGGATGGCGTTTCCCTGCCGCATGGGGAGCATTCGCAGGACTGGTCTGTGTCCGGTGTGGTGAGGGTCAGCAGCAGCCGCACCGCCTCCTCCCTGCCGGCCTCGCTCAGACGGTAGTGCGTCCACTTGCCCTCCTGCCTGCTCGCTACAAGCCCGGAATCACACAGAATTTTCATGTGGTAAGACAAGCCTGACTGCGTCAGATCCATCGGCCCCAGAAGGACACAGGCGCATTTTTCACCGCTTCGCAGCTGCTCCAGAATGGCAAGCCGTTTCGGGTCACACAGAGCCTTGAACACCTTCGCGTGCTCCTGGTGGATGTTATCCATGGCGGCAACCTCAAATCAAAAAAACTTGATATATCATTGTGCTGTAGTATATGCCGGAACAAGGGAAATGTCAAGTGGTTTTCAAAAATAAGATCCATTCGATTGTGCTTCCGGATAACTGCCGTCCAACGCCGGGAATCCCCGCCGCTTCCAGAGAAAACAAAAATCTTTTGCAAAATAGCATTGAGCCCCGGCCTGGTTAGGTGTATAATGGGATTACTTGGGGCAGGGCCCGGCCCTGCGCACAATACTGAACAGAAAAACGGAGGAAGCAAACCATGTTTACCGGTCTTTTGAAGAATCTGAAGGAGAACCGCCGCACCATCGTGTTCACCGAGGGACCCGACGCCCGCATTCTGGAGGCCGCCGCCCGGCTGCTGAAGGAGGATCTGATGGACGTGATCCTGGTGGGCAATGTGGAGGAGGTCAAGGCCGCGGCGGAGAAGAACGGCTTCGACGTCGCCAAGGCGGAGATCATTGATCCCGCCGCCTACGCCGGCATGGACGAGATGGTGGCCAAGATGGTGGAGCTGCGCAAGGGCAAGATGAGCGAGGACGAGTGCCGCGCCGCCCTCCAGAAGGGCAACTACTTCGGCACCATGCTGGTGAAGATGGGCAAGGCCGACGCCCTGCTGGGCGGCGCCACCTACTCCACCGCCGACACCGTCCGGCCGGCCCTCCAGCTCATCAAGACCAAGCCCGGCGCACACCTGGTCTCCTCCTGCTTCATCATGAAGCGGGAAACCGGGGACGAGGCCCTGCGGATGCTGTGCATGGGCGACTGCGCCATCAACATCTCCTATGAGGACAGCGTGGACAAGGAGGGCAATGTCACCGTATCCGCCGCCCAGAAGCTGGCGGAGGTGGCCGTGGAGTCCGCCCGCACCGCCCAGTTCTTCGGCATCGAGCCCAAGGTTGCCATGCTCAGCTTCTCCACCAAGGGCTCCGGCAAGGGCGCGACGGTCCCCCTGTCCGCCGCCGCCACCAAGACCGCCCAGGAGCTGGCTCCGGAGTTCGCCATTGACGGCGAGATGCAGTTCGACGCCGCCGTCTCCCCCACGGTGGGCCAGCTGAAGTTCCCGGGCAGCAAGGTGGCCGGCTACGCCAACACCTTCGTGTTCCCCAACATCGAGGCGGGCAACATCGGCTACAAGATCGCCCAGCGCCTGGGCGGCTATGAGGCCTACGGCCCCATCCTCCAGGGCCTCAACGCCCCCATCAACGACCTCTCCCGGGGCTGCAACGCCGAGGAGGTCTACAAGATGGCCATCATCACCGCAGGCATGAAGTAAGATGCGCAGTCATTCTTTTTCTTTGTGAATAAAGAAAAAGAATCAAAAAGAAAAACTTTACAGGCAATAGAAGGGCTGCCGGCAATCTATCGTCAGATTGCCGGCAGCCCTAATTTACCACTTCTAAAAGTTCTTTTTTGATTCTTTTTTCTTTCAAGAAAAAAGAATGAACACAGGTTCTTACAGCCGGTTGACCACGGGGATTACCATGGGGCTGCGCTTGGTGTGCTTGAAGAGGTAGCCGCTCACCGCGCTCTTGACCGCAGAGCGCAGCTCCCCGGTGTCCCGGGTCTTCTTGCCGATAGCCGCCATGGCCGCCGTGCTGGCCACCTCCTTCAGCGCCCGCATCAGCTCCTCCGACTCCTTGACGTAGATGAAGCCCCGGGTGATGATCTCCGGCTCGCTGAGGAGCTGGCCGTGCTGGAGGTTCAGGATCACCACCACCATGCCGTCCTCGGCCAGAATCTTCCGGTCCCGCAGCACCACCGCGCCCACGTCGCCCACGCCGCTGCCGTCCACCAGCACGGAGCCGGAGGGGGCCGGATTCTCGGCGATCTTGATGGTCTTGGCGGTCAGCTCAATGACGCTGCCGATCTCCGGCAGCACAATGTTCTTCCGGTCCATGCCCATCTCCATGGCCAGATTCACATGGCGGCGGAGCATCTTCTGCTCCCCGTGGAGGGGAATGAAGAACCGGGGCTTGGTCAGGGCGTGGATGATCTTCAGTTCCTCTTGGCAGGCGTGGCCGGAGACGTGGAGGGGATCGGACTTGTCGTAGATCACGTCCACCCCCTTGCGGAAGAGCTCGTTGATGACCCGGCCGATGGTCTTCTCGTTGCCCGGGATGGCGCTGGCGGAGATGATGACCCGATCCCCGGGGCCCACGTCGATCTGCCGGTGCTGGGAGAAGGCCATGCGGTACAGGGCGCTCATCTCCTCCCCCTGGCTGCCCGTGGTCACCAGCACCTGCTTGTCCAGGGGCAGACTCTTGACCTTGTTGAGGTCCGCCACCGTGTTCTTGGGCAGCTTCATGTACCCCAACTCCGTGGACACCCGCATGATGTTCTCCATGCTCCGGCCGGACACCGCCACCTTCCGCCCGCAGGCCGCCGCCGCGTCGATGACCTGCTGGATGCGGTGGACGTTGGAGGCGAAGGTGGTGACGATGATGCGCTGCTTGCAGCCGGTGAAGAGCCGGTCAAAGGTCTTGCCCACGATCCGCTCGCTCATGGTGTACCCCGGCCGCTCCACGTTGGTGGAGTCCGCCAGCAGGGCCAGCACCCCCTCCCGGCCCAGCTCCCCGAAGCGGCCCAGGTCGATGACCTCGCCGTCAATGGGAGTGGAGTCGATCTTGAAGTCCCCGGTGTGGACGAGAACGCCCATGCTGGTGTGGATGGCAAAGGCCACGGAGTCGGCGATGGAGTGGTTGACGTGGATGAACTCCACGTAGAACTTGCCCACCCGGATCATCTCCCCGGCCTCCACGGTGATGAGCTTGGTCTGCTTGAGGAGGCCGTGCTCCTCCAGCTTCAGCTTGATGAGCCCCGCCGTAAGCCGGGTGCAGTATACGGGCATGTTCACCTGGCGCAGGATGTAGGGGATGGCTCCGATGTGGTCCTCGTGTCCGTGGGTGATGAACAGCCCTCGGATACGGCCCTTGTTCTTGACGAGGTATGTGGCGTCGGGGATGACCAGGTCGATGCCGTACATGTCCCCGTCCGGGAAGCCCATGCCGCAGTCCACCACGATGATCTCTCCGCCGTGCTCATAGACGGTCATATTCTTGCCGACCTCGTTGAGGCCGCCAAGAGGGATGATTTTCATTTTTTCTGCCAAAATTTTGCACTCCTTTTGATGAAATCAGTTGAATTTTGTGAAAGAAAAGCGCAACACAAGCAGACGGGAAGGGCCTTCCGCAGTCCGCACCTCTCATCGTGGGCCTGCCGGAGAGCCTCTGCCCGTTTTGCATGGCTTTTCCGCGCGGTGGGGCCGCCTGGGCCCGCCGCCATATTTATAATTACAGACCCGCCCGCAGCGGCCTGCAAATATCCCTATCAGGGGCCGTCCCGCCCGGAGGGGGAACGGCGGCTGCCGGACCCGAGGATCCGGCGGCAGGGGAGCGCCGGAGGGCGGTCCCTATCTCAGTACATGTACGCAAGGGTTATGAATACATGTTCTTACTCATGATATAGTATACCACACATTTTTCAAAAAGTATACATAAATTTTTCTCCCGGGCCGGGAGGCGGCGAAATTTCCTGGGAAATCTGGCAGAATCCCCTTGCAAAGTGGAAATATCCCTTTTATAATGGGGGGGTAAAAGCCTTGTTTTTCCCGGGGGGAGGGTCAGCCCTCTCCCGGCATTACAAATGAAAGCAGGAGGAATGCGTTCAAGTGAGCAAAAAGTTTGTGTATCTGTTTTCCGAGGGCAACGGCTCCATGCGGGAGCTGCTGGGCGGCAAGGGGGCCAATCTGGCCGAGATGACCAACCTGGGCATGCCCGTGCCCAGGGGCTTCACCATCACCACCGAGGCCTGCACCCAGTACTACCAGGACGGGCGCACCATCAACGCCGAGATCCAGGATGAGATCATGGCCTATATGTCCCAGCTGGAGGACATGACCGGCAAGAAGTTCGGGGACATGAACAATCCCCTGCTGGTCTCCGTCCGCTCCGGCGCCCGGGCCTCCATGCCCGGCATGATGGACACCATCCTCAACCTGGGCCTCAACGACGAGGTGGTGGAGGCCTTTGCCAAGAAGACCAAGAATCCCCGCTTCGCCTACGACTCCTACCGCCGGTTCATCCAGATGTACTCCGACGTGGTCATGGAGGTGGGCAAGAAGTACTTTGAAGAGCTCATCGACGAGATGAAGGCCAAGCGCAACGTGAAGCTGGATACCGAGCTGACCGCCAAGGACCTCAAGGAGCTGGCGGAGATGTTCAAGAACGAGTACCGGGAGAAGATCGGCGAGGAGTTCCCCCAGGACGCCCGTGAGCAGCTCATGGGCGCGGTGCGGGCCGTGTTCCGCTCCTGGGACAACCCCCGGGCCATCTACTACCGCCGCATGAACGACATCCCCTCCTCCTGGGGCACGGCCGTCAACGTTCAGGAGATGGTCTTCGGCAACATGGGCGACACCTCCGGCACCGGCGTGGCCTTCACCCGCAACCCCGCCACCGGCGAGAAGAAGCTGTTCGGCGAGTTCCTCATGAACGCCCAGGGCGAGGACGTGGTGGCCGGCGTGCGCACCCCCCAGACCATCGACCAGCTGGCCGAGGTCATGCCCGAGGCCTATCAGCAGTTCGTGGACATCTCCAGAAAGCTGGAGTACCACTACCGGGATATGCAGGACATGGAGTTCACCATTGAGAACAAGAAGCTCTTCATGCTCCAGACCCGCAACGGCAAGCGCACCGCCGCCGCCGCCCTGAAGATCGCCTGCGATCTGGTGGACGAGGGCATGATTACCGAGGAAGAGGCCGTGGCCATGATCGACCCCAAGAGCCTGGACAGCCTCCTCCACCCCACCTTCCCCAAGGAGGAGCTGGACCGGGTGGCCCCCATCGGCCAGGGCCTGGCCGCCTCCCCCGGCGCCGCCGCCGGACAGGTAGTGTTCACCGCTGACGACGTGGTGGAGTGGGTGGACAAGGGCCACAAGGTGATCCTGGTCCGCCTGGAGACCAGCCCCGAGGACATCGAGGGCATGCACTTCGCCCGGGGCATCCTCACCGTCCGGGGCGGCATGACCAGCCACGCCGCCGTGGTGGCCCGGGGCATGGGCACCTGCTGCGTCTCCGGCTGCGGGGATATCGCCATAGACGAGGCCAACAAGTGCTTCACCCTGGGCGGCAAGACCTACAAGGAGGGCGACTGGATCAGCCTGGACGGCTCCACCGGCAACATCTACGGCGAGCGTCTCCACACCGCCGAGGCCAAGATCTCCGGCGAGTTCGAGCGGATCATGAACTGGGCGGACAAGTTCCGCGCCCTGGAGGTCCGCACCAACGCCGACACCCCCAAGGACGCCCGGCAGGCCAAGAATTTTGGCGCCGAGGGCATCGGCCTGTGCCGCACGGAGCATATGTTCTTTGATCCCGAGCGCATCGCCGCCATCCGTGAGATGATTGTCTCCGAGACCGTGGAGCAGCGGGAGCGGGCCCTTGCCAAGCTGGAGCCCATGCAGCAGAAGGACTTTGAGGAGATCTACGAGGCCATGATGGGCAAGCCCGTCACCATCCGCCTGCTGGATCCCCCCCTCCACGAGTTCCTGCCCACCGACGAGGCGGACATCAAGGCCCTGGCCAAGGAGATGAACATCACCGAGGATCAGCTGCGCAAGACCATCGACAGCCTCCACGAGTTCAACCCCATGATGGGCCACCGGGGCTGCCGCCTGGATATCACCTACCCCGAGATCGCCAAGATGCAGACTGCCGCCATCATCAAGGCCGCTCTGGCGGTCCGGTCCCGCCGTCCGGCGTGGCGGATCGTGCCGGAGATCATGGTCCCCCTGGTTGGTGAGGCCAAGGAGCTGGCGTACGTGAAGAAGACCATTGACAAGGTGGCCCGCAAGCTCATCCGCGAGGCGGACAGCGACATGGTCTACAAGGTGGGCACCATGATCGAGATCCCCCGCGCCGCCCTTACCGCCGACGACATCGCCCAGGAGGCGGAGTTCTTCTCCTTCGGCACCAACGATCTGACCCAGATGACCTTCGGCTTCAGCCGCGACGACGCGGGCAAGTTCCTGGCCAGCTACTATGACCGGAAGATCTACGAGTCCGATCCCTTCTCCCGCCTGGATCAGGTGGGCGTGGGCCGTCTGGTGAAGATGGCCTGCGAGCTGGGCCGCCAGACCCGCCCGGACATCAAGCTGGGCATCTGCGGCGAGCAGGGCGGCGACCCCTCCACGGTGGACTTCTGCCACAACGTGGGCCTCACCTACGTCTCCTGCTCCCCCTTCCGGGTGCCCATCGCCCGGCTGGCCGCCGCTCAGGCAGCCATCAAGAACCCCAGATAAGCGTAGAAAGCCAAGGCGGACCGCCGGAAACCCGGCGGTCCGCCTCTGCGTGTCAAAAAAGTGGCGGAGCCACTTTTTTGAGTGGGTCTTCACTCCGCTCTGCGCCTCGCTGTACGCCAAAGGCGTACAGCTCGACGCTCGCTCCGTGGAAAGTGTTTTTCCCCGTGGGCCAGCCTGGGGCTGGCCTTAGGGCTGGGGCCGCTGAAGGCGGCCTAACGTCACGTACACGCCGCGAGAAAAACGATCTGAATTTATTTCGCGCCTGCGGGCGCGAAACTCCTGCGGAGGGCTTTTTTGACAGTATGAGCAGCATCCCCGCCGGAAACCCGGCGATCCGCCTCTCCATTTTCCAATATACCCTACATTACATTAATAGATCGGCGTATAGCTGACGCCCCGCACGTCCCCGCAGGAGCGGAGGAACTGGTTGAGCTCGCTGATGGTCATCTCCCGGGGGGCCCGGACGGTGATGTCGTAGCTGACAAAGCCGTCGTCGTGGTATGTAATGCGGCTGTCCATGATCTGGACATTGCGCTTCTGGAGGTACTCCCCCAGCTGCTCGTGGAACTGGGCGCTGTCCTGGACCGTGAAGTGGAGGTGGTTGCTGGCCAGGGCGTCCGCCTGCATGACAAACTTGTGCATGAGAATCTGGAGCAGGGCGATCATCACCGTGCCGAACACCCCCACCGGGTACATCCCTGCCCCCATGGCCAGGCCGATGCCCGCCGTGGCCCACAGCCCGGCGGCCGTGGTCAGGCCCCGCACCGCGTTGCCGTGCTTGAAGATCACCCCGGCCCCCAGAAAGCTGATGCCGCTGACCACCTGGGCCGCGATCCGGGCCGGGTCCGCGCCCCGGATGCCGCTGTACATGGCCCCCGCAGGGTCCGTCAGATCCGCAAAGCCGTATTTGGACACGATCATCAGCAGGGCCGAGGCGCAGCACACGATGATGTGGGTCCGTATGCCCGCCTCCTTGTACCGCTTGCTCCGCTCCGCGCCGATGCAGGCCCCGCACACGCAGGCCGCCGCGATGCGCAGAAAGAAATCCACGTTCTGCCACAGGGAAAACTGGCTGTTCATATACTCCGACAAGGTCATGGCGATTCCCTCCCCTTTCCGCTGGTCTGGCTGGATTGTACCGATTGTACAGGATGGCTCCGATTTTGTCAATCTTTTTCAACTTATCAGAGGGGATTTCGCAGAATAGTGGTTAAAAGATCAGTTTATTGCAATCTTATCAAAAATATTCCTCCCCCCGGCTCACCGGCCCGCCCGGGGGACGGGCCCGGTCCCCGTCCGCCGGCAATGGGAATATTCCCCTGCCGGCGGATATTTCCGGCCCTGTCCGCCCGCCCCGGGCGAACGCTTTCCCCCGCCGGACGGGCTCACAGGTATTGGCACATTGTCCAAAATTGCCAGCGGCAGCCGGAAAAATGCTTGACAGGCTGTGACAAAAATGATAAATTATTGGTAGCAAATAGAGCAGAGGCTCCCGAGCCATTTTTGTTTCCCCGCGGCGCGGGGAAACAAAGGTCCTTCTGCCGCGTCCGCCTGCGGCAGGGCTGGAGTTCCAGCGGGGGGCTTTGCTTTATTTGGCAATTTTGTGAGGAGTGACACCAAGATGAAGAGAAAGGCAACTCGTATTCTGGCGATGCTGCTGACCGCTCTGCTGGTTCTGTCCGCCTGCGGCGGCAACAACAACCAGCCCGCGGACAACAACAACGCCAACACCCCCGGCAACACCGACAACACCAACACCACCCCCACCGAGCCCCCCGCCCCCAGCAACGGCGGCGAGCCCATCAAGGACCTGGTGACCTGGGAGAGCAGCGGCACCCGTGAGCTGGAGGAGTTCTTTATCCTCCACACCGAGAGGGCCGCGGACCTGAACGTCCTCTGCAACGCCTACTCCCCCCTGCTGGAGATCGACAACTACGGCAAGCTGCAGCCCGCCGTGGCCACGAAGTGGGGCAGCGAGGACGGCAAGACCTGGACCTTTGAGCTGCGCGACGACGTGACCTGGGTGGACATGGAGGGCAATGAGAAGGCCAAGTGCACCGCCCAGGACTGGGTCACCGCCATGGAGTGGATCCTCAACTTTGAGAAGAACGGCGCCAACAACACCTCCATGCTGGTCACCATGGTGGAGGGCGCCATGGACTACTACAACTACACCAAGGAGCTGGCGGAGACCAACCCCGGCGCCGCTATGGCCCTGACCACCGAGAACAACCCCGAGTTTGACAAGGTGGGCGTCAAGGCTCCCGACGACTACACCCTCAACTACACCTGCATCAACAACACCCCCTACTTCGACACCCTCTGCACCTCCGCCGCCCTGTACCCCATCTCCCAGGCGGAGATTGATGAGAAGGGCGTGGACGGCATGGTGGGCATGAACAACACCCAGATGTGGTACAACGGCCCCTACACCATCACCGAGTACATCATGAACAACGAGAAGATCCTCACCCGCAACCCCAGCTACTGGGATAAGGACGCCTATCTGTTCGACACCGTGACCATCGTCATGATCGACGAGGCCACCAAGGACGACGAGCTCTTCGACACCGGCGAGGTGGACAACACCGAGCTGAGCGAGTCCACCCTGAATACCATCCGCAGCAACCCCGACGATCCCGATAACGACTACCTGGTGGAGACCCGCTTCCGCAAGTTCTCCTACCAGTATCAGCTCAACTTTGCCAAGAACAATCCCGACGGCACCCCCGACACCAACTGGAACACCGCCGTTACCAGCGAGGCCTTCCGCAAGGCCCTGTATTACGGCGTGAACCTGGAGACCACCTGGGCCCGGCTCAATCAGGTCAACCCCCTGAACCTGGAGAACCTGTGCTTCACCATGCAGGGTCTGCTCTACTTTGAGGACGGCACCGACTACACCGAGCGGGTCATTGAGAAGCTGGAGAACATCGGCCCCGCCGGCACCGGCAGCCCCCGCCGCTTCAACGAGGAGCTGGCCCTCCAGTACAAGGAGCAGGCCATGGAGGAGCTGACCGCCAAGGGCGTCACCTTCCCCGTGCAGATGGACTACTACATCAAGGCCGGCGGCGGCTCTGCTCTGGACGGCGCCACCGTTCTGAAGGAGAACTTCGAGCGCACCCTGGGCAAGGACTTCATCAACCTGAACATCTGCGAGTTCGTCTCCTCCCTCCAGCAGGAGGTTGTCAATCCCAGGCTCCAGAGCTTCACCGGCAACGGCTGGGGCGCTGACTACGGCGACGTGGAGAACTTCCTGGATCAGATCGTCTACGGCGACGACAACGCCTACTACGCCAACAACTACACCAACATCAACGATCTGACCGATCCCGACACCATCGCCCTCTTTGAGGAGTTCACCCGCCTGGAGCGCGAGGCCAAGAACATCTTCGACGATCCGGACGCCCGCTATGAGAAGTTCGCCGAGGCCGAGGCCTTCCTGCTCAACCACGCTCTGACCATCCCCTCCAACTACGAGAACGCCTGGCAAATGACCAAGATCAACGACTACTCCAAGATGCACGCTCTGTACGGCTGCCAGACCTACACCTACAAGAACTGGGAAACCTCCACGGAGCCCTATACCGCCGAGGCCTACGCTCAGTTCGTCGAGAATTATAACGCCAACTGATGGCTAAGTACACGGTCAAGCGGCTGCTGCAATCCCTTCTGACGGTTTTCATCATTGTCTCCATCGTCTTTGTGCTCATGCGCATGCTCCCCACGGATTACTACTTCACTGAGGAGCAGCAGATGAAGTACGACGAGGAGACAAAGCACGACATGCTGCAGGCCGCGGGCCTGCTGGACCCGATACCCACACAGTTGTTCCGGTTCTATAGGGGTCTCCTTCGTCTGGACTTCGGTGAGTCGCGGAGGATTCAGACTGGTGTTTCTGTGTGGAGCATCGTGGCCGGCAAGTTCACCATCTCCATGCGGCTGGGACTGATCGCCATGGCCATCTCTCTGGCCGTGGGCGTGATCCTGGGCGTGCTGCAGGCCCGGCAGAAGGACCGTCTGATGGATCATGTGGGCACCGTCTACACAGTATTCGTCAACTCCGTGCCTCCGCTGGTGTCCTACTCCCTGGTTCTGGCCTTCGGCGCCAGAATCCTCAAGCTGCCCAGCCTCTACTCCAACCGCAACCCCGGGCCCTCCAGTATCCTGCCCATCGCCTGTCTCGCCCTCACGTCCATCGCCCACTACGCGCTGTGGACCCGGCGGTACATGGTGGATGAGTCCACAAAGGATTACATCAAGCTGGCCCGGATCAAGGGTATGTCCAGCCAGAGCATCATGGTCCGGCACGTGCTGAAAAACGCCTTCGTGCCCCTGGCCCAGTACATCCCCGCATCTCTGCTGCTCACCCTGGGCGGCTCCCTGCTGGTGGAGCGGTTCTTCTCCGTGCCCGGCATGGGCACGCTGATGACCGACGCCATCAACCGTTACGACACCAACGTGGTCCAGGGCTGCGTATTCCTGTACGCCAGCCTGGGCATCATCGGCGTGTTCCTTGGCGATATCCTGATGATGATTCTTGATCCGCGCATCAAGCTGGCGGGAGGAGGCGAGACCCGATAATGAGCAAGGTGAACCAAGACGAACTGTTCCGCGTAGTGGAATATTCCGCCGACGCCGCCGAGCGGATCGGCTACTCCAACTACTCCTACTGGCGCTCTGTGTGGCACAACTTCCTGAAGAAGAAGTCCGCCGTGTTCATGGCCATTGTGTTCATCGTGCTGGTGGTCTTCACCTTCATCGCCCTGGCCATCGGCAAGTATCAGTATACGGAGCTGGTGAGCAATCGGGAGACAACCTTCCTGGGTCCCTGCGCCGAGTACTGGTTCGGCACGGACAACCTGGGACGGGACTACTGGTGCCAGGTGTGGTACGCCGCCCAGGTCTCCATCAAGCTGGCCCTTGTGGTGGCTGTCGGGGAGGCCATTGTGGGCGTAGCCATCGGGTGCCTGTGGGGCTACGTGCGCTGGCTGGACCGGCCGCTGACCGAATTGTACAATGTCATCAACAATATACCTACTGTCATCTACATGACCCTGGTGGCCCTGATCGTGGGCCAGGGCTTCGGCATTATGGCCACGGCGATGATCGCCATCGGCTGGCTGGTCATGGCGCGGAACGTGCGCAATCTGGTGCTCATGTACCGGGACCGGGAGTACAACCTGGCCTCCCGGTGCCTGGGTACCCCGGTGTGGCGGGTGCTGGTGAAGAACATCTTCCCCTACCTCATCAGCGTGATTATTCTGCGCCTGGCCCTGTCCATCCCCGGCACCATCGCCCTGGAGTCCACCCTGAGCTACCTGGGCCTGGGCCTGGGCGCGGCCACCCCGTCCCTGGGGCTGCTGCTGCGCAACGCCCGCAACTTCTTCCTTGACTACCCCTATCTGCTGATTGAGCCGGCGGTGATCGTATCTCTGATTACGGTTACCTTCTATCTGGTGGGCAACGCGGTGTCCGACGCCGCTGACCCCAGGAACCACGTGTAAGGGAGGGGGAGAAGGAATGGCGAAAGAACCTATTCTGTCCGCAAAGGACGTAGAGATTCAATTCAGCCTGCGGGGCAAGATCCTCAAGGCGATCCGCCGGTGCTCCCTGGACCTGTACGAGGGGGAGACCCTGGCCATCGTGGGCGAGTCCGGCTCCGGCAAGAGCGTGTTTACCAAGTCCTTCCTGGGCATGCTGGACGCCAACGGCTCCATTACCGGCGGCACCATCATGTATGAGGGCACGGATATCTCCAAGTATACCGCGGAGAAGGACTGGCTCACCATCCGGGGCAAGAAGATCTCCATGGTGATGCAGGACCCCATGACCAGCCTCAATCCTCTCAAGAAGATCGGCAAGCAGATCCAGGAGAGCATTGAGCTCAACCAGGGGATCAAGGGCGAGGCGGCCAGGAAGCTGGCCATTGAGATGCTCAAGAAGGTGGGCATTCCCGACGCGGAGCGCCGGGCCAACCAGTACCCCCACGAGTTCTCCGGCGGAATGCGTCAGAGAGTGGTTATCGCCATCGCCGTGGCCTGCCGTCCCCAGATTCTCATCTGCGACGAGCCCACCACGGCCCTGGACGTGACCATCCAGGCCCAGATTCTGGACCTGATCCGGGCGCTCCAGCGGGAGCTGAACATGACCGTCATCTACATCACCCATGACCTGGGCGTGGTGGCCAACGTGGCGGACCGCGTGGCGGTCATGTACGCGGGACAGATCGTGGAGTACGGCATGGTGAACGAGATCTTCTACGACGCGTGGCACCCCTATACGTGGGCGCTGCTGTCCAGCCTGCCCCAGCTGGGGGTGAAGGGCGAGGATCTGCCCACCATCGACGGCACGCCGCCGAACCTCTTCTACGAGGTGAAGGGCGACGCCTTCGCGCCCCGGAACCAGCAGGCCCTGGCCATTGACTTTGAGGAGGAGCCGCCCTTCTTTGATGTGTCGGAGACCCACAAGGCCAAGACCTGGTACTTAGACCCCAGAGCGCCCAAGATCGAGCAGCCTGCGTCCATCAAAAAGCTGCGTGAACAGATGCGGAAGTAAGGGAGGGAATTTGCTGTGCCAGAGCGTGAAAAGCTGATAGAGATCAAGGACCTGCAAATTACCTTCGGAAGTGGCAGGAAAAAGTTTGTCGCCGTTGACCACGTCAACATCGACATCTACAAGGGGGAGACCTTCTCCCTGGTGGGCGAGTCCGGCTCGGGCAAGACCACCATTGGCCGCGCAATCACCCGCATCAACCCGGTATCTGCCGGCGAGATCCTCTTCAAGGGCCGCCGGATCAGCGGGAAGATCTCCAAGGAGCTGGATCTGGAGGTCATCAAGAAGTGCCAGATGATCTTCCAGGACCCCATGGCCTCTCTGAACGAGCGGGCCAAGGTGGACTACATCATCTCCGAGGGCCTCATCAACCACCATCTCTACAAGGACGAGGATGACCGGAAGAGGAAGGTGGAGTACGCGCTGCGGGAAGTGGGCCTGCTGCCGGAGTTTGCCTCCCGGTTCCCCCACGAGTTCTCCGGCGGCCAGCGTCAGCGTATCGGCATTGCCCGGGCGCTGATTATGGAGCCTGAGTTTGTGGTGGCCGACGAGCCCATCTCCGCGCTGGACGTGTCCATCCGGGCCCAGGTGCTCAACCTGCTCAACCGGCTGAAGGTCAGCCGCGGGCTGACGTACCTGTTCATCGCCCACGATCTGTCGGTGGTGCGGTTCATCTCGGACCGGATTGCTGTTATTCACAAGGGGCGCATTGTGGAGCTGGCGGAGGCGGAGGAGCTGTTCCTCCACCCGCTGCACCCCTACACCAAGGCGCTGCTGAGCGCGGTCCCCATCCCGGATCCGGAGATGGAGAAGAAGAAGCAGCTGGTGGTGTATGATCCCTCTGTCCACGACTACAGCACTGACAAGCCCGTCTGGGAGGAGATTCTGCCCGGTCACTTCATCTATGGCAACAAGAAGGAGCTGGAGCAGTACCGCAGAGAGATCCAGGCCTAAGCAAAATATTTCGAGGAGGCCGGCCCCAGGGCCGGCCTCCTTCACGTAAAAAGGAGCCAGACAGGATGAAGAAGATGCTGTCGCTGTTTTCAGCGATCATGATCCGGCCCACCATCTACCGGGCTGTGACCAAGTGCGCGGTTATGCTGACGGTGGTGCTGCTGTGGGACCGATATGTCAACAAGGGTCTGCTGCCCGTGGGACGGGACGGCTGTTTTGTGGCGGCGCTGATCCTGTTTGGTCTGGCGTGGCTGAACTATCTGCGTCTGGACGGGCTGGAGGTCCCCCACCTGCTGACGGGGAAGAACCGTCCGGAGAAGAAAAAGAAGCGCCGCCGTCTGACCGGGGACATTGCGGACTTCGCGGACGAGCACATTGTGCCCTTTGACGAGCTGTCTGAGGAGGAGCAGCTGGCCTGCTCTATGGCCTCCAATCTGGCCAGCGGCGTGCTCTTCCTGATCCCGGCGGTGATCAGCGTGCTGATGGGGTAGGGCGTGTTCTGCCGATTCTGCCTCGGTTTAACACCTGTGCTTACCTGTTTTGGCGCGGTAATAGGCGTTTGATGGATCATGACCCGAAGGCGGGGCAACTCATTGTGGGCCGCCGTATATTTGTTTTTGTTTGGTTTGGCCGTTATAAATGTTTTTATTTAATTAGGTTGTGTTTTATAATGCAATAATACCA